>NZ_JABCQB010000003.1:0-349909 GCF_015244525.1 Gluconobacter sp. R75690 | reverse complement strand
GAAGCAGTTCCGCGCTATTGCAACCCGCTACGACAAACTGAAATCCACCTTCCTCGCGGCGGTTCAGTTCGCCTCAATCATCATCCTGCTTAACTGACGACACGCCGTAGGAGTTTCCTAATAATTATAGATTTTTTTTGAAGAAATGTCAATTTTTCTATCTAGCCCTAACCTGGAAATAACCCTATTCGGGCCAGAGTAAGCCAACTGCTTGCTTCAAAAGTTTACGACATGCGAAATAATCATGCGTAACGTTCGATATATTTTCTGATTTACAATATATTTTTTGAGCAATGCCGCCGCTTCCAGTGATTTCATCATCACACACGCGTTAAATGGCGATATTCTGACGCAAATTTCGTAAGATTTAATGGTGCTTATACCATCCATACCCTCGAATATTGTTCCATGCATCGGTGGTATGACAGGCATAGCAATGCTCCACCGGGGCATCCTGATGCGCGACGTGCTGCGAAATCATTTTGAAATGCATCATGTAATGGCTGGGCGGCGCCTTGTGACAGGCGTTGCAATCCGTCGATATCTGATCGGCGGGATGTTCGAACGCGGCGATCAGCCATGTATTGGTGGAGTGACAACTCGCGCAATCAGGACCAAAGCGGGCGCGATGAGGATCCACGTTGGAGTGACAGCTTGCGCAATTCAGATGGAGAACGGCATCACGGTCAAGTCGATGATCAGTCGGAATAGCCGCAGCGCTTCCCGGAATCGGCGACGCTCCAACCAGCCCGGCTGAGCGAAGTTGCGCAACGGTGTCTGACCAGAAATCCGCCCTCGTCAATGCACTATGATCCATCACGGTCATATGTGGCCGTTCACCGTGCTCCACATGACAGGACGTACATTGCGTCGCCGCGACATGAAACCGGGTAGATTGCTTATCGGCGAACGACGCCAGAGAATGACATGTCACGCAGTTATTACTCACAACACCTGAAAAGGGCTTGTGACAGGTCTCGCACTGGCTCGCTATAAACTGATGCGCCTTCGAGACTGGTCCCGGACTCACCAGTCCTTCCCAGCCTGGAATGGCGTTACTGCCGGAATGATGCATGGTAAGCGGCACCGCCACACCAACGATTAAGGCCGCGGCCGCAAAAATCGTATAGAGCAGGACGACGGGCTTCATATCCACCTCAACCCGTAATACACGCCCGACCAGATATGAAGAACCAGCAGAAAATAGAGGATCGTCGCAAGAACAATGTGGACCTTACGCCATCGCCCGAACAATGAATTCACGACGTTCTCCGATCTGACAGCGTACTCGACATCTGCCAGCGCGGAGGCGATGGTGGCTTCGCTATCCAATGCACCCCGCGTACCCGGATAGGCCGATGTCAAAAGAAGACGCTGAACGATGTTGCGGGGCGCATCCGACGTCTCGGACATCAGATGCGCCATCCCGGCACCGGCAAGTGCGGCGCGAAGTTGTGCCAACTCCTGGGCGCGGCCACGCAGTCCACGGCCGATCTGAATCAACATGTAACGTCCGACATAGCCGCTGATGACGAGGACGAGCATGATGCCGGTGAGGGAAATCCCCATCGGGCTGTCGAATTTGTGGGCCGCGTGGATCAGGCCGAGAATAGGAGCCAGAACGCCGGCATAGATATGCACCGACAGCAGAGTGCGGCTCTCAATCCGAGGTGCAAAATAACGATGCACGACAGGAATCCGCTTTCCCGCCACATAGATCAGCGGCACCAGCATCAGGATGGCGGCGGAAATGCCAATCAGACTGCCAGCCAAGCTTCCGGGAAAGCGCGGTGCGACATGCACCAGAAATCCCAGCGGAAACAAGACCAGCAGGACAACCAGAGCACCAACGACAATTGCGCTGCGTTCCTGCATTTATGCCTCCACCACAAGCGGGCCACCGGTCGTCTTCGCCTGGCAGGCCAGGATGAAGCCCTTGGCCTTGTCGGCCGGATCGAGCCCATCCTCAACCGCCATTGTCACCTGGCCTTGCAGCAGGTGTGTCATGCACATGCCGCAGATCCCGGACCGACAGGAGGATGGAATATTGACGCCTGCCGCATCAGCCGCGTCGAGAACCGTTTCATCCAGTTGCAACGGAGCCGATTTCCCTGAAGTGGAAAACGTAATGGTCGTTGCGGCAGGCGTGACGGCCGGAGATGAGGGGGCCGCCACAGGCCCGACCGCAGGTTCGGCCTTCATCGCGGCTGGTCCGAATGCCTCGCTATGAACATTGGCTTCCGGCACACCGAGATCCGTCAATAACGCTCTCATGCTTGCCATCATCCCGGGTGGGCCGCAGACATGGATACGTCGGTTTGTGAGATCTGGCACCGATTGCTGAAGCAGTTCCTTCGTGATGCGCCCTTCCGGCCCCGACCACTCTGTCCCCGGCGACCGCCGCATGGTGGCAATAACGTGCAGTTTGTCATTGCGACGTTCCAGCCACTCGATTTCCTGGCGAAACACATAGTCGATGCTGGCATGAGCGGAATAGACGAAGTAGATCTCGCCCGGCCAGACGATATCGGTCAGGTATCTCAGGACCGCCATCATCGGTGTGATGCCTACGCCGCCGGACAGCAGGACGATCGAGTCTGCCTCTTCACCCGTAAAGGTAAACATACCCGATGGACCCGCGATCTTTAAAAGATCACCCTCCTTGACCGTGTCATGCAGGTAGCGCGAGACCAGCCCGTGTTCCTCGCGTTTGATCGTTAGTTCGAGATGTTCGACCTGCCCCGGCGACGATGCGATCGTATAGGACCGGCTCGCGGGCTTGCCAGACGTCGGCTCGATGGTGAGTTGCACGAACTGGCCGGGTTTGAAGTCAAAGGGAATCCGCCCCCCATCGGCCGGAACCAGATAGAACGTCACGATCGCCGGCGTCTCCCGAATGATCCGGGCCACTTTCAGGCTGCCACGCCAGAGGCCGTGTCGCGGTACGTCGACGATCGGAGTGGCCGTTCCACCGCCTGGTCCCGGTACAGGGGGAGGCGGGGGAACAGGAGGTGTTGGACCGCCGCCGGTCGACGATGGTGGCATGGGCGGAACCGTTGGTTTCGGTGCGAATGCCGTGGTGGTCGTGAGAATCTCCTGCACACGATGCAACCGCAGGACCTGCAAGATCAGCAGAGCGATCGATACCAGGATCAGGATCGTCATGAACACCAGGTGAGCCGGCGTCAGTCCGAAAAATAGGCCGTTTTGCTGGCTCGCCGCGATTGTCGGCAGACCCATCTGTGCCGTGAACCAGTTGAAAGCCACCATTTGAGGATTAACGAGGCCGGTCGCGGCCGCGCGCGCGGCCATTCCGCTATCGAGCAACGCAACACCGTCATGGAGATGTTGGCTGGACCGACGCATCGTCTCCCACGACAGGGACTGAGTGGCATCGACCGATGCGGTGCCGACTTCGCGAAGACCGTCTTGAAGCCTCTGTGCCGCAATATCGGCCAGCATCTGACGTTCGGCGTCCGTCAGCTTCGGATGCGTCATCATGAAGGTATAAAGCGGCGTGCGACCGCGCGCTCCGCAACAACCTGCGTCGGCCTTGTCCGCCCCGGGAACCGCACTCAATGCCTGCCCAGCCTGGGGCAGCATGCGGCTCATCATATTGCCCTGCTCAGTCGGCCTGGATGATGGCGCACCGGGGATCCCCATCCCGCCCATGCCAGGGTGATGGCTCGCATGCTCGTCACCACCCATCGACATCATGCCGCCCATGTCGGACATGCCTGAGTCGGGTCGAGCGGGGGTCGTCTTCATTCCGCCGGACGATTCGGCACCCCGGTCGGCATCCCGGGGCGCTGCCATAGGCCCATCGTCTTCCGGCTGATCGCGCCGCAGCGCCAGCGAAGGTGGCGGGCTGCCTGCCGTAGGCCCCGCCATAGTGCCGCTAGACATGGCCGGAACGGCAGGTGACTCACCCGGTGCCTGAGCAAATCCCTCTGACATGCTGATGAGCAGTGTCATGATCACGACACTCCCGCTCAAAAAGACGCGCCTCATGCTTTCTCCAACACGCCATCATCCTCGGCAAAGTTCATACCGGCCCGTTTTCCGGATGTCGTCAGGACACCACTTGTTACTATACGGGGGTATGGCATATTTTCCTTGATCTCGATCAATTATCCCAGCGGCATCTACTGTCGCGGCATCGGCATATCCATGTCGTGATGCATATGATGCCCGCCGGCTGCTTCTGCCCGAGCGACCAGCGCCTGGTAGGTGGAACTGTTCATTCCCGGAAGTTTCTCGAGAAACGCCACAATGTTCCAGAGATCGTCATCACCATGATCCGCCCAGGACGGCATGCCCGACATCTTGATGCCATGCTTGAGAATCCAGAACAGTTCGCCCGGCGTATAACGTTGCGCTACATCATTCAGAACCGGTGGCTTCGGATACATCCCCTCCGCCATATCCTCGGCCTCGACGCCCGGCGCCGAATGACATGAGGCGCAATGCATCGAAAAATGCGATGCACCACCGACGAGCCGTGCCTGCGTCTCAAGATCGACAGGTGCGGTAATGCCCTCGGCGTGATGCCGGATTGAATGGAGGCGTGCCGTTTCCAGAACACGATAGGTCAGCCGCCAATGCGGCGAGGTGGCGCCCACATCATACAGACCACCGAAAGCGACGGCCGTTCCCGCGCCGATCCCGACCAGCAGAATACCGGCGAGACTCCAGGCTAATCTTTTCATGCGTGCCTCCCTGGGCATCTCCAAGGGCGACGCTTATGGCGCCGCCCCGCTCCATCAGGAATCGATCAGCGCTGATGAACCGCGTCGGGCATGCTCTGCGGCCCCATCGGCATCTTCATGCCGCTTTCCTTGTCACCGCAGCCCATCTTCATCTTGTGATCTGACGGCGCCATGGCGTGGCCGTTCGACATATCCATGCCCTTCATCTTCATACAGCCTCCCATCTTTCCTTTCATTTTCATGCCCTTCTCCATGCCCTCCATGCCGGAACCGGACATGCCGTCCATTTTCATCTTGTCGTGGTCCATCCCCGACATACCGGACATGCCCTGCATCCCGGACATATCCTGACCCTGCGGCTGGGCCGGTGCCGGAGCGGGTGTCTGGGCATGCGCAACCGAGGCTGTGGCCAGAAGTGCTACCAGAGCGGCCGAGATCCTGAAATTGACAGTTAGCATTTGTAAGTTCCTTATCTTTTTTTATCTGAATCGGGACCGCACGGTGCGCCCCGCAACGACTTCACATCGGGCAGGAGCGGTCAGAACCACGTCCTGATCCCGAAGGTGAAATTCAGGTCCTGGACACGCTCATGCCTTGAACGTGCCATGTCGGCGGCCTGACCGAACGTGCCGGAATAACTCACGCCGATATAGGGCGCGAATTTCCGATGCCATTCGTAGCGAAGCCGCAATCCCGTATCGATATCGGACAGCCCGGTTCCGACGCCGCGCGCACGATCGGACGCGGAATAGAAGTTCATCTCGACCTGGGGTTGGAGAATCAGGCGATTGGTCAGCAGGATATCGTAGGAACCTTGCAGACGCCCCGCCGCGCCTCGGTCACTGAAATATGCCGTGGCCTCCACATTGAAGAAATATAGCGCCAGTCCCTCGACCCCGATCGCGCCCCAGGCCCGTGTGGGGCCGTTGTCAATATCGAGACGCACGCCAGTCTGGACATCGAAATACCGGGAGATGGCACGATCATAGAGGGCCTCATGATCTCCATCACCGAACTTGCCGTTTGTGCCGACCGTGCCTTCGGATTTCAGCCAGAGCTTGTCGTAGTCAGTGCCGAACCAAGCCTGCCCATCGTAACGGAACTGCCCGCCATCGGCACCAAAGCGCGCCTCGAACTGGTCGAGCAGCGCATGCATATAGATGTTATGGTCCATGACCGGCTGGATGCCGTTGACATAGACCACGGGCGCGGGAGCCGAGGCGGTCTGCGCTTCCTGGGTTCCTTCGCTCTGGCGTGCCGGGACTGACTGGGCGCGTCCCGTGCCAGGTACCGCGGTAGCCAGTCCAGCGGCAAGGACCGTGCCACCTATCAGACCCCGGATCACGACACCACCACCGTGCGGAACATGCCCACCTCCATGTGGTAGAGCAGGTGGCAGTGATATGCCCACAGCCCGGGTTCGTCCGCCGTGACCAAGTAACTCAGCCGCTCACCCGGCTTGACGGTAATCGTGTGCTTGTAGGGTCGGCAGTCACCCTGCCCATTTTCCAGTTCGCTCCACAATCCATGCAGATGGATTGGATGCTCCATCATCGTGTCGTTGATCAGGACGAAGCGCACCCGCTCGCCCAAAGTCAGACGAATCGGTTCCGCTTCCGAGAACTTCTTGCCGTCGAATCCCCAGATGAAGCGTTCCATGCTGCCGGTCAGGTGCAGGGTGATCTCGCGCGACGGCGGGCGTGGGTCCGCGCCCGGGATCGTGGCCCGCAGATCGGCATAGGTCAGAACGCGGCGACCATTATTCTCCAGCCCGTCGCCCGGCTCCGCCAGCCGGTTGATCGGCATCATGGCGACACTCTGCACCGCGACGCCGGGTTTCAACTCTGTTTTATGCCGCGACGCAGCCGCCATGCCCGGCATATCCATCGCAGCGGCTCCGGGTCTGTTAGCCTCCTTCATGTCCATGTGATCCATGTCCATGCCGCCGCCGGCAGGGGCATCACCGGGCTTCCCCGGCGAACTCCCCATCTCCATGCCCGCCATGCCGCCCTTCATGTCCATATTCCCCATACCCATGTCGGTCATGGTGCGCAGAGGGCGCGGGTCCATGGGGGGAACCGGCCCGGCAAGGCCCGAACGGGTGGCGAGCGTGCCGCGCGCGTATCCGGTACGATCCTCGGCCTGGGCAAAGACTGTGTACGGTCCATCGGCGGTGGGGCTGACAATTACATCGTAGGTTTCCGCTGGCCCGATGCGGAATTCATCGACCGGGATGGGCTCCACGTCATTACCGTCGGCCTGAACAACGGTCATCGTCAGGCCGGGAACCCGCACGTCGAACAGCGTCATCGCCGATGCATTGATGAAGCGCAGGCGAATGCGCTCGCCCGGTCGGAACAGGCCCGTCCAGTTCGCCCCGGGAGACTGGCCGTTGATCAGGTAGGTGTAGATGATGCCCGAAACATCCAGAATATCGGTCGGTGCCATGTTCATGGCACCCCATTGCAGACGATCCCGGATGGTCGCACCCAGCCCCTGTCGATGCGCGTCACGGAAGAACGTGCCCACCGTACGCTGGCGGAAATTGTAGTAATCGCTCTGGAATTTGAGGTTGGAGACGATGTCCTCGGGATCGACGTCGGTCCAGTCGGACAGGACCATCACATAGTCACGGTCGAAATGCTGCGCGTAACCATCCTTCGGATCGATGATCAGAGCCCCATACAGGCCCGTCTGCTCCTGGAAGCCGGAATGGCTGTGATACCAGTAGGTGCCGCTCTGATGCAGCGGGAAGCGATAGGTGAACGTCTCGCCGGGCGCGATGCCGCCGAAGCTGAGGCCGGGCACGCCATCCATGTGGGCCGGCACCCGGAGGCCGTGCCAGTGGATCGACGTGGGCTCATCCAACCGGTTGGTGACGTTCAGTTCGACCGTGTCACCCTGACGCCAGCGCAGGATCGGCGCGGGCGTGGAGCCGTTCACACCCACCGCGTGCATGCGCGCACCGGTGATATTGATCGGTACAGAACCGATCGTAAGGTCGAAACGGGTGCCAGGCAGCGGGTCGGGCCGACCCGACGCCGGCGCATAGACCGGAGCGTAGGCGCCCGCGCTGCCCTGCGGGACGGCCAGCGCCGCCCCCCACAGGCCCGTCCCGACGACGAAACGGCGGCGCGTGATCGCGCTCCGTCCCGCAAGGGATCGTATTGACATGAATAATAGTCCGCAAAAGAGAGAAGGCGGAACCGGTCATAGGTCAATGACCAGTCCTGAGACTGTCAGAACAGAATCAGGCCATCTGTCTGGGCGGTGGCAGCGCCGGCGCGAACCCATGACCGACGATGCGATCTGAGCGAGACAAGCCGAAAGGTGCCGTAACACCTGAGTAATCAAACGCCCTGGTCACGGAGGGCGGCATCAGCCAATTGGCGACGCAGGCACCCTGGGCGCAGCAATCGCCGCAATGATGACATGGATGATGGTCGTGGCACGGTTCATGATTGCAATGTGCGGTCGTCGTATCCGCACGGGATGGCATCTGCATCCCTGGCATGTCGGCCATCGGCTGGGTAACCACAGCAACTGTAGAGGGCAACGTGGCGGCATGACCCGGCATGACGGATGCCAGCATCAGCCCCACCTGCAGAAGCAGGCAGGCCAGCAACCGTCCCAACCGTATCGCGCCGATCTCTTGCACGTCTACCCCGTCATCTTGCTGACCGTTTCGATCAGTTCCCCGATTTTTTCCTGACGCTCCACCGGATCGCCGGATTCGATCGCCTCTACAACGCAGCCCGCGATATGTTCGCGCAGAACAAGCCCCTCGAGCCGATGCAACGCCGCCTTGGCGGCCCGAAGCTGAAGCAGAACATCCACGCAATAGCGGTCTTCGTCCACCATTTTCTGGATGCCACGCACCTGACCTTCGACCCGTTTCAGGCCCTGCGAAATCTTTACCCGTGACTGCCTCATTGCACTATACCCTACAGGGGCATACCTTGAAGTGCAAGCGATTATGGCATACTTCGACGCCGCGGCTGGCGGCCACAAGCAAGGGGGCTTCATGACGAACGACAATACAGCAGCTTGCGCGTCCCATCTCCATGGAGAGGGTCCCACCCCGGCAGCGACCGGAGTTGACGCGCACCTGGTCAAGGATCCTGTGTGTGGCATGACGGTCGATCCCGCGACGGCGACGCATCATGCCGACCATGATGGCCGGACCTGGTATTTTTGCAGCGCGCACTGCCAGACAAAGTTCGAGGCCGCCCCCTGTCATTACCTGCACAAGGCGGACACGACGCCCATCAAGCCTCAGCCCAGGCGGGCCGGGATGATCTGGACCTGCCCGATGCACCCCCAGATCCGACAGGATCACCCCGGCTCCTGCCCCATCTGCGGCATGGCGCTGGAACCGGAGGAGCCATCCGACGCCGACATGCCCAACCCGGAACTCGTGGATTTCAGCCGGCGCCTGTGGGGAGCGAGCATATTGGCGGTCCCGCTCGTCGTCATCGCCATGGCGGCGGATATGGGAGGGCTGGCATTTTTCGATGGCGGCCTGACGAACTGGATTCAGTTGGCGCTTACGGCACCAATCGTGCTGTGGGCCGGCTGGCCGTTCCTCGAACGCGGCTGGATGTCTCTCCGCACCCGGCATCTGAACATGTTTACGTTGATCATGCTGGGCGTCGGCGCGGGCTTTCTCTACAGCATCGCCGCGACAGTAGCCCCTGGCCTGTTCCCTGCTGCCTTCCGCATGCATGACGGGTCGGTCCCGGTCTATTACGAAGCCGCAGGTGTTATCGTGGCCCTGGTGTTGGCCGGGCAGGTCCTGGAACTGCGCGCCCGCGCCCGTACCAGTCGCGCCATTCGCGCCCTGCTGGATCTCGCACCGAAAATCGCACACCGGGTCGGCGCGCAGGATCGCGAGGACGACGTACCGCTGGCCCAGATCGTGCCCGGCAATCGGCTCCGCATCCGGCCGGGGGAAAGCATCCCGGTGGACGGCACCGTCATGGACGGGCGCTCCAGCGTGGACGAAGCCATGCTGACAGGAGAGCCAGCACCTGTCGCCAAGGGCCCGGGTGACAAGGTGACGGGCGGAACCATCAACGGCACCGGCAGCCTGCTGATGACGGCCGAGGCCGTCGGCTCGGACACAATGCTGGCCCGGATCGTCAGCATGGTAGCGGCCGCCCAGCGTACGCGCGCACCGATCCAGGCGGTGGCGGACCGGGTCTCCGGCTGGTTCGTGCCGCTGGTCGTGCTTGTGTCCCTGCTGACCTTCGTTGTCTGGCTTCTGGTCGGTCCGCAACCGCGCTTCGGACACGCACTGCTGAACGCCATTGCGGTCCTGGTGATCGCCTGTCCGTGCGCGCTGGGCCTGGCCACTCCGATGTCGATCATGGTCGGCATGGGACGCGGGGCGCGAGCTGGCGTGCTGGTTCGCAACGCCGAGGCCCTGCAGGCACTGGATACGGTCGATACGCTGGTGATCGACAAGACCGGCACCGTAACGGAAGGCAAGCCCCGGCTGATCGCGACCGAAACATCAGGTGCATGGGATTCCAGCATCGTCCTGCGACTGGCGGCATCACTGGAAACACAATCCGAGCATCCGCTGGCCCAGGCGCTGGTCGCCGCGATGACGGAGCAGGGCCTTCAGGCCGCGCCGGTCGGGGATTTCGCGTCTCAGACCGGCCTGGGCGTGACCGGCACCGTGGACGGGCATGCCGTCGTCGTCGGAAACCAGGCCCAGATGCGGCAGCAGGGCATCGATGCGTCGGCATTGATCCCTGTCGCGGACACCCACCGGGCGGAGGGCGCGGGCGTCATGTTCGTCGGCATCGACGGACAGGCCGCTGGGTTGCTGGTCGTGGCCGATCCGCTGAAGACCGACGCGAAGGAGACCATCGCGGCACTGCACGCAGCCGGCATGCGGATCGTGATGCTGACGGGTGACAATGCCCGGACTGCGGAAGTCGTGGCCCGGCAGGCGGGAATCGACGAGGTACATGCCGACCTCAAACCCGAGGATAAGGCCGCGATCATTCGTGACATGCAACAGAAGGGAGCCCGTGTCGCCATGGCGGGCGACGGCGTCAACGACGCGCCGGCCCTGGCCACCGCCGATATCGGAATCGCCATGGGCACAGGCACCGATGTCGCCATCGAAAGCGCCGGGATGACACTGGCACAAGGCAGCCTCGCCGGACTGGTACGCGCCCGCCGCCTGGCACAGGCGACGATGCGCAACATCCGGCAGAATCTGGCATTTTCTTTCCTGTTCAATGGGATCGGCATCCCACTTGCCGCAGGCGTACTGTATCCCGTCTTTGGCCTTACGCTGTCGCCCATGTTCGCGGGAGGCGCGATGGCCCTGTCATCCCTGGCCGTCGTGACAAACGCACTGCGGCTCAATGCCCTGAGACTTCGGTGAAAGCAGATTGCCTATTTCGTTCAGAAGGCAATGCCTATCCGGGGCCCGCTTGCAGAGGTCGACCAGGAAGACATCCGGTGACTGCTGCGCCAAGCTATGCTCTCTTAATTCGGCAACAGGAAAGTCGTCTAGGTTCCATGTGACGATTATCGGCGCGTCTGCCTCGATCGCGGTCGCGGCGACGGGACGGTCATCAGGATCGAGCAACGTATATGGTCGGAATTGCTGTTCGTAAGTAAGCTTCCGGTGTGAGACGCCTTGTGGATTTTATGGTGTGGTGATGTGTTCTGTTCATGACAGAGCGATCAGAACAGAATGATGCTTGTGTCGCAGCGACATTCGCTGCGACACAAGCATCGCGAGCCCTTCATCCGGTTATTGAAATTGTTGGCGAACGGCGCCGGGCCTATGATGACGCGTTCAGACGTCGGGTTGTGCTGGCTTCTTATGAAACTGGTCAGTCAGTCCGTGCTGTTGCGCGCCAGTTTGGTGTCCACGTCAGCGTCGTTTACCGATGGCGTCAGAGACTGGATTTCGTAAACCCGTCTGCGAAAGAGCAGCTTTCTTTTGTGCCGGTTCATATGACATCCCCTGTTGAAGGGCTGGGAGGAGACCAGTCCTGCGGGAGTGGACATGAAGCCAGCATTCTTTTTCCTGGTGGCGAGAAGCTGATGGTTGACAGCCGGATCGCGATTGAAGATCTGAGGAAACTCCTTCAGGTTTTACGCTCATGATCCCTCTTCCCTCTGGTCTGAAGATATGGCTGGCGGCAGGTGCGACAGACATGCGCCTTGGCATGCCCGGTCTGGCGCTGAGGGTTCAACAGTTTCTGGGGAGAGACCCCTATGCTGGTGATGTTTTTGTCTTTCGTGGCCGACGCGGCGATCTGGTGAAACTGATCTGGCATGACGGGATTGGAGTGTCCCTCTATGCAAAACGGATTGAACGTGGGTATTTCATCTGGCCCTCGGCAAAGGACGGGGCCATCCATCTGAGTGCGTCACAATTAAGTTGTCTGCTCGAAGGGATCGACTGGCGTAATCCGCAGAAAACATGGCGACCTGAACTGGCGGGGTAACAAAAAGGGGATCGTGATCCATAGTCCTGTACCCTTTTGAACGGTTTTGTGCTGAACTGTTTTTCATGACGGGAAGCATGGATGACATAACGGCCTTACGTGCGGCACTTGCCGCCGCCGAGACGCGTGCCCGTGCTGCCGAAACCCGGGCCACAGACGCTGAAGCCCGAGCAGTCAGCGCTGAAGCGCAGATTACCCATCTTAAACATCTTATTGCACGGATGCGTCAGGACCGCTTCGGGACGTCATCGGAACGGGGACGGCGCCTGCTGGACCAGCTGGAACTTGAGCTGGAGGAGCTGGAAACAACGCAAGCCGAAGACACGTTCGAAAATGCGGCGGACCTCGCTGTCCGTGCAACAGCACCGCGGAATAACCGGGGGCGGCAGCCCTTACCCGCCGACCTGCCACGCGAACGGATGGTTCTTCCTGCGCCAACACAGTGTCCGTGCTGTGGCGGGATGCGCCTGAGCAAACTGGGCGAAAGTATCACTGAGACGCTGGAAGTGATCCCACGCCAGTTCAAAGTCATCCAGACGGTGCGGGAGAAGTTCACCTGTCGGGATTGCGAGAGCATTACCCAGCCACCAGCGCCTTTCTACCCGATCTCACGGGGGCGTGCAGGGCCAGAACTGCTGGCGGGCATTCTGTGCGACAAGTATCTCCAGCATCTGCCGCTGAACAGGCAGAGTGATGCCTTTGCACGCGAAGGGATTGATCTCGACACGTCAACGTTAGCCGACTGGGTGGGAGCCTGCACAGCGACCCTGGCCCCTCTGAACGCGCTGATCCGGGTCCATGTGCTGGCAGCTGGTCGTCTGCATGCGGATGACACCACCGTGCCCGTGCTGGCGAAGGGCCGAACACGCACCGGTCGATTGTGGAATTATGTGCGCGACGATCACCCCTTTGGAGGCACAGCACCGCCAGCCGTGTGGTTCCGTTATTCACGGGACCGCAAGGGCGAACATCCTGTCGATCATCTTTCGGGCTGGACGGGGATCGTGCAATCCGATGCCTATGCCGGATATAACGCTCTGACAAAACCGGGCCGTCAGCCTGCACCTGTCGTGTCTGCAGGATGCTGGGCGCACGGACGAAGGGGGCTGTTCAAAATCGCGGAGAAGGACAAGGCCCCGCTGGCGATAGAGGCAGTGCGCCGCATCGACGCCATCTTCGAGGCTGAACGTGTGATAAACGGCACCCCAGACCAGCATCGGCTCGCGGTCCGTCAGGAAAGCAGTGCTCCCATGGTAGAGGACCTGTTCATGTGGATGCGTGACACGTGCCAACGCATGTCATCAAAAAATCCCATTGCACAGGCCATGAGCTATTTTCTCAGACGACCTGATATGTTCACACGGTTTCTACATGATGGGCGCATCTGTCTCACAAATAACGCCGCAGAGCGTGCGCTCCGTGGGATAGCCCTCGGCAGAAAAGCCTGGTTATTCGCCGGGTCAGACCGGGGCGGAGAACGCGCTGCCGCCATGTATTCCCTGATCGTCACCGCCCGTCTGAACCTTGTCGATCCCAAAGCATGACTCGCAGATGTCCTCGCCCGTATCAACGATATGCCAAATCCACGCCTCCATGAACTCCTGCCATGGCACTGGAAAACCCTTCACCACAGCAATAATACCATCAAAGCCTGATTACGCCCGCGGCTCTCTCCGGATGCTTACGTTCGTAACCGGTTACTGTCGCCTTCGGCAGCGCGGCGTTCATGAGTTGCTTCGTAGTCGCCAAGCGTTCGGCCGAAAGGTCCGGCGTGTTGGCCAGAAGGTTTCGTATCCACTCGTCATGAATCGCGTCGGTCCACCGCGCATCGACCGTCCGCCGCCGCCTGGACGACGATGTTCCTAAGGTGAAACGGGTAGAGGATACAGGCGTCGTAGATTGCGACAACGGGACTAAATGCCATAATGGAGATGGAGATTCTCGGAGTCGGCGGCCAAATCCTCCATGGCCTTCTGCCGAACATCGAGTTCCGTATTCAACGCCAGCACGTCCTTGAGCGACGCGCGGCGGTGCTTGCCGATATAGCGGAACGGAAGGTCGCCGCGATCCATCCGCAGTACGACGAGCGGTCGGGAGATACCGAGGATGGTGGACGCCTCGGTGGGGCTTAATTCCTGATCTTCCGAAAGGACCGCCACCCGCTCGCCGTTGAGCAGGTGGTCGATCAATGCCTCGACGGCACTGGCTGCCGCCGGCGGCAAGGACATGGTCTGATCCTGCCCGTTCCGGCGCCGGACATGCAACTCGAAACGATCGCCTTCTACCAGCTTCGGCAGAGGGGCGACCTTCTTGCGGTCCTGGTCGGACAGACCGGCGAACGTGACGACGTGGCTTGCCACGACGGGTTCTCCTACGCATCCAGTCGCGTGCGCCCTTAACTGCAATAACTGAAACCGGTCGGCGAGGTATTCCGGCCGCAAGTGGTCTTTGGTCCCCCCGATGCCGTCACGCTGCCAGCCCCTCAGCCCGGCCCGCCTTCTTCGCTCCATCCAACAGCAAAGCGATCTTGTCGCAGGTGCGGCTAACGGCCAACTTCAGGGCTTCGTCGATATGCACGTAGCCTTGGGTCACGCTTTGCGCGGCGTGGCCGAGAAGCGCCCTGATCGTTAATTCGGAGAAGCCGAGATCACCTGCGACGCTGCCGAAGGTGTGCCGCAGAGTATGTGGCGTGACATCCTCGATGCCGACCGAAGCGCAGAGTCTCTCAAGGCAGGCTTTCGCCGCTGTATAATGTCCTTCACTGATATCGGACGGGAAGACATATGGCGACTCCTTACGGATCGGCTGGTTCTGAAGAACCTGCATTGCGGCCGGTCCGATGGCTCGAATCTGGGCGCCGCTCTTGGTGTCGGCGAAGTCGATATAGCCGCCCTCGGGACGAACCCATGCGCGCCGCATCCCTTGCGCTTCGGAAATTCGGAAGCCGGTCAGTAGCAGGAAGCGTACGATTGCTAGTGCGATCGGGTTTTCACCGTTACGCTCAGCATGTCGCATGGCGTCGCCGAGCTTCCCAATTTCGAGGATATTCAGCCTCCGCTGCTTTTTCTTTCCCGCAAGCCGTCGCGCGCCTTGGCAGGGATGAGTAGCAATCTTATCAAGGCGCGCAGCGTGACCGAGGATACTTTGCAGAGTCGAAACCGCTCGCGAGGCAACACCTGGGCCGCCCGTCGTGGCGCCGCCTCGCTTGGTGCTGCGGGGCTTGGCCGTCTTGCCGGCCACAATGTCGGCCTGCATTCCCTCTATATCAACCACTTTCAGCGAGCGAACGAGCCTCTTGCCGAGAAGCGGTTTGACGTGTGTCTCGATTCGGCTCTTATCCATCGCGAGCGTCGAGGCTTTGATCGGCCGGTTCCGACGTCCGATGATCCGCCCGGCCGCAGCTTCTTGGAGATACCAGTCGCAAAGGGCGGCGACCGTGATTGCCTTATGCACCTCGACCTCTGCTGCCGGGTCTTTTCCGTGAGCGAGCAGGCCCAGCTTGATCTTCGCAAGATCACGGGCTTGTTCGACGGTGATGGCTCCGAATCGACCAAGCGCAATGCGACGGCTGCGATCGTCGGCATTGCGATATTGCAAGATAAAGGTCTTCAAGCCAGAGGGAATGATTCTGGCACCGAATCCTCGCAACTCGCTGTCCCAAAGGAACGCTTGCCCTTGCTTTGGAGCCTTCAGGGCATCGACAGCCCGTTTCGTCAATTTTGCCATGGGGCTTCCCCGTCACCGTGCTTCCTGCTTACATTATCGGGGGTAGCGACAGAATGTAAGCATTTTGTAAGCAGATGGTCGAAAACCGGAGCAAATCCGAGCGCATTACGGAGTAGGAGATTTCATGTAATATGTTGTTTTATAGTAAATTATGGGAGTCAGGCGCACCCCGGCGTATGGTTCTGCCAATTTTGCCAAGGTTGGGGTCGTGGGTTCGAATCCCATCGCCCGCTCCAGAAGATTTCCAGAACATTGAAAATTACGGACTGTTCCCTTCCGGGGCAGGCTTTCTGATGCCCTGTTGAGCGGTTTTCGAGAACGTCTGTTACGAAACGTCCCGCTCAGTTTCCGTTGTTTCAGCCATGCTCCGTTTCGCAGACGATCCTGTGGAGAAAAACGGCAGCATGTCCCCTTCAGACCGGCCTCTCATTGCCATCATCGGGGGCGGGGCCAGCGGAACGCTGCTGGCCTGGAACCTGCGCAGGCTACATGTTCAGGCGCGGATCATCGTAATTGATCCTGCGGAACGCCCTGCGGTCGGGCTGGCCTATTCCACGCTGTCTCCCTGCCATTTCCTCAATGTTCCAGCAGGCGGCATGAGTGCTGATCCCGATGATCCGGAGCATTTCCTGCGCTGGCTCCGCGTGCATCACGATCCGGACGTCACGCCCGGCCAGTTCATGCCGAGGGCCGTGTTCGGGCAGTATCTGTCCAGCCTCTGGGCGGAAGCGCGTCCTGAGTGGCGGCAGACCAGCGTCCTGTCCTGCCAGCGCGTCGCGGGGCGGCTGGAACTGGCGCTCGGTGATGGAGAGAGGCTTCAGGCAGATCAGGTTGTGCTCGCGACCGGCAATTTCGGCCCCGCGCCTGTCGCCCGGGTAGAGCCGAAGCTGGCTTTGAGCGGGCAGTATCATCCTTCGGGCTGGGATAACGGATTCTATGACCGGATTGCGCCCGATGCGGCCGTTGTCCTGATTGGAACGGGGCTGACCTCTCTCGACGTGCTGATGCGCCTGCGGGAGAATGGCCATCGGGGCCGGATTGTGGCCCTGTCCCGTCATGGCTGGTGTCCCGAGCGTCATGCGCCTTCCGCTCCCGCAAAAACGGACATCATCCCTCCGGAAACGCCTGCGACGGCGCGGGCGTATTTCCGGGCGTTCCGGGACAGTCTGTCCGAAGGGACCGGCTGGCGTAGTGCGGTTGATGCGCTGCGTCCGCGGATCAATCCGCTGTGGCAGGCTCTGGATCTGGCGGAGAAAAAGCGCTTTCGGCGACATCTTCAGCGACGCTGGGACATCGTGCGGCATCGCGTCGCGCCGGAGGTGGCGGATTTCATGGTTGCGGAACTGGAAAACGGCACGCTGGACTGTCGGCGCGGGCAGGTGACCCATCTGGGGCCGGAGGCCGGGCAGGTGCTGGTCCAGGCGCGTGACAGGACGGGCCTGTTCACGCTGTCTGCCGATCATGTCGTGAACTGTACGGGACCAAGCCGGGCTTACCGGCAGATGGCGGACACTCTTCCTCACGGGCTTCTGGAGGCCGGGATGGTGCGGGAGACCGCTCTGGGCGGATTGCACTGCTGCGAGAATGGCGCGCTGACCGACGCGGCCGGACGGTGTTCCGGAGATCTGTTTGCGCTGGGGCCGATGCGCTGGGGAACATTGTTCGAGACGACGGCCATTCCGGAAATCCGCAGGCAGGCGGCGGATCTGGCCGCCCTGCTGAAGGAGCGGTGCGGCCGGAACGTCCGGGAAGCATCGTGCGAGACGGTGCTTCCCGGATAGGGACTCAGAAGAACTGGATGTGGCTCTTGAAGCCGAGCATCGCGGCGTCCTTGAGGGCTTTCTGGGCGCCCGGTCGGAAGAAATACTGGAAGTCCGGCGCGAAGGTGACACCGCGCATGACATGGATGCGGTAGGTCGCTTCGAGAACTTCGCCGAATGTCTGAGGTGTCAGGGATCCTGCCATGAGTGGCATGCCGTACAGGGCCTGAAGCCGCTCGGTTTCGGTGGCGCTCTTGGAGACGCGGACGTAGGTAAAGTTGATGCCGATCGTATCCAGCGGGCGCGATGCCCAGAATCCGGTATCGATCAGGCCCGCGAAATACTGCTGTCCACGAAGCTGCGTCCGCGGGCTGTTGGCGTACATGCCCCCCAGCAGGATCAGGCCTGCATCGGGATTGCCCTTGACGTGATGCCGCAGCACCATCTGGTCCGCAAGCGCCCAGGCCGACCATGAATAGTGCAGGATGCGGGCAGGCAGGCCACTGATGACATAGGGCTGCCCGTTGATGTCATAGTAGTTGTCCTTGTGCGGCGCGTTGTCGATGGAATAGCCGAGCTTGTAGTGTCCCGGCAGCTTGTCCTTGCCGAACAGCGGTTCCCAGCCAGCTTCGACGGGGATCGCCTCGCCATGGATATCGGCGCCGTTGAACTTGAAGCCCGTGCGGTACTGCGTGTTGGCGTAAATGCCGGCCTGCGCGAAATATACGCCGGTCTGGATATAGGTGCTGGTGGTCGGACGGGTCCGGACACGGAAGGCCCAGCTTGCATCCGGGTAGGACGAGTGTGTCGTGTTGTCGGAAGATGCTTTCGGGTTTCCGCAGAACGCATTGTTCTGGAAAGTGCAGTAGAGCGGGTTGGACGAGAAATCGTTCAGGAATGGAATACGTCCTCCCGCCAGGTCCACACGGCCCTTGGCGATCGTCTCTTCCGCATAGGCGTAGACGAGATGGACGACCACGTTGCCGCCGGCGCCGTAGATTTCGGAGCTCGGGTTGAGGTTGTCGCCGAACATGCGACTTCCGGGGATGCCGTACCGGCCCACGACGAGCGCATGGGTCGAGAAGCCGCGTACATTGGCGAGCTTTTCCCAGTCGATATCGTTCTCAAGGCTGTACTGGCCGGCATTGCTGCTGCCCTGCTTCAGGCCATAGCCCTTGGTCGGACTGGTGATGGCGCCGGAAAACTCGTTGGTCGTGTCCATCGTCAGGGCGACGCCACGATCGCGCAGCCATGTGTTCCAGCCGAACGGGTTGGTCAGGAGCGCTTCCGGGTTCGGGAGGGGCGGCACCCATTCATTGCCGAAATAGATCTGGTTCAGCGGCGTGTTGACGCGTTCGCTCGGGAGTTCCGAGTTTTCGGACGGCCAGATGACGGGTGGAATGATCTGCTGGGGCGCCGTGACCTGGATCTGGGTCACTTTTGCGTTGGGGCTGTAGCTCTGGACGGTCGATGGCGTTGGGCTTGAAGCTGCTCCCGTGCTGGAGGGGGGAGAGTGCCGTGCAGTGCCATCCTGAGCTGTGGCGCTTGTGGCTCCAAGGCTCTGGGCGATTGCGCAGGACGGAAGAAATGTGACCAGGCAGAAAGCTGCGTGGAGATGGACTCGAGACAAGCCGCTGATTCCTTGGAAAGCAGGTTAGCATTGGCGAGATAACACACATTTACCGCTAAAGATCATAAAATAATGTTACTTGTATCATTAAATAATCACAAATTCATGTGATATTGGGCAAGAAAAAACCCCTGCCTCCGGGGGGAGGCAGGGGTTTTTGCAAAAGCATCAGACAGGGCCGTGAGCGGGGCGTATCCGCCCCGCCTGTGCCTGACTTGCCTGTTTACTTGGCGGCGGCGAGCGCTTCCATGATGACCTTGCCGGCTTCGGCCTTGTCAGCCCAGCCCGTGACCTTGACCCATTTGTTGGGTTCCAGATCCTTGTAGCGCTCGAAGAAATGCGTGATCGCCTTCTTCGTGATTTCCGGCAGGTCGTCCACGGAGTGCACGTTGGTGAACTGGGGATGCACCTTGTCGTGCGGGACGCAGATGATCTTCTCGTCCTGTCCGCTCTCGTCTTCCATCTTCAGCATGCCGATCGGACGGGCGCGGATCACGGAGCCCGGAACAACGGCAGCCGGCGTCAGGACAAGGGCGTCGGCCGGATCGCCGTCGGCGGCCAGTGTGCCCGGAATGAAGCCATAGGCGGCCGGATAGGCCATCGGCGTGAAGAGGAAACGGTCAACGACGAGCGCGCCGCTGTCCTTGTCCACTTCGTACTTCACCTGCGAGCCCTGCGGGATTTCGATAACGACATTGATGTCGTTGGGCAGGTCCTTGCCGGGCGAGATCTTGGAAACGTCCATGATGTCCATGTCCTGAACTGTTTGGAGAGGCGGAGATACTACCGGCGCCCGGAGCCTCTGCCCAGAGTGGAAAGGCAGAAGTCCGGTCCGGTGCGGGGAAGCAGACATAAAAAAGCTCCCCGTGCCGTCGGGCAGGGGAGCTTCTGAAGATACGGTCCTTGCGGAAAGGGCCTCAGAGCATCGGCTGTGCGGCCTTGACGGCGGCGTGACAGGCGGCGCGGCGATCGTCTTCGTTCGTGTAGGCCACGAGGTAGAAGCGCTTGCCGTTGCTGTCGAAATAGCCGGCGGTGCCGAGCGCATAGTCGAAGTTGCCGACCGTCTGTTCGGTGGCCTTGTACTTCTCGCTCAGCCCGTAGAGGACCGGGTTGCCTTCATCGTAGGAGACGTACTGCTGCTCGACGCAGTAGTTCATGATGCCTGCAAGGTTGGAGGGCGAAACGCCCGTGAAGTCCTTGCCAGGCGTACCCTGGACGGCCGGCGGGGGCGGGGGGGACTGTTCCTGTGCCATGGCAGCCTGGGAAGCCAGACCCAGCCCGAGGGCGAGGCCGAGGACGGGCACGATACGACGAAACATCACGGTATCCTTAGTTCTGAAACCCAGTAGGTCTTAAACCTGTCGTCCGCGGTCACCCGCGGTTGAAATCGAACAATTCTCCTGTTTCCCGGAAAAGGGAAGTGTGTTGCAGAACATTTCTTCGTGATCAGTTCGTGAGGTTTGTGTCAGCCGGGGAAATTTTCCGGGATCAGCCGGTGGACTCCAGCTCAGCGGGTGTAAGCGCAGGGTCGAAATACGGGCTCCGGGCATCGAAGAAGATGCGGTTCGTGTCCAGTTCCGTGGCGATGACGTCCAGACTGGTCAGAGCCGCGATCAGGACGAAGCGTTCCCGGGGACGGTCTTCGTTGCGCTCGCAGGTCCGCAGGCGGAGAATCGCGAGCTTGGTCGCCCGCAGGGTGCGACCGTAATGTCCGTGATAGCGGCCACTGAAATGGCTCATGCGTCCCATGACCAGTGCCAGCGCCTGTCCGGCTTCCGGATTCAGGCGCGTGTCACGCCGGATGGCCTGAAGCCGCAGCAGGTTGAGCATGACGCGCATGCCCGACAGGATTCCCGTCAGATAGGCCTGGATGACCGGCGACGGTGTCGAGCCCGAATTGGTCATGAGCCGGACGAAACGGTCCACGTTGCGCGACACCACGCTGTCCACCGTTTCCTGCGCCCGGCCATCGGCGATGCGGTGCAGGTCCCGCAGGATGTGTTCGCGCATGGTCCAGCGCTGGTGTGCGGGATCGTAGGGCAGGAAGACCCTGTACATCCACGAGGCATAGAGCAGCCCCAGCACCAGTGGCAGGGCCGTGTTGAAATAGACGATTTCGTCCGTTTTCGCCTGATTGGACGGCCCGATGAGGATGGGCAGGAACAGGTTGTAGGACACGGCCGGAAGGGTCAGGGGCGGGTAGGCGAAGGCCAGGCCGCCGATCATCATCGCCAGTCCGGACCACATCCCGAGCATCTCGAACGTCGTCGATTTGCCCATCAGCGCGAGATTGAGCACGCCCGCCGCGACGACCGCACAGCATGCGCCCCGCAGGAAGGCCTGTGTGGCCAGCGCAGGGCGTTCCAGCGTGGAGAACAGGCTGCACACGATGCAGACGAACATGATGAAGGTCAGTCCGCTCGGCCAGGCCGTGCAGATCCAGATCAGGCCCGCGCCGAAGACCGTGACGGAGGAGCGCAGGCTGTTGGTGATGGCCTGCTGCCAGTCGCGGTAGGACCGGATGGGCGAATGGAAATGGTCATGGGGCTGTGGATTGCGGCTGGCCTCGAACTGGGTCAGCGCCATGCGCAGCGCATCGATCAGCTCCACGAGGGCCTGCTGGAGCATGCCGTGGCGCAGGACGGCCTCACGGGCCGCATCGTCCGGCTGTGCGGTGCTGAAATCCGAGACGACCTTCTGGCGGCACTGACGGCGCAGGGTCAGCAGGTCGGCCAGGATGGAGGCCATGCTCTCCGTCCCTTCGAGCCGCGCGGGCAGCTTCAGGAACATGTCGCGGATGGCTTCGGCTTCCTGGCGGAACATGTCGTCCTGACTGAGCGGCAGGCGCATGAGGGTCGCAAGATCGAGCGCGCGGGCAAGAAGCACCGCGATGTCGGCCAGGGCCGCGCGGGCGTGGTCTCCGGCGTGGTCGTGACGGCCGAGCTCGACCTCCGCGAACTCCACCTGATCGCCGAGCGTCGTGATCTGGGTGAAGATGGCCTGCACGTTCTGCATGGCCCCTTTATTGCCGACCAGAATGCCTGCAATGGCGGTCAGGGCGGGCTTGAGCGTGTCCTCGAACGTGCTGGCGAGCTGGTGGCGCGTGCGTTTGGTCAGGCCGAGCTGGAACAGGCCCGAAATCGAGGCTTCGAGCACGATCCCCAGCAGGATGTAGGTGGCGCGCGACATCGAGATGGCGAAAATGTGGTGCGGGTCCGCGATGCCGTCGAGCGAGACGATGGCGTAGGTGAAGCCCGAGGCGCGCATGCCGTGGATGCGGTAGTTCGTCATCGATGCCGGACCGGGCATGAATGTGCCGATCATGCAGAACGTGCCGATCCCGACCGCCAGCAGGAGGATGAACATCAGCGGCGCCTGTGGGAAGGCCGCGACCAGCGTAATACCGCTGATGACGCCGACCACCATGCCGAACAGATGCCACTTGGCCTTTGCAAGGCTGCGTCCGCGCGTGCCCTGTGCGACCATCCAGACGGTCAGGGCGGCCCATTGCGGGCTGCCGAGCTCCATCCACAGGGCGATGCCGAGGGCGAGCAGGGACGTGCAGGTGGTCCGGAGCGCATATCCGGCCATGACCGGATCGGGGGCGTAAAGCCATCGCAGTTTGCGGATGAGCGCGACCGGCCCGGCCTGTATCATGTCAGATGGGCACCGCTGTGCAGTTTTGCAGTATGTGCAGGCATCGGACATTCCTTCGGGCAATACGGACCACTGGCGCCATCTCGCAACGGCAGCAAAGGTCGCCTGAACGGCCTTTCAGGAACGGGAAGGCGTGACACACTAACTTAAAAAGACATGTTCCACCATGTCGGCCCTTGCAAAAAGACCCGAGTTGGGCGATTTCGGACTGCACCCGCGCGCCTGTAGCTCAATTGGTTAGAGCCGGCCGCTCATAACGGCTTGGTTGGGGGTTCGAGTCCCTCCGGGCGCACGGTGTGTCGACCTGATTCATGCGGGACGGATGTTCCGCTTCTTCCCCGCCCATCCACCGATTGAGGAGACCTCCCATGGCCGCCTACCAGTACGTCTATGTCATGAAGGACCTCACCAAGTCCTATCCGGGTGGGCGTGAAGTCTTCAAGGGCATTACCCTGTCCTTCCTGCCGGGCGTGAAGATCGGTGTCCTTGGTGTGAACGGCGCGGGTAAGTCCACGCTGCTCAAGATCATGGCCGGCATCGAGAAGGAATATGGCGGTGAAGCCTGGGCCGCCGAGGGCGCGCGCATCGGCTATCTGGAGCAGGAGCCGAAGCTCGACGAGAGCCTGACGGTTGGCGAGAACGTCGCCCTGGGTTTCGGTGAGCTGAAGAAGGCCGTGGACCGCTTCAACGAGATCTCGATGAAGTTCGCCGAGCCGATGTCCGACGATGAGATGACGGCACTTCTGGCCGAGCAGGCCGATCTTCAGGAGAAGATCGACGCCGGCGATGGCTGGGAGCTGGACCGCAAGCTCGAGATCGCGCTCGACGCCCTGCGCTGCCCGTCCGCCGACAGCCCGGTGACGAACCTCTCCGGCGGTGAGAAGCGCCGCGTGGCGCTGTGCCGCCTGCTGCTCGAAAAGCCCGACATCCTGCTGCTCGATGAGCCGACCAACCATCTCGACGCCGAGAGCGTGAGCTGGCTCGAAAAGACGCTGCGTGACTATCAGGGCACCGTCATGGTCATCACCCATGACCGTTACTTCCTCGACAACGTCACCAACTGGATCCTCGAAATCGAGCGTGGCCGCGGCTATCCGTTCGAAGGTAACTACTCCTCCTGGCTGACCCAGAAGCGCAAGCGTCTGGCCCAGGAAGAAAAGGAAGAAAGCTCCCGCCAGCGTGCCCTTGCCGCTGAGCAGGAGTGGATTTCCAGCTCGCCCAAGGCGCGTCAGGCCAAGAGCAAGGCCCGTATCACGAAGTACGAGGAAATGCTGGCCGCCAATGCCGAGAAGGCTGGTGGTACGGCAGACATCGTCATCACGCCGGGCCCGCGCCTGGGTGGTACGGTCATCGAGGCCGAGAACCTCACGAAGGGCTTCGGCGACCGTCTGCTGATCGACAATCTCAGCTTCAAGCTGCCGCCGGGCGGCATCGTGGGTGTGATCGGGCCGAACGGCGCGGGCAAGTCCACGCTGTTCAAGATGATCACCGGCGACGACAAGCCCGACAGCGGCTCGCTGAAGATCGGCGAGACGGTGAAGCTGGGTTACGTCGACCAGTCCCGCAACACGCTCGATGACAGCAAGACGGTCTGGGAAGAAATTTCCGGCGGTACGGACGTCATCCAGCTTGGCAAGCGTACGGTTCCGTCCCGCGCCTATGTGGGGGCCTTCAACTTCAAGGGGGCCGACCAGCAGAAGCGCGTGGGCGTCCTGTCCGGTGGTGAGCGCAACCGCGTCCATCTCGCCAAGATGCTCAAGCAGGACAGCAACGTCATCCTGCTCGATGAGCCGACCAACGATCTTGACGTCGATACGCTGCGCGCCCTCGAAGACGCTCTGGCGGAATTCGCAGGCTGTGCCGTGATCATCACCCATGACCGCTGGTTCCTCGACCGTCTGGCCACGCATATCCTCGCTTTCGAGGGTGACAGCCATGTCGAGTGGTTCGAGGGCAACTTCCAGGACTACGAAGCCGACAAGCGTCGCCGTCTGGGTCCGGATGCGACCGAACCCGGCCGTATCAAGTACCGTCCGCTGGCCCGCTGATCCGGCGTTCTCCCCTCGGCGGGCGGGATATCCCGTTCGCTGGGGGTCTATGCTGAAGGCCTGGGGAGAGCTGCGTGCTGGGGCGTGAAATCCGTACCGCCCGGCTTGTCCTGACTCCGGTCAACTGGCCGGACCTCGAAGACATGGTGGCGCTCAAGGGCGATGCCGGTGCCTTCGCCAGGATGCTCGGTGGTGTTCGTAACCGGACCACGACCGAAGAGGAAATGGCGGAGGACGTCAGTTTCTGGGCCAGACGGGGTGTCGGGATCTTTGCCATCCGCGAGAACGGTCGCTTCGTCGGCATTACGGGCGTGCATGAACGCCCTGACGGACGCGGTCTCGGACTGCGCTTTGCCCTGTTCCCCTGGGCCACAGGGCGTGGCATCGCCCGCGAAGCCGCAGCGGCCGCCCTGCGCTATGTGCTCGACTGTGGCGAGAAACGGATCGTGGCGGTTGCGCGGGAAGACAATCTCGCGTCCCGCACGGTTCTGGGCAGTCTCGGCCTGCACCACACCCAGACCTTCGATCGCAACGGCGACACCATGCTGCTGTACGAAATCACGGCGGACTGACGCGTGGGCGCCCTATCGGGGGCGCAGGACGTGCAGGGACGGGAACCCCTCGACCGGCATGTAAAGGCTGGCCAGTCTTTCTCTGACACAGGCGAAAAACGGCCGGACGGTCAGCGACGCGGGATCGGTCTCGGGTGTGTAGACGATCAGGGGCGGCGGGTCCTTCAGCAGGCTCTGGCACAGATCATGCGGATAGCCCGGGATGGAGTGTTGGGCATAAACCCAGTCCCAGGGCAGATATTCGTAATAGCCATAAGGCGGCCGCCGGTCGGCCATCCAGTAGAATTCGGGCATGTAGGGCAGCATCAGGATGGGCTGTCCCGGTGGGACGAGGGCGCGGACCTTCTGGCTGATGGCATCATTGAGCGGCTGATAGAGCGTGTAAGGGGGCCTGTGGGTGGTGTCCCGGTAGGTCCAGCCGAAGGGAGTGTTGGTGGCCAGGTGGCTGCTGCCCCAGAACGCCAGCACCATTAGAATGGCGCAGGGTAAAGCCTTGCTGACCGTCTTGCCCGGCTCTCCCCGCTGTTCGAAAAACGCCATGAGCCCCAGTCCTGCCAGCGCAAACGCCACGATCAGGGTCTGCCCGTCCTTGAAGCCCACGGCGGCACGGGCATTGAGAAGGATAATGCCCACGAAGCCGATCAGGATGGCGATCCTGTTGCGTCCCGGCCGCCGGTAGAGCAGCAGGGGAAGCGAGCCGATGAGCAGGATATGGGCGAGGGTGGGGTAAAACGCCTCCCCCTGAAAAGAGGGCAGCAGCGAGAGCAGGAAGGTGCCCGGTCCGAAATGGATGAACGGGGCATAAGCGATCTGGTTGAAGAAGATATGGAAGACCACGAAACTTCCGAGATCCGCATATCTCAGGAACCACAGACCCAGCAGGAACACGCCAAGAAGGACACCCCCTGCGAAGGCCCGGATGGCCCGGTAGTTCTTCTGTCCGGCCAGAAGCCAGATGGCGGACGCCACGATCAGGAGCGCCCCCGGTCCATAGGCGTAGGCGCATGCCAAAATCAGGATCAGGCAGAAACCCGCAAGGGCTGAGGACAGGGAGGGCGGGCTTTTGCCGAACCATGCAGGGACGACGAACAGGGCCAGCAGTCCCACGGTCAGAAACCCGGCCACGGCGTAGAAACTGACCATGTAGAACGCGTCCATCAGCCAGTAGGACGCAAGCCCACCGACGAAGACCAGACTGGCGAGAAGACGCTGGCGGCGGCCGGGCAGGGCGGATGTGGCGCAGAGGGACGCGGTCGCCATGAGTGCCAGAACAGGCAGGAACAGCCGGGCACCCTGTGGGAAATGCCATCCGAAGAGGGCGCCATAGAGCTGGGACAGCATGAAGATGACCGGCCCGTGCGTGTCTACATAGGACACATACAGCCTGCCGCCCTCGTTCAGCATCCGGCCGCCCAGAAGATGTTCGCCCTCGTCGCAGAACGAGAGGAACCACAGACCTTTCCAGCAGGCCCACCCGAAAAACGTCAGACAGGCGAGCGTGAAGACCGCCAGAAGTCCGCCCTGAAGCCCAAAACCGGGAAAACCCTTTCTCCGTGCGGTTTGTCCAGCTTCTGGAAACGTCGGGTCTGTCATCCGGTCTTGTCTCATGGGGCGCTGGATAGCAGAACGGACGGCCTCCCGCTGGAAAGCCGTCCGTTTCAGGAGTTCACAACCGCCGAAGCAGTGCCTGGAGCGGTATCTTACTGGTGATGGATCAGCTGGCGCTCAAGGGCGGCGTTCAGCGCATCGACGTCGCCGTTATGGCGGGCCAGATAGGAGCTGTAATCGCCGCGCTGGTTCATGCGCAGGCTGGCACCTTCGCCATACATGTCCACGACCTTGGGCGGGTTGCCGCCGATGATGAGCTGCATGTTGACTTCCGGCTGGCCCGGACGGTCGATCAGCGCGTTGACGCGCTCGCCTTCCGGTGTCGTGCTGGTCGTCGTGACGCGGAAGCTCACGCCCTGATAGTTGCCGATCTGGTCCGTGATGGTGTTGACCAGCACCTGATCGAACAGGGAGATGTACTTGTCACGCTGGGCGGGAGTGGCAGTCCGCCAGTATTTGCCGAGGCAGTAGCGGCCGATCCCGGTGATGTCGACGTTCTCCTTGAGCAGCGGGAGAACTTCTTTTTTCTTCTCGTCCAGTGACTTGCCCGAATTGACCACAGCAGCCAGACGGCCACCGAAGGAGTTCACGAAATCCGTCGCCGTGCTGGCATGAGCGGCCCCCGTTGCAACGGCGAGGGAGACGACGGCACCAAGGATAGTGCGGCGCGAAAATACGTTGAACATGTCGTTCTCCTCAGTTGTACCAGTCAGGGGTTGTTGCGCGATCGTCGCCCTTGATGGTGTCGATCTGGCTCTGACGGTTCTGCTGCCAGGCACTCCGGATATAGGAGTACGGGTCCAGGCTGTCCTGTTCGAGATGGTCGATCTGGTCGATGGAGCTGGCATAGCCTTCCATCGTCCCGGCCACGTTGTAAGCCCAGTTGAAGGTTAGCAGATCATAGCCGCGAGGCACATAGTTGATCGGCGTGAGGCCCTGGCTGATGCCGTAGCCGATGCCGTCGCGGATGTTGGTCGGGCCGACAAACGGAACGAACAGGTATGGCCCGCTGGCCACGCCCCAGGTTCCCAGCGTCAGGCCGGGATCGGTCTCATGCTGTTTGTAGCCGACGAGACCAGCGACGTCGAAGAAGCCGGCCACACCGGCACTCATATTGATGGCAAAGCGCATGAAGGCGTCTCCGGCGCGGCGCGGCTTGCCTGCGCCGACGTCGGAGAAGAACACTGCAGGCTCGCGCCAGGTTTCATTCACGTTTGCAATGGAATGACGCACGGGTTTGGGAACCGCCCAGATCCAGGCCTTGCCCACCGGACGCAGGACCTTGTGGTAGGCCCACATCTGGAGGTTATACATCTTGCGGTTTGCAGGTTCGTAGGGGTCGTTGGCGGCCTTGTAGTCCGCCAGGTCGTCCGGATCCTTCGGCGGCGGGTTGCGCAGCGAGCCACAGGCTCCGAGCGTCAGCAGGGCGAGGGCCCCTGCGAGCGCCCTGCCGCGGCGTGACACACGACGTGACACACGACGTGAGCGCGTCTCCCGGATTTCGTTTTCGTCCTGCCGAAAGTCCATAACCATCCCCAAAATGCCCTTCCCGGCCCTGTGCTCACGAAGAAGTCACAGGAAAACGGAAATTTTCATAATCCGTTCCCTGCAGGACTCCATGAACCCCCATGGGCCACACGCCATCCGTCGCGGAAAACTGCGGAGGGGCGTAGTCATAACGTATCTTCCGATAGCGTGCATCCCTGTATGTCTGCAAATGCTGGTCGTTTGAAGAGGGGATCTGCTTTAACGATCCAGATGCTCTTCCGCCACTTTCCGGGCTTTGACCCCTCAGGGTTTTTGGGACCACTGTGGCCCCAACTCAACACCCGGGAGGTTTTCAATGTCCAGATTCTTCGGCTCCAGAAGCGCGCTTCTCGCGACAGTCGCGGCCCTCTCCGTGGGCGCCGGCGTGGCGCAGGCGCATCCTACCGTTGCAAGCCAGCCCTGGGGCAGCACGCCGGACGGCAAGCCTGTGCGGATCGTGACCCTCAAGAACGGTCTCGGCACGACGGCCCGCGTCATCACCTATGGCGGTATCATCCAGTCCGTCGAGACGCCGGATCGCGAGGGGCATGTCCAGGACGTGGTTCTCGGGTTCGACAACCTGAAGGGTTACACGGTCGACAGCGCGAAGGGCGGCCTGTTCTTCGGCGCCATCATCGGTCGCTACGCCAACCGTCTGGCTGGCGGCAATTTCCCTGTCGAAGGCAAGGTCTACCACACCGACATCACGGCTCCGCCCAATGCGCTGCATGGTGGCAAGAAGGGTTTCGACAAGAACGTCTGGACGATTGAAAAGACCGGCACCAATGCCAGTGGCGCGTATCTGACGCTCAAGCTCGTCAGCCATGACGGCGATCAGGGCTTCCCCGGCACGCTGACGACGCATGTGACCTATACGCTCGGCACGGATAATGCCCTGTCGCTGCATTATGTCGCGACGACCGATGCGCCGACGGTTCTGAACCTGACGAACCACAGCTACTGGAACCTGAACGGCGAAGGCTCGGGCTCCATCGAGCCGGAAGTGCTTCAGATCAACGCCGATGGCTTCACGCCGACGGGCGCAACGTCCATCCCGACCGGCCAGATCGCGCCTGTTGCCGGCACGCCGCTCGACTTCAGCAAGCCGACCGTCATCGGGGACCGTCTGCGCAGCAATGATCCGCAGATGATGTATGCCCGCGGCTATGACATGAACTGGGTCGTCAACGGGCCTTATGGTCAGGCACCGCGTCTGGCCGGCAAGATCTATGATCCGCGTTCGGGCCGCAGCATGGAAATCCTGACGAACCAGCCGGGACTTCAGGTCTACACGTCCAACTCGTTGGATGGCGGTTATGCCGGTGTGTCCGGTCATGCCTATCGTCAGGGTGATGCGATCGCCTTCGAGGCCGAGCACTATCCCGACAGCCCGAACCACCCGTCTTTCCCGACGACCGAACTGAAGCCGGGCCAGACCTTCGATTACACGACGACGTTCAAATTCTCGAACAAGTAACAGCCCTCAGGGTCCGGGGCGCTGGCTCCGGACCCTGAAATGCACATCAGGCCGGCCGGGGCACGGTTCCCACGATCCGGGCCGGGTTGCCGACCGCGGTGGAATAGGCCGGGATGTCTTCCAGCACCACGGACGCCGCGCCGATCCGGGCATATTCCCCGATGACGAGACGGCCCAGGACCTTGGCCCCCGATCCGATCATGACGCCGCGGCGCACGATGGGATGACGGTTGCCGGTCAGCTTGCCGGTTCCGCCCAGCGTGACTTCCTGGAACAGCGAGACGTCGTCCTCGACGATGCTGGTCTCGCCAATGACGATCCCCGTTCCATGATCGATGCTCAGCCGCCGTCCGAGACGGGCAGCGGGGTGGATGTCGATGGCGAAGAGTTCGTTGATCCGGCTCTGGAAATGATGCGCCAGATGCTGTCGCCCCTTCGTCCAGAGATGGTGCGAAATCCGGTAGGCCTGAAGCGCCTGCCATCCCTTGAAGAACAGGAAAGGCGTGACGAGGTCCGGGCAGGCCGGGTCGCGGTCATAGGTCGCGAGAATATCTGCCGCCGCTGCTTCCGCGATGTCGGGCTCGGCGCTCAGGATCGAGGCGACGAGGCGTGTGATCGTCGTCGCCGGGATGGAGCGGTCCGCAAGCTTCGTGCCCAGCAGGGAGGCCAGTGCAGACGCAAAATCCGGATGGTCGCCGATATTGGTGGAAAAAACATCCTGGATCAGCGGGTCATGGCAGCTGCATGCCTGGGACTGCATGTCCTTCCAGAAGGCCACGAGGTCCGATGATCTGTCGGTAATGGAGGTCTCCCCGGCCGCTCCCGTCATACGCCCATGGCCTTTCGCACGAAGGCCCGGCGCAGGGCGGGAAAGCGCTGGACGCCCGCGATGCCGATATCGCGCAGACGGCGCAGGACGGGGTTATCGTTGCCGAACAGGCGCTCAAGTGCATCCGTTGCGGCGAGCATGGCCATGTTGCCGGGGCGGGTGTTGCGCTGATAGCGGACCAACAGTTCGCGGCTTCCCATGTCCTTGCGGTTCCGGTGGGCCTCGATCAGCAGGTCTGCCAGCGAAATCACGTCCCGGAAGCCGATGTTCAGGCCTTGCCCTGCGATCGGATGGATGCCGTGCGCGGCGTCACCGGCCAGTGCCAGACGGGGGCCGATATAGCTCTGGGCGTACTGGGCGGAGAGCGGATAAATCCAGCGGCGTCCGACGGGCGTGATCTCGCCCAGATCCTCATCTGCCATGCGGGCCTTGATCTCGCGTCCGAAGATTTCGTCCGGCAGGGCATGGAAACGCTGGGCGCGGCCTTCGCCTTCGGCCCAGACAATGGCGGAGCGGTGCGGATGTTCGGCCGTGCCGGGCATGGGCAGACGCGCGAACGGACCTTCCGGCAGGAAATGTTCGAGCGCCACGCCGTGATGCGGCTTTTCATGGGCGATCGTCGCGACGATTCCATACTCATTATAGGGGATCTTTGTCAGCCCGATCCGCGCCTGACGACGTAGCGGGGAGCGCCGACCTTCCGCCGCCACGGCGAGCTTTGCCGTCACGGTTCTGCCCGAAGCCAGACGGATGGAGACATGATCCGGATGGAAGGTGAAGCTCCCCAGATCCGGCGCATGGACATCGAGGCTGTCATACTGTTTGAGCGTCCGGTTGATCGCCAGTCGTAGATCCCGCGCCTCGACCATCCAGCCGAAGCTCTGGCCTTCGGGTGCGTCTTCGGGGCCGAAATGCAGCGTCAGCGGGGACGGTGCCTCATGCGGGCGCCCGTCCGCCACAAGGATCTCATGGATCGGCTGGGCCACGTTGGGCAGATTGTCCCAGATCCCGGCATCGGCCAGCATCCGGCGGGAGCCTTCCGCGATGGCATAGGCCCGGCCGTCCAGCGCAGGGTCTTCCATGCCGGGCAGGGCGCTACGGTCGATGAGCAGGACGCGCACGCCCTCTGCCGCCAGACGACACGCCAGCGTGGCACCCACAGGTCCGGCGCCGTTGATGCAGAGGTCGTAATGGGTTTTTTTCATCGTACTCATCTCCCTGCCCCTGTCCTACTCCTGCGGCGGTTTGAGCGGAAGGGGGCGTGCGTTACGACCCGCAGCGCGCCAGCCGTAACTGCAGTAGTGCCAGAGCGGCCCGATGAAACAGCCGGTCCGGATGCTCCTGACAGTATTGCGCGAGAAAAATCTGATCTTCCCTGATGAATTCGGGTGTCAGGGGAAACGTCATGACCGATTTGCCGTCCTCGTATCGCATGGCATTCACGGCTGTGATCAGACCAAGATACCACTGGTAGAACATGAGACCGTCCAGTGTTTTGGAAGCTGCCACGGCCTTTGTGAATTTTTCGCAGGGATTGCAGCCAATGCCATAAGTGACCGGTCTCGGAGACGGAGGAGGGACGCTTTCGTCATGGACGACCAGCTTCCCGTTTTCATCCAGATCATAGCGTTCGCCGTTGTCGCCTATGACGATCGCGTTCAGCTTGCGGCTGATCCGGACCATTTTGATCATCTGGTGTTCGTCCGGATATTTGCAGATGACGTCGCCTCCGCCCCACACGAAAAACGTACCATGCGGTGCCTCTTCAGGTTTGGGGTGGGCAAGCCACTCGGCATCACAGGAGGGGTACTTCCGGGGTTCCGAGGAGAGGGCGAAGCAGAGTTCGTCATCGCGCTGGATGACGTTAAACCATTCTTCCAGTGTCAGGCTGTGGCCCGGGCGTCCTGTCCAGATGGGGTCGCGGGTAATACTGCGGTCATAACCCATGAGTGTTCCTGAAATCCGCAAACTATAGCGTTAAAGAGGGGCGACGGGATGCATAATTTTCGAAGTCAATCATGATGCCGAGAGCGTCTACGCTGAGAAAATTTCACTCAGGCTGCCATTGCTGTGCTTCACTGTCATCCTGTGGGAGAGATTTTTCTTCCGATAATTTTGCATAATGGCCGGATGGCAGGGAACAATTCATTCCCGCTGATGTTCTGTCCTGCGTCATCATGACTATTCGCGGAAGAAGGGCCTGAGCCTCTGCCGCACATCTCCCTTTCCTGACAGCGTACCGGGAAGGGACAGATTTTGAATATGCAGAGGAAAGGGAACCGCACAGCGCATGATCGAACATTCCTACGTCAATTCCATGAGCCGGGTCGGGCATCTTCTGAGCTGGCTTCCCGCTCCGCTGGGTTCGATCCTGCTGCTGCTTCTGGCGGCGGGAATTGCGCTGCTGTTCAGCCGCGTCATTACGGAGGCCCTGCCTCGGCTGCCGGGCCTGCGTCGCATCCAGTTCATTCATGCGATCATCGCGCGCCTGCGGACGACCATCCGCAACTTCCTGATGATCATCGCGGCCAGTGCCGCTCTTCAGGCCACGACCGGATTCACGTCCTCGACGATGACCTTTCTGGAACAGGCGTTCCTGTGCCTGTTCATTCTCAATCTTGGCTTCGGCATCATCAAGACGTTCCGCCTGCTGACGGATCAGTATCTCAACCGCATCACGGCCAAGGAGCACACGGACGACATCACCGCGCGCTCGCACCAGACGCAGATCCGCGTCCTGCGTCGCCTCATCGAAATCTCGTTCGGCGTGCTGACGGTCGCGTCCTCGCTGATGGTGTTCCACTCGGTGCAGAAATTCGGCGTGTCGCTGTTTGCCTCTGCTGGTGCTGCCTCCCTGATCGTCGGTCTGTCTGCCCGTCCGGCCCTGTCGAACCTGATTGCCGGTATCCAGATCGCCGTCACCCAGCCGATCCGCATGGAGGACATGCTGATCCTGAACGGGGACTGGGCCTGGGTTGAGGAAATCAACGCGACCTATGTCGTCCTGCGCACCTGGGACCGCCGCCGCTATATCGTGCCGATCTCGTACTTCCTTGAAAATCCGTTCCAGAACTGGACGCACAGCTCGCCTTCTCTGATCTGTTCGCTGTTCCTGTGGCTGGACTACCAGACCCCGGTCGAGCGCCTGCGGGAGATCTATTTTGAAGAACTCGCCAAATGCCCGGACTGGGATCAGGACAAGACCTCCATCGGCTGTCAGATTGCAGATACTAATGCGCAGGTCATTTCCATCCGCCTGATCGCGGGTGCGGCCGATGCGAACGGGATGTGGAACCTGGGCTGCGATATCCGCGAACGTCTGCTGCGTCGCCTGCGGACGGAAATGCCGGAATGTCTGCCGCGTGGTCGCACCGCCATTGTCTCCGGGACGCCGGACCAGAGCCCCTGGCCGGACAATCTGGTCGCCCCGCCGGTCAATCGCCCGCAGGATGGCCCCTATCGCGGCCCGGACATGCCGGCTTCTCCGCCCGCAGCGATGCCCGGACGGTCCTGAGGAGAAGCGTTTGGGCAACAGGCTCATTCGTTCAGGGAAAATTCACTGAAAACGGCACGGGCGGACTGCCAATATCATTATGAGACTGGCATGATCTGGGGCATACTCTGATACAGATTGCCAGACCGCAACGAGGATATGCCGTTCGTGAAGCTCGTTACTGCCATCATCAAACCGTTCAAGCTTGATGACGTCCGCGAAGCCCTGACCCCGCTTGGGGTGCAGGGTCTCACTGTTACCGAGGTCAAGGGTTTTGGCCGCCAGAAAGGCCAGACGGAGATCTATCGCGGCGCCGAGTATCACGTCAGCTTCCTGCCCAAGCTCAAGATCGAGGTCGCCGTTTCCGACACGATCGCCGAGGACGTGATTGAGGCTATCATGACCGCAGCCCGCACCGGCAAGATCGGTGACGGCAAGATCATGGTCTCCAGCCTCGACCAGCTCATCCGCATCCGTACGGGAGAAACCGGCGAGGGCGCTCTCTGATGGCCGCCCCTGCGCTGAGGCGCTCCGTACTTTCCCTCGCAGCCGGTGCCGTTGCGCTGCCCGCCATCGCCCATGCCGCTCCGGCTTCTGCCCCCATTGATACGGGTGACACGGCCTGGATGCTCGTCAGCACGGCCTTTGTCCTGATGATGACCATCCCCGGCCTGGCGCTGTTCTATGGCGGCATGGTCCGCAAGAAGAATGTGCTGGCGACGCTGATCCAGTCCTTCATGATCTGCTGCATCGGCAGTCTGGTCTGGATGGTCGCCGGGTACAGTCTGGCGTTCTCGACCGGTTCGCCCTGGATCGGGGATTTGTCGCGCGTCCTGCTGCGGGGGGTAGCGGACAACTTCCATGAGGGTGTTGATTCCGCCTTCACGCTTGGCGCCGGGACGCCTGCCGCCGTCACGATGACGATCCCCGAGAGCGTCTTCATGATGTTCCAGATGACGTTCGCCGTCATCACTCCGGCTCTCATCACGGGTGCCTATGCCGAGCGCATGAAATTCTCTTCCATGTGCCTCTTTACGGTGGCCTGGCTTCTGATGGTCTACGCGCCGGTCGCGCACTGGGTCTGGAGCCCGACCGGCTGGGTCGCGGGGCTGGGCGCCGTGGACTTCGCTGGCGGCACGGTCGTGCACATCAATTCCGGTGTGGCCGGTCTGGTCTGTGCGATCATTCTGGGACGCCGCAAGGGGTTTGGTACGGAAGACCTGTCTCCGTTCAACCTGACCTACGCTATCATCGGCGCATCTCTGCTCTGGGTCGGCTGGTTCGGCTTTAACGCTGGTTCTGCGCTGGGTGCCAATGGCCGCGCGGGCATGGCCATGCTGACGACGCAGGTCGCTGCCGCTGCGGGCGGTGTGGCCTGGATGGTCGTCGAATGGGCGCGTACGGGCAAGCCAACGGCCCTGGGGATCATCTCGGGGGCGGTGGCCGGTCTGGTCGCCATCACGCCGGCCGCAGGGTTCGTCCTGCCGGGCAGCGCGGTCCTCATTGGTCTAATCGCTGGTGCTGGATGCTTCTGGAGCGCCACCTGGCTCAAGCACCGCTTCAATTATGACGACAGCCTCGATGCGTTCGGCGTCCACGGCACCGGCGGCATCATCGGCGCCATCCTGACAGGCGCGTTTGCCTATGGCCCGCTTTCGGCCACGGCGTCCAACCCGGAAGGGACGGTCGCCAGTGTCCATCAGGTCGTGGCGCAGGCCGAGGCCGTGGGTGTGACGGTGGTCTGGTGTGTTATCATGACGACGCTGATCCTGAAGGTTCTGGATCTGGTGATGGGCCTGCGGGTCTCGCCGGAAGAGGAGCTTGAAGGTCTCGACATGGTTCTGCATGGTGAGCGCATCAACTGACTGCGCCCATCCGGCGGTTATGCTGCGGGGGCTGTTTTCTCCCGCCGATTTCAGAATGAAGGTTCTTTCTGCATGACGTTTACAAAAGCCTTTTCCGGCCTCTCCCTCGCGGCGCTTCTGGCCGGCGGTCTGAGCGCTGCCCCCGCGCATGCCATGACCGCCAAGGAATGCCACGCTGCATTCAAGACGGCCAAGCAGAACGGTTCCCTGAACGGCCAGTCCTACAAGGCCTTCAAGGCCGCCAGCTGTGGTGAAACGACCAAGGCTGCCGCTGCTCCGGCCGCCGCGGCTGAAACTGCCCCGACCGCTGCTGCAACCCCCACTGCCCCGGCCACGGCTGCAACTCCGGCCAGCACGGCTGCGCCGGTTGCTACGAAGGCTCCGGTTGCTGCGGTGGCCTCATCGGGCAATGTCGTGTTCCCGACCGCCATTTCTCCCGAGTTCAGTAAGCTTTCGGCTGGCCGCGCCCGTCAGAAGACCTGTGTGGCCCAGTACAACGCCAACAAGGCGAATGGCGGCAACGGTTCGCTGAAATGGATCCAGAAGGGCGGTGGCTACTGGTCGCAGTGCAATTCACGCCTCAAGGGTGAATGATCTTCCACATCATTCGTGTTTTATCGTTTCGAAAGCTCCTCCCTTACCGGAGGAGCTTTTTTGTTTCGGAGGATGCGGTTAGGTCCGGCTGGGCAATGTGTCGTGCCTCAGCAGGATTTTCCGGCTTTATTTGCAATGGTTTCAGAGTGTAACGTCCTGTCTGGTGATAGACAGCGAAGGGACGGGAACATGACATTGCGGTTCTGCAGAAAGATCGGAACGATCCCGTTTCTGGCCGCCCTTCTGTGCTGTGTTCCAGCGTCCGGCCGTGATCTGAATGCCGCGAGTGCAGTCGGCCTGTTCAGTCAAAGCTGTCTTGTCTTTACGGGTAATCCTTCCGGTTTGCGGGAATGGGCTGCACGGTATCATCTGCCTGAAGGGCCGCCTTCCAGCCGTGAAGGGTTTCTGCATGACAATGCGGGACGTGTTTATGTGGCCAGTACGGTCTATGGCCAGATGGTCCTCGTCTCACTGGACAAAGGGTATTGTCAGGTCGTGATGCGGCAGGGGAATATCGGGAATGTCCAGACGGAATTCCGGGATCAGCTTCTGGCCCGTCATGCCAGGCTTGAACTTCTCCTGCAGCAGCAGGATCAGAAGCGTGGTGCGGCCTAGAAAATTTTTTCCTATGAACAGGGTGCCCTGCATCTTCAGCTTTCAATCACGGCGCATAAGATTTCCGGACCTTTGGCGGAAGTGACCCTGACATCGACATTTCCCCCTCAGGGTTCGGCAGTGCCGGCCCGCTCTCCGGTGCCGTCTGGTAACGGATCGTAGCGTCATTAGCGATATTTACCGGAAGAAGAGCTGCTGTGTGGCGTAGGACAGCCAGATCTCGTGATGGGCGAACCAGTCCGAGCCCAGCAGCATGTCTGCCTGATCGTGAACCGGGGCGACTGTCAGGACCGGTCGCGTCCAGACGGTGCCTCCCAGTTCAAGGCGCCCGAAATGGTGCCAGTGGTACTCGCGCTCCTTCATGTCCACGCCCGCTGTCAGGCCACCCGGGTCGAGCGCGAGCTGGTCGTCGGTCAGGCCCAGGCGATGGGCGAAATCCGTACTCACGATATGTGAGCGTGCGCCGCTGTCCAGAAGAGCCGTGCCACTCAGGCCGTCCAGCGCGAAGGCCACGGTCAGACGTCCGGATTGCCGGTGTACGGGCGTGGTCGTCCAGTGTCCGGTCCAGGCGGGGGGCTGCTGACACAGGCGGGAGCCCAGGCGGATGGTCCACAAGGTCAGGAGCTGATGCGGGACATCGAATTCCAGATCGTAATCCGCCAGCACATCCGCGCCGAGCAGGCCCAGAACGGGGGGCGTGATCATGGGCGAACCCGGGAGCATCCCCACGGCCATTGTTCCGGGGCCAAGGGGAAGCTCGGCCGCAGGATGTGTACCAAGCCGGAGATCCTGAATCCGGACGTTCGGTACCAGGCGCGGGCTGCCATTGGGGCCCTGCATCATGGTCCGGTGTTCGGGATCGGTCGGCAGGCGCAGGGCGGCAACTCCGGCCGGCGTTATGAGGCTGCCTTCGGAGCCCGTATCCACGATCATAGAGGCCGCTCGGCCGTTCACCGTCACGGACACGCTCAGATACCCCCCGTCATCGCGAAGCGGCAGCACGACGGCACGGCTCATCTCGCAGACAGGGGCGGCATGAACTGTTGTCGCGTACAGCGCCATGCCCAGGATCAGGGCGGCTGGCAGAAGACGTCTCATGACTCCTGACCTGCCCGCGGGTGGGCTTTGCGCCAGACATCCAGCAGGTGCTTCTCGTCCGCCAGCGTATAGGCCTGCGTGGTGGAGAGGCTGGCATGCCCCATCAGTTCCTGAATGGTGCGCAGGTCGGCCCCGCCTTCCATCAGATGGGTCGCGAAGGAATGGCGAAGAGCATGGGGGGTTGCGGAATCGGGCAGGCCTTCGCCCTTGCGCCACGTCCGCATGGCGCGCTGGGCCACGCCGGGATTGAGCCGTCCGCTGCGCACCCCGCAGAACAGAGGCGCATCAGGTGTCGGAGACGGATGGGCAGCTTTCCAGCTTTCCAGCGCCTTGATTACGGCCGGAAGAAGGGGCACGAGCCGTTCCTTGCCGCCTTTGCCCACCACCCGGAGCATGTTTTGCCCTGCATTGGTCAGATCGCGGATATTGAGCGACAGCGCCTCGCCAATCCGCAGTCCGGTGCCATAGAGCAGCGTGAAAAGCGCGCGGTCCCGCAAGGCCGCCAGACTGGTTTCGGCATCATCGGAAATGCCTTCTGCCGCCGCCCGGGCAGCGTCTTCCCCGAGAGGACGCGGCAGGCGCTTTTTCGTGCGCGGCGTGGCGAGCAGTGAGGGCGCGGGGTTGGAGAGATCGTGCCGCAGTCCCAGATACCGGAAGAACGACCGCAATGCGGAGACATGCCGCGCCCGTGAGCGTGCCCGCGAGTCGGCGCTGGTAGTACGGCGGGTGGGCTGTTCGCTGCGGGCCGTTTCATGGGCGAGCCAGGCGCGCAGGTCCGCGAGTGAGAGTTTCCCCAGGTCCGCCAGCGTCACCTCGGCGCCCAGATGCTGCTGGAAAAACGTCAGCGCCAGCAGGATATCGTGCCGGTAGGCTTCGACCGTGCGTGGGCTCGAACGCCTCTCGTGAGTCAGCCATTCGGTCCAGTCCCGCAGGGCATCGAGCGCCATTAATGTGGCCGTCATGGCATTTCGGAGCGTGGAAGGTTAGATACGGTCATGGCATCCAGCAGCCTATCCAAGCCTGATCCCCGGCGAAAGCCACCTTCCACCGGAACGCGCGTTTCGGTGCTCGTGCCGCTGCCTTTTCCGGGGCCGCTCGATTACCTCGCGCCCATGCCGCTTGAGCCCGGAGACCTCGTCACGGTCCCGCTGGGCCGGCGCGAAACCGTGGGGTGCGTGTGGGAAACCGACCGCACCCTGCCGGCCGATTTTGCGTTGCCGGTCGGTCGTGAAGTTCCGCTTGCGCGTCTGCGTCCCGTGGCGGGAAAGCTGGATGTCCGTCCCCTGCCGCAGAGCCTGCGCCGCTTCATCGACTGGGTCGCGGCCTATACGCTCACCCCGCCGGGTCTGGTGCTGGCGATGGCGACGCGGATTCATCTGAAGGATGCGCCCAAACCCGCTTTGGGCTGGGTACGGACGGAGATGCCTGAGGGCGATCTGCGCATCACGCCGGCCCGTCGCTCCGTCCTCAATTTTGCCTCGTCCGTGCCCATGACGACTGCCGAACTGGGCTCCCAAAGCGGAGCAAGCGCCGCCGTGATCCGCGGCCTTGCTACGGCCGGTCTGCTGCGCGAGGCCGTTATCGCCGTGGCCGCCCCCTTCGCAACGCCGGACCCGAGCCATGGCGCGCCAAAGCTCTCCGAAGAACAGGCCGAGGTCGCGCAGGAACTCTGCGGGCCAGTCGAAGCCGGACGGTTTCAGGTCACGCTGCTGGAAGGCGTGACCGGATCGGGCAAGACGGAGGTCTATTTCGAGGCCGTGGCGGCTTGTCTGGCCAAGGGGAAGCAGGTGCTGGTCCTGCTGCCGGAAATCGCGCTTTCCGCCCAGTGGACGGATCGTTTCATCCGCCGCTTCGGCGCAGAACCCGCTGTCTGGCATTCCGATCTCGGAGCCAAGCGGCGACGCGAGACATGGCGGGCGGTGGCGGAAGGCAGCGCCCGCGTTGTAGTCGGAGCCCGCTCTGCGCTGTTCCTGCCGTTTTCCGATCTGGGCCTCGTCGTAGTGGACGAGGAGCATGAGAGCGCCTTCAAGCAGGAAGAGGGCGTGATGTATCATGGGCGCGACATGGCGGTTGTGCGCGCCCGTCTGGCGGATGCCCCGGCCATTCTCGTCTCCGCGACGCCATCGCTTGAAACGCTCGCGAATGTGGAAAGCGGCCGCTACCGGCATGAACTCCTGACCGCGCGGCATGGCGGCGCGACCCTGCCGGATGTTTCACTCGTGGATATGCGGGCCGATCCGCCGGAACGCGGCCTGTTCCTGTCGCCCAAGCTCTGCACCGCCATTGACGAGACGTTGGAGAAGGGGGAGCAGGCCATGCTGTTCCTCAACCGGCGCGGCTATGCGCCTCTGACGCTGTGTCGGGCGTGCGGACATCGGATGCAGTGTCCGAACTGCTCGGCGTGGCTGGTGGAGCATCGGGCGCGCGGCATCCTGACGTGCCATCACTGTGGCCATACCGAGCGGATTCCGAAGGACTGTCCGGAATGTCACGCCGAGAACTCGCTCGTGCCCATCGGGCCGGGAATCGAGCGCATTACCGAAGAGGCGAAGCTACGCTTTCCGGAAGCGAAACTGCTGGTGATGTCCTCCGATACGCTCGGCTCCCCCGCGGCTACGGCGGAGGCGGTCCGGAAGATTTCGGACGGGGAGGTCAACCTCATCATCGGCACGCAGATCGTCGCCAAGGGCTGGCATTTCCCGAAGCTGACGCTCGTGGGTGTCGTCGATGCCGATCTGGGGCTGGGCGGCGGCGATCTGCGGGCGGCGGAGCGGACCGTGCAGCTTCTGCATCAGGTGGCAGGGCGTGCAGGCCGTGCCGAGCATCGCGGGCGCGTGCTGCTACAGAGCTACGTGGGAGAGCATCCGGTCATGACGGCACTGGTTTCCAACGATTTCCAGACCTTCATGGAACAGGAAGCCGAACAGAGACGCCCGTCCTTCTGGCCGCCTTATGGACGGCTGGCCGCCCTGATCGTGAGCGCGCCGAGTGCCGAAGCTGCGGATGCGCTGGCGCGGGAGATCGCGCTTTCCGCGCCGGAGCGGGAAGGGGTGCAGGTTCTGGGACCGGCTCCGGCACCGCTCGCCGTCCTGCGCGGACGGCATCGCAGGCGCCTGCTGCTGCGGACGATGCGGGGCATCGCCGTGCAGCCGATCCTGCGTCAGTGGCTTGGGGATATCAAACCCACCGGCGGAGCAAAGGTCGATATTGATATCGACCCCATTTCCTTCCTTTAGGGTTGGAAAATCAACCCTTGCGCTTGCGGAAGAACTCGACCGTGGCGGTGACGACCGCAATGACGGCAAGGATCTGCTGGAAGTAGGGGCGGAAGCGCTTGGGCCCGAAGGTTGCCATGGCCGTCATGCCGGCAAGGCCGATTTCGCGAGCGCGCGTGGCCTTCTGACAGCAGGTCTTCATCTTGGAGCAGCAGCTCTTCTTGGCTTCGGCCTGGGGGATGGCGGTTGCATGGGCGGGGGACTGCTTGGTCATATAAAATCTCCTGAAAAAAGGAATCAGGGGATGAACACCCGGCAATACAAGGGGTTGCCAGAGCAACAGGTGGGCAGCACCGCCTGGAGCGTCAGTCCTGCTGGCCGTCCCGGGCCTGTTCCAGCGTCTTGAGCTGCTTGTCGGAATCGGGCGATTTGGGATTCAGCAGCAGCATCTGATGGAAGGCCTTGAGGGCGGCCTCAGGCTCATGCCGCTCATGCTCGGCTTCCGCGAGCATGCTCCAGGCCGTCGGATCACCGGGATCAGCCTGAAGCTCGACGCCCAGATCGGCGATGGCCCCGTTGCTGTCCCCCGCAGCCAGCCGGATGGCGGCGCGCTGGCGGTAAAGCACGGACTGGTCAGGCTGGATCGTGATTGCGGCCGTCAGATCGTCCTGCGCCTGCTGGAAATCATGTTTCTCCAGCGCATCATGCGAATCGCTGATGAGCATCTGCACGCTGCCGGTCAGGGCGCGGCTGCGGAGGGCCTCGGCACGTTCGGAAATTTCGCCGGCCTGCTTTTCATTCCCCGCCATGGCGAGAGCCTTTTCCGCATCCACAAGGCGGTCATGGAGCGTTTTGCGTGGCGGACGGGGGGAGGAAGCAGGGGGCGTGGCCTTTGCGGTTCCTGCCTGGGGGGCGGGAACGGCAGGCTGTGCAGCAGAAGGCACTGCGGGGCCGGACGCGGCAGGATCTGCGGCGCGTGCAGCCTGAACTGGCAGAAAAGTCAGGGCCGGGCTACAAAGCAGAACGGCGCCAGCCATCAGCCAGCGCCGCCCGTCCGTCATCCGGCAGACCAAGGGGTTCAGCCCTGGCGAGCCTTCATGCGCGGGTTCTTCTTGTTGATGATGTAAACGCGGCCGCGGCGGCGGACAACGCGGCAGTCCTTGTCGCGGACCTTGGCGGACTTCAGGCTGTTGCGGATCTTCATGGTGACAGGCTCTCGACGGGTAAGGCCCTTGCGGACCGGACAGCGGGCCGGAACGCCCGCGAAAGAATGGCCCCGATTACCCATCCCGCCCTGCAGAGTCAAGCTGGCAAGCCACGCAGGCGGCGGAATTCCTCGCTGCGGTCTGTTTGCAACAACCTGCAACAGCCTCGTTCTGGGTCTTTGTCCGCTCCGGATTTTCTCCTAACGTAAGAGTCATGATCAAGCGCCATTCCCGTCCCGCCCTGCTGCTGGCTCTTCTTCCTCTCGCTGTCGCCCTTGCCAGCCCTGTCGCGGCCCGGGCCGATGACGACGAGGCCAAGACCAATGACGACGATCCCACGATCAACCAGCAGGGTTTTGCCATCAACAAGATTCTGCGGGTGCTGCAGACCAACCCGGACGCGGCGGGCGATTCCTGCATCAATGCGCTCAAGGAAATGCATCAGGCCCAGACGGCGCTGGGCAAGGAAGAGGGCGTCGATCCGGAACACAATCAGGATATCGGCGTCGCGCGTGATGTTCTTTCCTCGGAAATGGAGGATGTCACGAATATGTGTGGTGCCGATGCCCGAACCTATTGCCGCACGGCCACAGCCCATTCGGATCCCAAGCTGACTGCGGCCTGCAACGCTCTCCCGCCCGAGGAAGACTAGTCTCCCGGACGGCGCAGATCCGAAAACGCCGTCTGTCAAAACGTGTCCAGAGGATTCGAGGACTAACTTTTCCGGGCAAGCGCTCCTAAGGTTGGACGTCTGATTCTGGTAATGAGGGCCGTGGGACTGTTTCTGATGAAGTCTGTGCCGGGTAAGGGGTATCGCTCTTGACCGCGGCACTACAGTCAGTTCTTCGCCCGGGGTGGCTCCAGTTCAGTCTCAGGACCTGGTTTGCACTTGTCCTGGCGCTCGGAACAGCCTTCTGGTCGCAGCTTGACTCTCCGGCCAGTGCGGGCGTGACCGTCATGATCCTGGCGCAGCCCCTGCGTGGTCAGGCGCTGTCCAAGGCGTTCTACCGCCTTGCCGGCACCGTGCTGGGTGTCAGCGTCTCCATCATTCTCGTCGCGATGTTCAACGAGGAACGCGCCCTGTCCCTCGGTGGCGCGGCCCTGTGGATTGCGGCCTGCGCGTTCGTAGGATCGCTGGAGCGCGACTTCCGCTCCTACGGGGCGCTTCTGGCGGGCTATACGGTCGCGCTGGTGGCCATCCCCACGATGGACGATCCGCAGAACATCTATCCCGTCAGCATCGCGCGTGCCTCTGACATCGCCATCGGCGTTGCGTCCATCGCGGTCGTCAATATCCTCTCGGGCTCTCCGGAAGCCTGGCGCAGACTGTCCACGGCGATGGAGACGCTGTCCCATCGTGTGCGGCAGACCGGCAAGTCCGCCATCATGGGCGAGCCGATCGCAACGCCGGAAGAGATGATCGGGCTGAGCGGCGAGATCCTCGCGCTCATGACCCAGATTTCCTATGCGCGGACCGAAGTCGAGCGCGGACGCCTGCGGATGGCGGGTGCGAGGCTCGGCATCATCGGCATGCTGACAGTCCTGACCACGAGCCGCGCCATTGCGTGGCTGCTGGAAACCGGCGGCATTTCCGATATCCTGATTCGTCATGTCCGGGCCTGGCATGAGCGCTCCGAGGACGGCACGACCCGCCTTGAGACGATGGACACGATTCTGGACGAAATCCGCGCGGAAGATCCGGATTTCGTTCCTTCGGCCCGTGAGGCCTGGTTTTTCGAGCGCTGCTCGACGCTTCTCAGCAACCGTCTGCATATCCGCACCGGCATGAACACGCTCCTGCGTGCGACACCCGCGGGCGATGCGCTCAAACTGGCGCAGCTCGAGAGCAATCCGGACTATGTGACGGCGTTCATCAATGCGATGCGTGTCCTGCTCGGTTTCAGTGTCGCGGCCGGATTATGTCTGGGATCCAGTATTCCGGCTTCCGTCACGGCCCTGTCCCAGACTGCGCTGGTCCTGACGCTGGCGTCCACGGCCATCGATACCGCCCAGTTCGGCAAGGGCGCGATCATCGGCATGCCCGCGGGCATTCTCGTAGCGGCGTGGCTGGACTTCATGATTCTGCCGCATGTGGAAAGCATGCTTAGTCTGGCGCTGGTGCTCCTGCCGCAGACCATCATTTCCTGCCTGCTGTTGATGAACCCGAAAACGAGCGCCATCGGCTTCAATTATGGCGTATTCTTTCTGGTGTTCATCGGGCTCGGCAATCACCACAACTACGACCCCCTGGCCTTCATCACGCGAAATACCTTCTATGCGATGGCGGCCGTCCTGTCCTTCGTGCTGCTGGTCCTGCTCTGGCCGCCCACGGCGCGGCGGCATCGGTTCCGGCTGGCGGTGTCCATCGCTTATGATCTGGAAACGCAGCTTGCCGGGCATGGCGAGCGGATGGGGCCGCCTCTTCTCAGCCGGAAATATGAACGGCTGAGCCAGTTCCTGATGTGGACGGACCGGATGCACGATCCTGGCCTGCGCTCGCGGCGTGTCTTCAACCGCTTTGTGGCCCTGGAAGATTTTTCCAGTACGATCGCGCGGGTGCGGCATTATCTGGATCAGGCGGGGCATCTTCATGGTCTCAGACCCATGGTCCGTCATGTCCGCCGCCTGCTGGCCCATGACAGGCTCGGTCTGCTGGAAGCCGAAATCCCCGAACTTCAGGCCATGTTCTTCGAGCGTCTGTCCGACGGTATCCGCGAAGAGCAGTCCATGATCATCAACTGTATTGGCGGTCTTGAGGCCGTGCGGACCATGGTGCGCCTGAACCGCTCGGCGGTGCATCATTATGGGATAGGACGCAAACGATGGTGACGAGACAGGTCGTTGACCTCGATGGCGTGCTGGTTTCGGCGTTCGTCATCAATCTGGCGCTGGCGCTTCTGACGCTGGCCATCCTGCGCTGGATCATGGGCTGGTTCGATCTGTGGCGTTTCGTCTGGGATCCGCCGCTGGCGCAGTTCGGCATCCTGATCTGCCTGATCGGCCTCTACACCCTGCTTCTCTGACCCTTTCCCCGAACCGAAAACCAAGGTGACCGTCCCGTGCTTGCCAGTGCCCATCGCCTGATCCGCTTGACCATCACGCTCTGCATTCTCGTGGTGGCGGCTCTCGTGGTCGTCATTCTGTGGGATTACTACACGGCCTCTCCCTGGACCCGGAACGGGCAGGTGCGTGCGCAGGTCGCCAATATCGCACCCCGCGTCTCGGGACAGATCCTCGAAGTGCGGGTGAAGGACAACCAGTTCGTCCACAAGGGGGACGTGCTCTATGTCATCGATCCGTTCGACTTCAAGGTGGCGCTCGATACCGCCAAAGCCCGTGTGGCCGAACGCAAGGCCGATCTGGAATTCCGTGTCGTTCAGGCCCAGTGGCGCAAGGCCATCCCCGGCACGGCTGTCTCGGTCGAGGAAAAGCGGCAGTATGAGGCCCTGTCCCAGCAGATGCAGGCCCAGTACGATGCAGCGCAGGCTGCCGAACGTCAGGCCGCGATCAATCTGGAGCGAACGGAAGTCCGCAGCTCCATCGATGGCATCGTAACCAACCTCATCATGCGTCCCGGTGACTTCGCAACGGCCGGCGTGGTCAACATCCACATCATTGACACCAGTTCCTACTGGGTGGACGGCTATTTCGAGGAAACCAAGGTTCATGACCTCGACGAAGGCGATCTCGTCCGCATGGATCTGATGGGCTACCACGATCCGCTCTTCGGCCATGTCGAGAGCATCACCCGCGGTATCGCCAGCAACAATGCACTGGTGAACAAGCAGGGCCTGCCGGAAGTGGACCCGGTCTATACTTGGGTGCGTCTGGCGCAGCGTATCCCGGTCCGCGTGAAGATCGACAAGATCCCTGATGACCTGACGCTCGCCGCTGGCATGACAGCCACCGTGACGGTCGTGTCAGAAGAAGGCAACCGCCGCCACCGTTCCACCCATGCCGCCTTCCAGCACTTTGGCGACGACATCCGCCATCTGTTCGGTCACAGATAAGTATTTTGGAATAAAAGTTTTTGGTGAAGCTTTTTCCAAAAAGCTTTGAGGCTCTCCGCCTTTTTGGAAAAAAGCGGAACCCAAAAACTTTTATTCACGGGGTCTTTTCAGGCCCGGTCGATTGCCCAAATCGCAAAGGCCTGAACCAGAGCGACTTCTTCCAGACGTTTAAAACGGCCGGACGAGCCACCGTGGCCGGCTTCCATGTTGATGCGGCACAGGAACGGGCCGCCGGACGTGACTTCCCGCAGTTTGGCGATCCATTTCGCGGGTTCCCAGTAGGTCACGCGTGGATCGGACAGGCCGCCCATCGCGAGAACCGGGGGATAGGCCTTTGCCGCGATGTTGTCATAGGGCGAATAGCTGGCGATCAGGTCGTAGGCGGCGGGATCTTCCAGCGGATTGCCCCATTCCGGCCATTCCGGCGGCGTCAGCGGCAGGGACACGTCGGACATGGTGTTGAGCATGTCCACGAACGGCACCTGCGCAGCGATCCCCGCGAAAAGCTCGGGCGCCATGTTCGTGATCGTCCCCATCAGCAATCCGCCAGCCGAGCCACCTTGTGCGACGATGCGTCCCGCCGACCCATAGCCTTCCGCGACGAGGTGCCGGGCGCAGGCGATGAAATCGATGAACGTGTTGGGCTTCTTCGTCCCGCGCCCGTCCAGGAACCAGTTCCAGCCCTTTTCGGACCCGCCGCGCACATGGGCGATGGCATGGATCCAGCCCCGGTCCACCAGACTGAACACGGTCGTGGAGAAATCGGCGTCCATGGCAATGCCGTAGGAGCCGTATCCATACAGAAGCAGCGGTGCCGAGCCGTCCAGAACCTGCCCTTTGCGCATCAGGACTGTGATGGGCACCTGTGCACCATCGGGGGATGTCGCAAACAGACGCCGCGTTTCGTAGCGGCTGGCATCATGGCCGGACGGGACTTCACGGATCTTGCGCAGAACGCGCTCGCCGCTTGCCATGTCGTAATCGTACCAGTGCGCCGGATTGGTGGGCGACTGATAGATGTAGCGCAGGATCGGGGCGTTATATTCCAGCGTACCCAGCATCGTCAGGTCATAGGCGGGCTCGTCCATGCCGATGGCTTTGGCCTGCGCACGGATATCGCCTTCCGTGCCTTCGGGGACAACGAGAATATGGATGTTGCCGTCCCGACGCTCGGCCCAGGCGAGATGCCCGCGCGAGGCGCTGGCGCCCAGAAGATAATGCCCCTCACGATACGGCACGAAGGGTTTCCAGTTCTCGCGTCCCGTGGCTGTGTCGGGTGTCTGCATGAACTGGAAGTCCACGGCCCCGCCTGCATTGGTCAGGATGATGAAGCGGTTGTTCCAGTGCGTCAGGGAGTAGCGCTCGCCCCGCACCAGAGGGGCCGCCACGACGGGCAGGGCCGTCGGATTGGAAGCCGGGATGAGCAGCGTTTCGTTGGTATCATGGTCGCCGCGCTCGATGTTGATCCATTTGCGGGATGCGCTGACGCCGATGCTGAGGAAGAACCCCGGATCGGTCTCGTCAAAGACCAGAACATCCTCGCCACCCGTCAGCGGACGGCGATAGATCTTCGACGGGCGGCCATTGTCATCCCGGTAGATCCAGAACAGCCACTGGCTGTCGGGAGAAATGGCGAAGCTGCCCGTCGTGCTCGGCACTGGTGGGGCGCAGAGTTCGCCCGTCTCCAGATCCTCGACCTGAATGCGATAGACCTCGGAACCCTGAACGTCCTCGGCATAGACGAAATAACGGTGATCGGGGGAATGATCGGTCTGCGATAGCGCATAATAGTCGTGCTGCTTCGCCAGAGCATCGGCATCGAGCAGAACCTGTTCCTCACCCCCCTCGCGCGGACGGCGGACCCGTAGCGGATGCTGCGCTCCGTCCTCGAAGCGGACATAATACTCCCACGGTCCATCAGGAACGGGGACCGAGGATTCCGCTGGCGGAATACGGCCGATCATTTCCTGAAGCAGTGTCTCGCGCAGCGGCTCCATGTCTGCCAGCACGGCCTCCGCATAGGCGTTCTCCGCCTTCAGATGCGTGGCGATGTCCTCGCGCAGAACGGACGGGTCTCGCAGGACCTGCTGCCAGTTCTCATCCTTCATCCAGGCATAGGAATCCGTGCGTGTCCGGCCAAGCTGCGTTGTGGTCAGCGGCTCACGGCGGGCGATGGGAGGAACGGGTGCGGCGGAGGGAGCATCGGGGGTCTGTGACATGGGCAAACTGTGACGCAGAAACCGTCGCCGTTCAATCCGCTCCTGCGGGGGAAACAGAGGTCCCTGATGCATTCGGTAAAACGTGATGATCCAAAAGTTCCCACATGACGGCCATGAGGAAAAAGGACAGCTCTCAAGAAACCACGTCTGGCTTCAAGTGTTACTCAAGGCAACGGAGCATCCTTCAAGATGTTCCAGACCGGATGATTTCTGTATCTCCTTCGCAGGGATAAGCAGGACATTCTGTATATGGAAAGAAGAGTGCCATGATTTCGAACAAGTATTTCTCTGTTCTTGCTGCTGCCGGCCTGACCATTTCGGGCGCAGCCTTTGCCCAGACAGTGCCGCCGATCCCGCAGAGCAGCCCCGTCCCGACGATTCCGGCCGGAACGCAGGCAACCCTGCCGTCCGCCAATCTCCAGGCCGTTGCCGGTGGCAAGAACATCCTGACCGCCGCATCGCCGGGTACGCTGGGCGCGGATGGCCTTCCGTCCATCGGGAACGCCCAGGCCGGCAACGTCGCGGGATTGAGCTACTACTGTGTGCACCAGAAGCTGGTGCTCGGCACATCGCCGATCGTGGCATCCCGCACGCTGGCAAAACGTCCGGATGTCCAGAACGACCAGTTCTATTCGCTCGGTGGAAAGGGCCTGCTCCAGACGGCTGGCGGCAATGTGTTCGACATCAGCACCCTGCCCAAAGACAAACGCGTCATGACGTGTAACGACGTCATCAAGAAGGCCCAGTCCCTCGGAGATTCCTCTGTCGTCGGACACTGAGGTCTCATCGCTTCAACGAAAAACGCCCCGGCTGTCATGGCCGGGGCGTTTTTTATGCCGTAAAGCGCTGGCGGTTTCAGGCCTTGAGCTGCTCCATGAGCTGGATGCCTTCGGGATTTCCCAGCACAGCGGCCTTCTCCTGACGGGAGAGGCGTTCCAGTGCGACCTGCAGGGATGGTGCCTCCCTCAGCTTGACCAGCCCGACGAGCAGATTGGCATCGATCGGGCTGCCCGGCTTGCGTGGCGGGGGCAGGGCGCCTTCATGGGCGGCGAGAAGGGTGGCGTTCTGGCGGAGTGCGGCAAAAGCCTCTTCCGGCGGAGCATTCGGCGCATGGGCCGCGCGTTCCCGTGCCGCGTCATTGGCTGCGGCAAGCTGAAGGATCGGTGGCGGTGCCGTTTCTTCTTCGATCAGCAGCAGACCGGCCCGGCGCAGGCCCAGCCCGACGTCCCGGCTCGCCGTCAGCGCTGCCAGCGGAATGGCAAGGACCAGCCCCAGCAGCACGGGCGTCATCCACAGGAACAGCGCCTGCGAGACCGACCAGGCCGCGATCGCCAGAAGCAGCCCGAACACTGTGTAGATCCAGTAGCCGTGCGCCACTTCCTTCAGCGACACCCGCCCATCGTCACGGTTCTGGGCGTTCCAGCCGGAATCCCGGCCCAGCAGGATCGAAATGACGCCGGAGGTCTGGATCAGCATGGCAATCGGCGCGATCAGGCCGCCGATCAGTGTCTCCAGCACGATGGAAACTGCCAGCCGGAAAATGCCGCCTGAACCCCGCAGAGCCGCGCGGTCGAACATCATGGCGATGAATGCGAGGGCCTTCGGGGCCAGCAGAATCCCCATCGTTCCGATGAAGACGAGCTTCGCCTGGACCGGATCGACCCGCGGCCAGTGCGGATAAAGCGTGGGTTTCGTGCCGAAATATTCGGGATGATAGAAATGGGACTGAAGCGAGATCAGGATGCCAAACAGGAGGAACAGCAGCCAGAGCGGCGACATGATGTAGGAGCCGATGCCGGTCAGCATGTGCACGCGGCTGACCCAGTGCAGGCCATTCGTGCCAAGGATCTTGCTGTGCTGAAGATTGCCCTGGCACCAGCGGCGGTCGCGGATGGCGACATCCGTCAGGGACGGCGGGCTTTCCTCGTAAGAGCCGAACAGGCCCGGCACCATGTGAATGGCCCAGCCCCCGCGACGCATCAGCGCGGCTTCCACGAAGTCATGGCTCAGGATGTGTCCGCCGAATGGCGCACGGCCCTTCAGATGCGGCAGACCGGCCTGTTCCGCGAAAGCCTGCGTACGGATGACGGCGTTATGGCCCCAGTAATTGCCTTCCGAGCCGTGCCACCAGGCAATGCCATGTGCGATCAGCGGTCCATAGACGCGGCCTGCGAACTGCTGCATCCGGGCAAAAAGCGTGCGGCCGCCCACGATGACCGGCAGGGTCTGGATCAGGCCCACACCGTCATGCTGCTCCATGGCCGCCGTAATACGCACGATCAGGCTGCCATCCATGACGCTGTCCGCATCGAGCGTGAGCATCTGCTGATAGGACGAGCCAAACCGCGTCACCCAGTCACCCAGATTGCCGGCCTTGCGGTCGATGTTCTTGTGACGGCGGCGGTAGAAGATCCGTTTGTCACCGTTCGTAGCCTTGCGGAACTCCAGAAAAGCCCGCTCTTCCTGCACCCAGACATCCGGATTGGTCGTGTCGGACAGGATGAAGAAATCGAAGGCGTCGATCTGCCCGGTTGCGAGAATGCTGTCATGAATGGCGCGCAGACCGGCGAGGACGCGCGTCGGGTCCTCGTTATAGGTCGGCATCAGGACGGCGGTGCGGCTTTTCAGCGCCGGTAGCGGTCCCGTGCGATGGATGCCAAGCCCCAGTCCGCCGCGCCGGATCAGCGAGACAAAACCACCCAGGCAGGACGTGAAGGACAGGGCAATCCAGAAGGCGAGAATGGCGAACAGGACCAGAATGATGACGCCGAGGGCCGAGACACCGAGCGAGTTGAAGACCTGGTTGATCCTGTACATGCCGTAGCCCGTCAGCAGCAGCGCGCCACCAAAAACGAACAGGCGCCGCAGCCATAGGAAGGACGGCGTCGTTGGCAGGATACGGAAAGGTCTGCCGTGCCGGTCCGGCTGCTGGTGAAGATTCTGCGCCTTCATGGCCAGCGGGGCTTCCGGCGGCAGGAACGGTGCTGGGGCCGGCCCGGCGGAAGGGGAGAATTCGGTCACGGCGTCCAACGATACATCCATTTTTCTGAAATCGGACCCTGATCGCCGGCGAGCTGGGCCTGGAGTTCACACATCTTCGCATCGCCGGGCACGAACTCGAATGTCGTGCGCCAGCCCTGGATCTCTGGGTTCGGCTCGACCACGACATTGCGGATCGTGCCGGGTGTGGTCTGCGAGATCAGATGGAAAGTCGTACCCTGCGGCACATTCTGGAACGGAGCCCCCGTGAAATCGATCACGAAAAAGCGCGCATCCGCATGGTCGGTCAGTCCCCCGATCCGGGTCGCCGCAACCCGAGCCATCTGGGTCGGCCACGGCGTGTCCCAGCCCCAGTACATCCGGTAGATGTAGCTGTATTCCTGGCCGCCCTTCATGGGCTGCTTGGGGCGCCAGAAGGAGACGATATTGTCGTTGACTTCGTTGGGCGTCGGGATCTCCACGAGATCGACCGCACCATCGCCCCAGTTGCCAATGGGCTCGATCCACAGTGACGGACGCTTCTGGTAGTTGAGCGCCAGATCCTCGTAGTCGTGGAAGGACCGCTTGCGTTGCATCAGGCCGAAACCGTGCGGGCTGCTGTCCTCGAAGGCTGAGAACTGGAGATCGGTCGGGTTGATGAGCGGCCGGTAAAGCTGCTGCCCCGCACCCGTCCAGATCTGGAGCGCCTCGCTGTCATGCGCGGCCGGACGCCAGTCATCGACGTGATTGCGCTCGTTGGCGTCGAAATAGAACATGCCCGTGAGCGGCGCGATCCCGGATTCCGTGATGTCCTGACGCGGGAACAGCGAGGACTGCACATCGAAGACGGTCGTATCGCCCGGACGGATGGTGAAGCGGAAGGCCCCGGTCAGGGACGGGCTGTCGAGCAGCGCGTGAATGACGATGGACTCCACGCCAGGCTCCGGCTTTTCAAGCCAGAACTCGCGGAACAGGGCGAATTCCTCGCCCTTCGGATTGCCGGTGCCATCCGCGAACGCACGGGCGGACAGTCCGTAATTCTGGCCCTTGGCCACGGCGCGGAAATAGGACGCGCCAAGGAAGACGGCGCATTCTTCCATGACACCCGGCGTGTTGATCGCATAGCGCAGGCGCAGGCCCGAGAAGCCGAGATCATCCGTGACGCGCAGGACGGGGTTGGAATAGGTGAAGAGATCGGGATCGTAGGGAATGGGCGTGGACTGCCCGCCCGTGACCTCATTCATGCCGATCCGCGGCTTGTACAGGAAGCCGCGCGGGAAGAACTCCACGTCGAACGCCAGGTTCTGACCGTGCCACAGCGCCTTCTCGGGATTGAAGGCAATGCTGCGGAACTGGTCGAAATCCATGTTTGCAACGGCATTCGGCAGCGTCGGAGACGGCGGGGAATAGGGCTTCTTCGACAGGCGCTGCGCCAGAAGACGAACCGTGTCGTTGTCAAAAGGCGTCGATTCCGGCGTGGGGGCTACGGTCGGTGGAGAAGTGGCTGTGGACTGGGCATGGGCCATACGGGAGGCTGTTCCCAGAAGGGTCAGTCCGGCCCCAAGCTTGACCAGATCACGGCGCAGGATACTCATACTCTTCCCAATATCCCAGTTTCTGTCGGCATCTCCGAAACGAAGTCCGATCTTCCAGCGATACGCCGGAAGCCCTTCGTTGCGAAGTGCCCTTCTATGATGAGGATGCCATTTCACAAGGTCTGGCGCGGTCTTTTTATGGCATGCACCCCGGATGACACATTATTGTGAAATCTGTTGCTGCAAGACATCAAGTAACGGAACATTGCCAGACAATTCGGCGACAGATGTTTCCGTTATTGCGTCGAGTTGCGGAACCCGGAACAGGATCTGTGTTTTGCCAAAGCGCGCCATGTCCCGCTCATTGCCGGAATTCGGCGGCCCGACAGGCACCACGCCAGCCACGGGAATGCCGCGCCGCCGCAGCGCCTCAAGGCTCAGAAGCGTGTGGTTGATCGTCCCCAGTCCGCTGCGCGTCACCAGCACGACCGGCAGGCCCAGACTTTCGATCAGGTCCACGATCATCATGTCTTCACGCACCGGCACCATCAGGCCGCCCGCGCCTTCCACCACCAGTGGCTCCTGAACCTGGGGCAGGACGAGCCGCCCCGGATTGACGGTTACGTTCTCCAGATCTCCCGCTGCAAGCGGGGCAAGCGGGGCCTGAAACGCATAGGCGGGGGGGATGATCCGCGCAGGAGACAGCCCCGCAAGGTCTCGGACCGTCGGCGTATCACCTTCCTCATCCGCAAGCCCGGTCTGAAGCGGTTTCCAGTAGGTGGCGTTCCAGGCGCGGCACAGAATGGCGCTGACCAGTGTCTTGCCGATCCCGGTATCCGTTCCCGTGACGAAAACCCCGCGTTGCCAGTGTGTCGAGATGTCCCTCATGGCCGTGTTTCCTCTCCGGATTTTACAAACGTCCCGATGCCGATCTGATAGGTCACGCTGGAATGCGTGCGGTCAAAATGCCGCATGGCCCGGCGCAGGGCCGCGGTACTGGCAGGCGTGCTGCCGGCGCGTGGAACCGATGCTCCGATCTGCCGCAGGCCCCGCAGGAACGCGCGCGCGCTGCCTACGGGATCATGCAGCGTCAGCACTTCCCATGTTCCCGTGTCGCTAGCGGGCCACTCGGTTTGCACCGTCGACGCGGATGGATAATCCGGCACACCACACGGCGCCCCTTCCGCCAGACAGGCCTGTTTCCATTCGTCCAGACTGCCCTGTAGCAGCGTCGTGACCATCAGACTCCCCTGTGGCGCCAGCAGATCGCAAAGGCGCCGCAAGCCGTCGCTCCGGTTCGAGAACCATTGCAGGCACAGGCTGGAGGCAATCAGATCGAACGGTCCGGATACGTCCGGATGTTCGGCGTCCATGACGTGAAAGCGGATGGTCTTACCCGAAAGCCGCTGACGTGCCCGGGCGATCATGCCGGGCGCCAGATCGGTTGCGAGGAGGCTGGCCTGCGAGAAATGATCCGCCAGCCGGGCTGTCAGGAAGCCGGTACCGCAGCCGAATTCCAGAATGGAGGCAGGGGCGTGGGCCGCTGTTGCGACCCGGATGCGGTCCATCAGCGCCGTGGCGCAGCGGCGTTGGATATGAGCGGCGGCGTCATAGTCCTCGGCCGCGTCAAATCGCGCGGCGATGCTGTTTCGGCGCAGGATGTCTTCGGGAGTATCAGCGCGGGTCATCAAGCCTCCGCCGGATAAAGGCCGCGCAGATTTTGGGTTGGGTCAACGGCAGAAGATGGCCCCCTTCAACCTTTTCTCCGGGTATCGCGAAACCCGCCTTCGCCGCGCCGAACGGATCGTCCGTGCCCGTCATCCAGTGCAGCCGGTCATTCCAATTTGCAGCCTGTGGGCGATGATCCAGAGTCTGAAGCGCTTCCAGCCCCCGATCCAGTGCATCCACATCCGGTGTGCCGGGAAGCGGCGCATCCGTTCCACAGAGAGCGCGGAAATCATGCAAAACGGCGGCAGGATCACGTTTCAGGCGTGCCCGCATCCGGGTCAGAACCCGCTCGGGTGTTCCATCCGGGAAATCTGGTGCGGCCGTGAAACGCGGAAAGCCGTTGAAGAACACCAGCCCCTCACATCCCGGCAGGTCCTGTCCCAACAAGGCCAGTGATCCCGCCGAGTGTCCGACAACCAGATAGGGTGTTTGCGGCAGGGCAGGGCGATGTTCCGCGCCGAAATACCCGCAGTCCACGACCTGCGCGCTCACATCCGGCAGATGTGTCAGCATTGGCGCCCAGAAAGAGGCGTCAAACCCCCAGCCATGCACAAGATAAAGCGCCCGTGTCATGCGACGTCTCTTGTCAGAGCAATGACAGCCTGTCCCAGACGATCGATTTCCGCATCGCTCAGCCCGGCATGGAGCGCCAGACGCAGCCGCGCGGTTCCGGTTGGCACTGTCGGCGGGCGGATCGCTACTGTCAGGAAGCCCGCCTCTTCAAGCCCTGCAGCTACGGCCATGGCACGTTCGGACTCTCCGATCAGGACAGGAACGATCTGCGTTGTGGAGTCAGCCGTGGACAGGCCAGCCCCATGCAGCATGTCCCGAAGCCGTTCTGCCTGTCCGAGCAGCTGGGCGCGCTCCTCATCCAGACCCGGTACAACATCCAGCGCTGCATCGATTGCGCCCAGAACCGCAGGGGGCAGGGCCGTGCTGTAAATGAAGCCCGACGCATGGTTTACCAGATAATCGCAGAGCGGTTTCGAACCCGCGATATACGCGCCCATCCCGCCAAGTGCCTTGCTGCACGTTCCCATCGTCAGATCGGCCATCCCGCAGGACAGGCCGCGACCCTTCGGCCCAAGTACGCCGGTCGCATGGGCTTCGTCCACATAAAGGAACGCCCCCGCCCGGTCCGCCAGCGCCCGCAAAGCCGGGATGTCGGCGCGGTCTCCGTCCATGGAGAACACGCTTTCCGTTACGATCATCCGCAGGCCGGGTTTTTCGGCCTCCCGGGCCAGCAGGCTTTCCAGATGGGACAGGTCGTTGTGCCGGAACCGGATCTGGCGCACACCGGCCGCCGCGCAGCCATGATGCAGGCTGGCGTGGTTCAGCCGGTCCGAAAATACCAGCATCGGCGCGCCCGTCCGGGCCACGGACAGCGCACAGAGTGCAGGCATGACGGACGCATTGGCCTGCCAGCCCGAGGCGAACAGGATCGCGTCCTCACAGCCCTTGAAGGCCGCCATTTTCGTCTCGACTTGGCGGTGCAGGTCCAGCGTTCCGCTGACCAGCCGTGAGGCCCGTGCGCCTGTCCCGAAGCAGAGTGCCCAGTCCGAAGCCCGTTCCCGCAGCAGCGGATGCTCCGCCAGACCCAGATAGTCGTTGGACGACACATCCAGCATCCGCCGCCCGTCGCGGACGATCATGCCGTCCTGCCGGACCACAGGGCGCAGGCTCCGACGTGTTCCGGCCGCCTCGCGTTCAGTCAGGGTGGCCGTGAAATGGCTGTCGAACAGGCTCATGCGCGCTCTCGCAGCACATCCACGATGGCCGTTGTCAGACGCGTGAGCTCTTCGGGGGGGATGGTGAAGGCAGGCGTCAGATAGACGATGTTGCGGAAGGGCCGGATCCAGACGCTACGTTCCACGAAGGCCCGGCGGAGCGCATCGGGATCGTTCAGCGTCTCAAGTTCCACCACGCCGATTGCACCAAGGACGCGTACATCCTTGACGCCGGGCAGCGTGCGGCAGGGCTCTAGCTCCCGCGCAAGCTGGACCGAGATGGCTGCGACCTGCTCCAGTCGTGGCTCGGTCTCGAACAGGTCCAGCGACGCATTGGCGACCGCACAGGCCAGCGGATTGGCCATAAAGGTCGGCCCGTGCATCAGGGCGTGCCCGGCGCTGTCGGACAGGAACGCTTCGAAGACACCCCGCCGGGCCACAGTAGCCGCCAGCGCCATGGTGCCGCCGGTCAGGGCTTTCGACAGCGCCACGATATCCGGCACGATCCCGGCCTGTTCGCAGGCGAACATCGTCCCCGTGCGGCCAAAACCGGTGAAGATCTCATCCAGGATCAGCAGGATTCCATGCCGGTCGCACAGTTCACGCAGACGCCGCAGGACCTCGGGGTCATGGAACAGCATGCCGCCCGCACCCTGAACCAGAGGCTCTGTGACCATGGCCGCAATACTGTCGCCGCGTTCCACCAGCAGGGCTTCAAGCCGGGCCAGACTGCCCGCATCCACAGGCAGATCGGCCAGAACCTGTTCGGGCAGCACGCCGGCGAACAGGCTGTGCATGCCTTCCTCGGGGTCGCAGATGGACATCATGCCCAGCGTGTCCCCGTGATACCCGCCCCGGAAGGACAGGATCTTCGTCCGGCCTGAAGTGCCGCGGTTGATGTGGTATTGCACCGCCATCTTGATCGCGACTTCCATCGCGACTGACCCGGAATCGGTAAAGAAGACCCTCTCCAGATCGCCCGGCAGCATCGCCGCCAGCCGCGCGGCCAGACGGATGGCGGGCTCGTGCACCATGCCGCCGAACATCACATGCGGCATCCGCTCCGCCTGCCGAACCAGTGCCTCATGAATATGTGGATGGCTGTAGCCGTGACACGCTGTCCACCAGGCCGCTACGCCATCCACAAGCTCGCGTCCGTCCGCGAGCGTGATCCGGCTGCCGGATGTGCTTATGGCTTTAACAGGGAAAGGCGCAGTCTGCATCTGGGTGTAGGGCAGCCACAGATGGGGCAGGCCAGCAGCAGTGTGGGGTGCGGAAGGGGCGTTGCGAGACATGGTTTGCGTTTTCCCGCATGGCCGGGGGTGAGTCCATCCCCCGCCTCTTATGGAGCCTTGGGAAAGGGGCAGGATCGTTCCGCAGACGGCACGCCGTATCATAAAATGGTCACGTTTCGTTAGGCAACGATGTGGCATGACCCCCGTTAGTGACGCGTTCCGGATCGGTGGAGCCCAGAAGTCGGGCCCGTGTGGAACGTGGAAACATTCTGTGCTCCCGACGCGGGAGCCATGACGAGGTTGAAGACCAATGCTGAGTTCCAAGGTCATTCATGTTGATGGCGTCTTTCTGGGAACGGCCATCATGTGTGGAAGCCTGAACACCCTGCGTTTCTATGCCACGCATGAGAGCGTGCGCGCGCTTCACAACGCCTGCATGCCGGATTTCGGCGCGCTGTATGCCCAGGTCAGAAGCCTGTTCAATCGCAGCCGTCTGCTGACACCGAAAGTCGCCTGATCCGGCAGTTCTGATCCTTTTTCCTGCGGCGCATCAGGTGCCGCAGAATGTATTCATGACCTTCTCATGAGGTGCCGGGGGCGCCTCGAACCCGTCTGCTGCATCATCAAACGGGTGTGACAGCGCCTCAACCAGACGGTGGAACGGCGCGTAATCGCCCGCCACCGCTGACTGGATCATCTCTTCGATCCTGTGATTGCGCGGAATGATCCGGGGATTCGTGGCCTGCATGTCCATGTAACTGGCTTCGGCCGGACGCTCTTCCCGACCCAGCCGCGCCTGCCAGTCCCCGATCCAGTCTTCAATCCCCGACCCCAGCCCGAACAGCGCCACGAGACTGTCCGTCTGTCCGGTCCGAACCACGTCGCCAAGCCGTCGGAATGTCAGCGTGAAATCTGCTTCGCCACGATGCATGGCGGTCAGCAGACGTCCCGTCAGCCGGGGATCTCCGTCTTCTTCCCGCGCCAGACCCATCTTCCGCCGCCAGCCGCCGAGATAGGTGTCGTTGAACACGTCATCAAAGCGCATCAGCGCGTCCCTGGCCTGTTCGATCGCCTTCTCGCGATCGCTGTCCAGCAGGGGCAGCAGCGCTTCCGCCAGTCGTCCAAGGTTCCACAGCGCCATGTCCGGCTGGCTCCCGTAGGCATAGCGTCCGTCCTGGTCGATGAAGCTGAAGACCTTTGCCGGATCATAGGCGTCCAGAAATGCGCAGGGACCGAAATCGATGGTCTCGCCTGCGATGGACATGTTGTCGGTGTTCATGACGCCATGAATGAAGCCGACCAGCATCCAGCGCGCCACCAGATCCGCCTGCCGTTCCGTCACGGCTTCCAGAAGCGCCAGATACGGATTTTCAGTCTCGGCCAGTTCCGGATACAGGCGCCCGATCACATGATCCGCGAGGATGCGCACCCCTTCGATATCGCCCTGTGCTGCGAAATACTGGAACGTGCCGACCCGCACATGGCTGGAGGCGACCCGCACGATAACGCCACCGGGTTGCATCGTCTCGCGGGCAACGCTCTCGCCCGTCGTCAGGGCGGCAAGGGCGCGTGTCGTGGGAATGCCAAGCGCATGCATGGCTTCACTGACCACATATTCGCGCAGAACCGGCCCCAGAGCTGCCCGCCCGTCGCCACGCCGCGAAAACGGCGTCGGCCCGGAGCCCTTGAGATGGAGGTCCCGCAGGCATCCGGACTGGTCCATTATTTCACCGACCAGCATCGCCCGCCCGTCGCCAAGACTGGGGACGAAATGCCCGAACTGATGCCCGGCATAGGCCATGGCCACTGGCAAGGCTCCATCTGGCCGCAGGCCCTGGCTCAGAAAGGCGATTCCTGCCGGGCTGCGCAGCCAGTTCGGGTCCATTCCGAGTTCACGCGCCAGAGGTTCGTTCAGCGCCACGATGCGGGGATTGCGAAACGGCGTCGGGCTGAGGGGGGCAGAGAAACGCTCGGGCAGGGAGGCATAGATGCGGGAGAATTGCATCAGAAATCCAATCGGGACTTGTGGAGTCTGTCTTCAGATGGGCCAGAGAGCTGCAAAAGGGAAGGGCTGCGGCCGGTTTCCGGGTTCAGCTTTCGGCATCTTTGGGAAAACAGTGCGCGTCCAGAAGCCCGGTCAGCCACTCCGTAAAGACTTCCAGCCTCCGCGAGAGATGCGTCCGGTGCGGGTATAACAGCGTCATCGGAAGCGGGGCAGGCCGCCATTGCGGCAGGATATCAACAAGTTCGCCCCGGCGGATGTGAGGGAGCACGTCATAGGCAGGAAGCTGCGCCAGCCCGAGCCCCGCCAGGCAGCAGGCCACGGCCCCTTCCGCGCTGTTGACCGTCACGCGCCCCCGGACCGGTCTGCTGTCTTCCCGGCCATCGCGCTCCCATTCCCAGTCTTCGATACGGCCCGTGGTGGGCGAGGCGTAGAGCACGGCCTGATGCGCCGACAGATCGGCGGGACTCTGCGGGGTACCATGCTGCGCCAGATAGGACGGACTCGCGACATTGAAGACCGGCAGCAGCCCCAGTTTCCGGCCGATCAGGCTCGAATCCTGCAAAGGCCCGACCCGCAGCACACAGTCCGTCCCGTCTTCAGCCAGGTTGATGCTGCGATCCGTCATGCCCAGTTCGATGTCCAGTCCCGGATAACGGTCCAGAAACTCAGGCAGGGCGGGCGCGACGATCAGCCGTCCGATCCGGCTGGGAAGATTGACCTTCACATGCCCGCGCGTCTGGGAACTGTGGAGCCGGAACTGGTTTTCAGCGTCTTCGAAGTCTCCAAGCAGCCGAAGGGCTGTCTGCTGGAACATCCGGCCATCGTCCGTCAGCCGGACCGATCGCGTGGTGCGGGCCAGCAGCCGGGTGCCGAGCCGGTTTTCCAGTTCCTGCACGGCGGTCGAGAGTGTGGAGCGGGGCATCTGGAGCGTATCGGCCGCATGCGTGAAGCTGCCACTTTCCGCGACCCGGATGAAAATGCGGAGCAGGTCGATGCGATCCATGATGTCTCCGGCAGAAGAGGAGAATTTGTTCGTCCATCCTGACAGATGATGTCAGGTTTTCATACTTTTTCCGGATTGTCTGACAAATCATAGTTCCTGTCATCATCCATACAGCGCTAGGGAATCCTCACCATGGTCGATCATAGCATCAAGGGAAAAACCGCTCTCATTACGGGGGGCGCCAAGAATCTCGGGGGGCTGATCGCTCTCGATCTCGCCGCTCAGGGCGCGACCGCCATCGCCATTCATTATAACAGCGCCGGCACGCGCTCCGATGCCGATGCCACGGTCGCGGCCCTGAAAATGCAGGGTGTGCGGGCGCAGGCATTCCAGGCTGACCTGACCACGGCCGCTGCGAACGAAAAACTCTTCACTGACGTCGTCGCAGCGTTGGGAAAGCCGGATATTGCCATCAATACGGCCGGAAAGGTTCTCAAGAAGCCGATTCTGGAAACGTCCGAAGACGAGTATGACGAGATGTTCGCCGTCAACTCCAAGGCTGCCTATTTTTTCATCAAGGAAGCCGGACGTCACCTGAACGACAACGGTAAACTCCTAACTATCGTGACGTCCCTGCTCGGCGCTTATACACCGTTCTATTCGACCTATGCCGGATCCAAGGCCGCCGTCGAGCATGTCACGCGCGCGGCCTCGAAGGAATTCGGAGCGCGGGGTATCTCCGTCAATGCGATCGGTCCGGGCCCGATGGACACGCCGTTCTTCTATGGTCAGGAGGCTCCGGAAGCCGTGGCCTATCACAAGACGGCCGCCGCTCTTTCGTCCCTGAGCAAGACGGGCCTGACCGATATCGAGGACATCGTACCCATCGTTCGATGCCTGGTTTCGGACGGCTGGTGGATGACCGGACAGACCATCCTCGTCAACGGAGGGTACACGACGAAGTAACGGTCCCTGAGGGTTCCGGCAGGAAAGCCAACGCTTTTCGAAAAGCTGGAACCCCCATGACGAAAAGGGAAAAGACAAAAACGTCTGCTCGGGAATAACAGGACACGGGATATGGTTTTCTCTGATCATATCCCGTGTTTTCAATAAAACGCTCTCGCGACGAGGGCGTCTATGCTTGAAGGCGTTAATGAGTTTTTGATCTGTCTGGACTATGCTGGCGTCAGGTATTTTTCAGTTCCTGCCTGCAGGGGTGGTGACGGAAAAGAGAGTCTTCTCTATTCATGAGAAGATGAACTGGCGTTCCTGCCTTTGGTGCCGCCCTTTGGTCCGCCTTGGCGCGACAACAGCATAGAGGACATTTCGTGGAGCATACCCAGAGCTTGTCAGGCCCCGACGGAAGAGTCAGTCCGACCGTCATCCGGCTTTACGCTGTCCTGGCCGCGGCCCGCTATCACGGCCTGGAACTGGATATCCGCGATTTTGCGGCGGAACCAGGTGAGGATTCGCCGTCTCCCGCCACCCTCGCGCGCTGGCTGAACGAGCAGGGTGCCGTTGCCAAAGGCATGCGCCTGCGGTGGCGTTATCTCGTCAAGATCCGCAATTCCCCGCCTGTCGTCCTGATGTTCAAGGATGGCTCGGCCGGTCTGATGGTCCGCGCCGATGCTGAAAAGGGCGTGGTGTGGCTCCGTGATCCGATGGGAGGCGAGGGCGACACACCGGTTCCCGTCGACGAACTGCGCCTCATGCAGGTCTGGACCGGCGATGTGCTGCTGGTCAAACGCCGGCGTGACGAATCCGAAGCCGACGCCAAGTTCGATCTGCTCTGGTTCGCGAAGATGGTGCTTCGTGAAAAGAAGGTGATGCGGGACATCGCCTTTGCTTCGCTGATTCTCAGTATCCTTCAGATCTTCCCCGCCCTGATCGTCATGCAGGTCGTCGACCGCGTGGTGAACTACCATTCCATGGCGACGCTGATTTCGCTGAGCGGCTTTGTCATCATCCTTTCGTTCTACGAAATCCTGCTGACCTATGCCCGGCGCGAGTTGTCCCTGATCCTTTCTACCCGGCTGGACGCCCGTATCTCGCTGCATGCCTTCAACAGGCTTCTCGCCCTTCCGCTTGAATTTTATGAGCGCGAACAGACGGGTGAAATCCTGGGGCGGTTCATGGCCGTCTTCAAGGTGAGGGATTTCCTCACCGGGCAGCTGATGAGTACCCTGCTGGACCTCTTTACCCTGATCGTGATCCTCCCCGTCCTGTTCGTGATGAGCCCGACCCTCGCATGGATGACGCTGGCCGCCGCAGGATGCATCGGTCTCATCGTGGTCGTGTTCCTGCCGCCTGTCACGCGTGTCGTCGGCCGGCAGGTGCTCGCCGAAATGAAGCGTGGCTCCGTTCTTTACGAGACAGTCGCTGGCATCCGGACGGTCAAGACCCTGGCCCTGGAAACGACGCGGCGTGAACTGTGGGATGAGCGCACGGCGGATGTCGTACGCTGGAAACTCGCGGCCGGACGCATGGCCAGCTGGCCGCAGACCCTGGTCATGCCTCTAGAGATCTTCATTAACCGGGGTATCATTCTGGTCGGGGCCTATCTGATCCTGACGAATGCCAGTTCAATGCAATCTGGCGCTCTCATGGGTTTCATGATGCTTGGTGGACGTGTCGCCAGTCCGCTCGTCAATCTTGCCAAGCTGATGGAAGCCTTCAACGAGGTCAGTGTTTCCCTGAACGAAGCTGGGATGGTGCTGAACCAGCCGACGGAAACCAAGGCCCTGACAACGGGCATGCGGCCCGTCGTCAAGGGGGCGCTGTCGTTCAGCCATGTCGATTTCTGCTATCCCGGCTCTACGACCAAGGCTCTCAACGACGTCACGTTCGACATTCCCGCTGGAACGATGCTGGGTCTCGTCGGGCGTTCAGGATCTGGTAAATCGACGATCACCCGCCTTCTGCAGGGCGTGAGCCGGAACTATACGGGGTATCTGCGGCTTGATGGCGTGGATCTGCGTGAAATCAACCTGACCCATCTGCGCCGCTCCTTCGGCGTAGTGCTTCAGGACAACTTCCTGTTCCGTGGAACGATCCGCGACAACATCACGGCGGGCCGTCCAGGACTGACGATTGATGATGCGATCCGCGCCGCGCGTCTTGCCGGTGCGGAAGAGTTCATCGAACGCATGCCTGCGGGTTATGACACCTGGATCGAAGAAGGCTCGACCAACATCTCGGGTGGCCAGCGGCAGAGGCTTGCCATTGCCCGTGCGGTGATCAGTGATCCGAAGCTGATGATCCTGGATGAGGCCACATCGGCGCTGGATCCGGAGTCCGAAGCGCTCGTGAACGCCAATCTGCAACGGATCGGCAAGGGCCGGACAATGGTCATCGTTTCCCACCGTCTGTCGTCTCTTGTAAACTGTCACCAGATCGCTGTCATGGACCAGGGCAAGCTGGTCGATATCGCGCCTCACCGGATCCTTCTGGAGCGCTGTGAAATCTACCGCATGCTCTGGCTGCAGCAGAACCGGCACATGACAGATAACGACGTTCCCGGTTCTGCCGGGCAGCTGACGGAAGGAGAGTAATCATGAGCTCTTCCGACATGATTCCCAATGAGGGCCAGCCTTCCGGCCAGTCCGATGAAGATTTCAACCAGCATGTTCCGCGGACGGCCACCGATCCTTTTGCGCCCAACGACATGCCGCTGGCGCTGCTTGAATTTCATTCGCCGACGGCAGGGCTGGTCAATCTTCCGGCCACGCCGGCAGCACGTTACATCATCCTGCTGATCGGTGGTCTGGTTGTGGCCTGTATCGCTGCCATGGCCCTGTTCCCGATCAATCGCGTTGTCTCGACGCCGGGCCGGCTGATTTCAACGCAGCCGACCATTGTCGTGCAGCCTCTTGAAACAGCTATCATCCGTTCCATTGATGTCCATGTCGGCGATTTCGTGAAGAAGGGCGATGTGCTCGCCCATCTCGATCCCACCATCACCAAGGCCGACATCACGAACATGCGCCTGCAGCGTGATGCCTATCAGGCAGAATATGATCGTCTGAAATCGGAAGCTGCGGGGCAGGACTATCATGTCAATCTGAACGATCCTGCGTCGGTCGAGCAGGGCGCAGCATTCCTGCGTCGTAAGACCGAATACCAGGCGCATGTCGAGAATTACGCCCAGCAGATCGCAGGACTCGAAAGTGATATTCAGGGCTACAGGGCCAATGCGGCCATGTATGGCAGCAAGATGCGTGTTGCATCCGAGGTCCTGCAGATGCGTCAGCGGGAACAGGCTGATCAGGTCGGTTCCCGTCTGTCGACCCTTGGTGCCCAGACGGAACTGATGGAAGCCGAGCGTGCGGAGATATCTGCCCAGCAGAGCGCCAACTCAGCAGAGAAGAAGCTGGCTGCCATGAAGGCCGAGCGCGACGGATATATCGGGAACTGGCAGGCCAAGATCTATTCGGATCTGACCGAAGCCGGGCACCATCTGGCCGAATACCGCAGCTCCTTTGAAAAAGCGCGTCTTCGTCAGGATCTTGTTCTGCTGCGCGCTCCGGAAGACGGTATTGTCCTGACCATTGCGCAGGGCTCCGTCGGCTCTGTTCTTCAGTCCGCCGGGCAGTTCATCACTCTCGTTCCCACAGGCTACGGTCTTGAAATGGAAGCCGTCCTGCGCTCGCAGGATGTAGGCTTTGTTCAGGTCGGCGATCATGCGCTGCTGAAATTCGCGACATTCCCGTACGATCAGTATGGCGGCGCGGAAGCGACGGTTCGCGTCATCAGTGCTGATGCTTTCACGCCGCAGTCACAGAATACCGGTGGTGGTGGCAACGGAAATGCACCGTCGGACGATGCCACCGCTTCGGGGGTCTATCGTGTCCGTCTGCGGATCGACCGTTACACCCTGCACGGTCAGCCTTCGTTCTTCCATCCGATGCCTGGCATGTCCCTGACGGCTGATATTGATGTCGGAAAACGGACCGTGCTGCAGTATCTGTTCAACAAAATTACGCCTGCCCTCACCAATGGTATGAGGGAGCCATAATAAAAGCATGGAGCGTCCCTAGAAGCGCTCAAAGAAACGCCCGGCGCAGACCGGGCGTTCTTGTATGACAGTTATTCAGGACCCGTGTCGCTCATGTCGTTCAAACGCCGCGTTGCCGCCCTTCTTTCCTCCAGGGGAAAGCTGGAATATGCGATCCATCTCACGGAAACCGGTCAGGCTGTTCAGGGCTTCGCGCTTCTCAGCCGTCTTGCCGCCGCAGGAGACACAGAGGCCTCATTCCGGGTTGGTCGCGCCTATCTGAACGGGCTTGGTGCACCACCCAGTCTCGAGGATGGCGCCCGGTGGATCTATCAGGCCGCCGAGGCAGGGCATATCGAAGCGGCCTTCGTTCTGGCCACGCTGTATACGGTAGGTCTGCCCGAGGGATTTGAAATCCGCACAGCCAGCGCGGGGCTGGATCTCTCGCACATGCCGCAGGTGGGCCCAAGACATCCGGATTTTCATCTTGGTCTGCGCTGGGCCAAAATTGCGGCGGAAGCCGGCTCTCCGGACGCACAGGCCCTTCTGGGATATATCCTGACCAATGGACCGGAAGACCTGCGCGATCTGACGCAGGCCCGGTCCTGGTACGACCGTTCCGCGGCCGCAGGGTGTTCGCAGGGCCATCTTGGCGTGGCGCTTTCCATTCTCCATGAGGCCCATACAGACGAGGACCTGTCCGCCGCGGCCCGGCATCTGACCGAAGCGACAAAAGGCGGCCTCGGCACGGCTTTCGATATTCTGGGCAGGATGTACGAGTCAGGCTCGGGTGTGCCCCGGGATCTCGGAAAAGCCGCCAGTTATTTCCACGAGGCGGCGGAACGCAATATTGTAACGGCCCAGGCGCGCTACGGGCTGATGCTGCTGGAAGGAACGGGCACGCCCCGGCATTACGGCCGGGCTGAAACCTGGCTCAAGCGCGCCGCTGCGAATGGTGACACGCAGTCCGCGGCCCTGCTGGGTGATCTGTGTGCCAATGGCGGCGATCTGCCCCCCAATCTGGTGGAAGCCGCCAAATGGTACCGTCTGGCTGCCGAGCAGAAACATGCCGGAGCCGCACGGGCCCTCGGGTTGCTCTATCTGACAGGAAATGGTGTCCACCAGGACCCCGATGTCGCGGCGCACTGGTTCAAGGTCGCGTCGGAAGCGGGAGACGCCCATGCGGATGCGGATTTTGGGAACCTGATTCTTGCCGGAGCGTCAGCAACTCCTGATGAAAAACAGGCCCTCCACGCCCGTTTCGAAAAAGCCGCCGAAAAGGGGGATCTGGTCGGGGCCTATAATCTGGGCGTGTGCTTTGCCGAAGGCGTGACTGGCACGAAGGACGGACGTGAAGCGGCCCGCTGGATGCAGAAAGCCGCCGATGGTGTCGTTAACGCGCAGTACTGGTACGGCAGGATGCTACTGGAAGGACGCGGCGTGCAGCCCGATCCCACGCAGGCGCTCTACTGGATGGAAAAGGCCGCTGATGCGGGCATGGCCGAGGCACAGGTCACTGTGGCGGGGCTGCTCGTGGACGGGAGCATCAACGGCCGTCAGGATCATGAAAAAGCCCTGACGCTGTACCGGAAGGCCGCCGAGAGCGGCAATGTGGACGCCATGTTCTCGCTGGCCGCGATGTATGGCGGCGGTCATGACGTCCCCGAGAACCGCCCGCAGGCGCAGATGTGGTTCCGCAAGGCCGCCCAGCGTGGAAACGGCCTCGCCCAGATGATGCTCGGCCGCTATCTCGTGCGTGGGCTGGCCGGCGTGACGGACCCGGTGGAAGGTCGCATCTGGCTGGAGCGGGCAAAAGCGCAGAATATCAGGGACGCTGAAGCGGAACTCGCCCTTCTGGACGAAGCGCAGCCGGACGACGAAGACTGATCTCCGTGTCTGCTGATCGTCCTCCCCCCGGTCCGAAGACTCCCAGCGCGGCATTTGCCGGGTTCGGGCGGACTGTCAGCGACGAGGAGCGCGCCCTGTGGCGTGAGGCCATGAGCCGCAGAGCGCAGGAAGCCTTTGCCCGGGGGCAGGCCGCCCTTCAGGCCGGCAACACATCGCTTGGCCTGTTCTGGCTGGAGCGGGCCGAACGGATGTCGCGGCATAACCCCAATCTGAAATGGTCCGTCGGGCTGGCCTGTCTTGCCGCGGGCAGGCTCATGGACTGCTTGGTCCGCATGGAAGATCTGCGTCAGGATTTCGGGCTGCGGGAAGCCGCGTTTCTCGAAGTCGTCTGTCTGACGCGGTTGCAGCGCATGGAAGAGGCCACCATCCGGATGCAGGCGGCCCTGTCTGCTTTTCATGCGACCCCGGAAACCTATCCTCTGGCGGAACAGATCTCAGTTTCCGCAGGGCTGCCGGGATGGATGACGGCGTCCAATGCGGGCACCGTCCATATCGGGACGTCGTGTCCGGTCCGTCTGTTTCTTGATGGGCGGGAAATCGCACGAGGTATCACGGGCGGCACCTATGATCTTCCGGAGGGCTGGCGCGCAGCCCGGCATCTGTCGGTCCGCGTCGGTCGGCGGCATGTTCTTGGCAGCCCACTGGATATCGCTGCGCTGACCCGGTGCGAGTCCTTTGTCGAGGCAACGGCGGACGGCCTGAGAGGCTGGATCTGGGCGCCGGCCGAACCCGAGCATGTCCCTGTGGTCACACTGTGGAACGGCGAGACCCTCCGGGCCGAGGCTTTCGCGCAGGACGTGGACAGCGACGTTCCCCTGGCGCGCTACCGGGTGTTTCACGTTCTCGCCACAGAGTGCCCCGAACGCGATGAGGGTCCCCTCGATCTGTGGAATGAAAACGGCCGTCTTCTGACGGGTGCTCCCGTTGATCCTCTGGTGGGGAAACTGGTTTCGGGACAGACACGGGGTCTGCCGGCACGGTTACGTCCTTTGAAGATCCAGCCGGGCAGGATGCGTCCGCATCTTCCGCGTCGGAGCCCAGGCTGTGCGGTCGTGATCCCGGTCTATGCCGACCGGGTCCGGACCGTGGCCTGCCTGCGGAGCGTTCTTGCGACCTGTCCGGCGGATGTGCTGGTGATCGTCGTGGATGATGCGACCCCGGAGCCATCTCTCGCACGGGCGCTCGATCAACTGGCGGAGGACGGACGGATTATCCTGATCCGTCATGAGCGCAACCGGGGCTTTCCGATCTCCGCCAATGACGGAATGCGTGCGGCGGCTGGCCGGGACATCCTGCTTCTCAACAGCGACACGCTCGTGCCTGCAGGCTGGGTCGAGCGGTTGCGGGCAAGGCTTGCAGGATCGGATGTCGGCACGGTCACGCCATTTTCCAACGATGCGACCATCCTGTCCTACCCGTCCACGGAGCGTTCCAATCCGGTTCCGTCTCTTGCGGAAATGCGCGCGATGGACCGGCTGTGCCAGAAGAATGGGGCCGTCTCCACGGAGATCGACCTGCCCACTGCCCACGGGTTCTGCATGGCGATTTCGGCGGACTGTCTGGCCGAAACGGGTCTCTTCCGCGAAGACCTGTTTGCCCAGGGCTATGGCGAGGAAAATGATTTCTGCCTCCGCGCCACGGCAAAAGGCTTCCGGCATCTGGCCGCGCCGGAACTTTACGTCGCCCATGTCGGCTCCGCGTCTTTCGGGACGGCGCGGAACTCGCTCGGGGCGCGGAATCTGGACATCCTCAATGCCCTGCACCCCGGCTATCATGCCCTCGTAGCGCGTTTCATCGCTGCCGATCCCCTGCACGAAACGCGGCGCAGACTGGATGCCGCATGGCTGCTCCAGCAGGGGGCGGGCCGGCCTGCCATTCTCATGGTGCAGCATGATGCCGGCGGCGGCGTCGGGCGGGTCGTGCGCGAGCGATCGGAGGCTTTCGAGGCGGATGGCGTGCTTGCCCTAGCGCTTCGCCCGCATGAAAGCGGCTGTCTGCTCGAATACGCCCTTGATGGAAAACGCTTTCCCAACCTGAAATACCGTCTCCCGGATGAACTGCCGTCCCTGCTGGACCAGCTCGCCGCCCTCCGTGTCCGGGCAGTGGAGTGGCACCATCTGATCGGTCATGCGCCCTGCATCCGGACCCTGCATGAGGCGCTCGGCGTCCCGTATGACGTCTTCATCCATGATCATGTCTGGTTCTGCCCGCGAATCTCGCTCTGTGACGGGGCAGGGCGTTACTGCGGCGAACCGGACCCGGCGGGATGTGAACTTTGTGTGGCACGATGGGGAAGCTATCTCGGCGAAGACCTCTCCATTGCCGATCTGCTGGCCCGCTCCACCCGGGAGCTATCCGGCGCGCGCAGGCTCATGGCGCCTTCCGATGATACGGTCCGGCGCATCTGCCGGCATTTTCCCGGTCTGACTATCGAGGCCCTGCCGCTGGAAGATGACGCGGCGCTTCACAAAGACATCATGTCCCATCGTCACGCGACCCGGGGGCAGCCGCTCAGGGTCTGTGTCGTGGGGGGAATCAGCCAGTGGAAAGGCTATGACGTCCTGCTGGCGCTGGCGACCGAGATCCAGACCCATCGCCTGCCCATCGTGCTGTCCCTGGTGGGCCATACGCATGACGACGAGGCCCTGATCTCGCGGGGTGTCCGGGTAACGGGGGAATATCGCGAAGACGAGGTCCAGGCTCTGATCCGCCAGCAGCAGCCGGATGTGGGACTGATTCCCTCCATCGCGCCCGAAACATGGTGCTACGCCCTGGGCCAGGTCTGGCGCAGCGGGCTGGAAGCAGTCTGCTTTGATCTGGGCGCGCAGGGCGAACGGGTCAGAAGAAGCATGACCGGTCTTGCGGTGCCACTCGGTGTCGCACCCTACCAGCTTGCCATGATTCTGTTGGGGCGATGGGGGGCAGTATGATGACGGGTGATTTACCTTTTTTATCGAAACAGGCCCCTATAATGCCGAAACGGAAGCCGGTATTTATGAAAACTGGTGCAACGCATCGTCGGGCTGCTGCTTGCAACTGTCATGACCACTCGCGACAGTTTATGAAACATGCCAGTATTATTGCCCGCAAGAACGGACGCAATTGGGAGTAGGGAATGTCTAACGCCGCCGAAGCACCACGACAGAACCGGGTCATCGACCTCAAGGCCGGTGCACATATGATGGTTCTGGATGCAGGAATTTTCTGCATCTTCCATGCTGCCGGTCAGGCGCCCGCGGGACCAGCCGGACTGCCGGGAGTCCGGATTTCGCGCGCTCCCGGGACGCCGCCGGGAATCGTGACGATCAGCACCTTTGAGGAAGATGGCTGGATTGGCGGTTCGAACGGTGCTGCCCTGGTCCGGGTGATGCGGGGCCCGGCCGCGGTTCTCGTGACGACCTATCAGGAGCCGGGTAGTCCCCATGCGGCACCGCGTCTACAGGTGGCCCAGCTTGCCGGCCCCTTAACTTCGGCTCCCGCACAGCCTGCGCCCCAGCCGGCGGGGGTGCAGGCTCCTGTGGCCGCGTCGGCTGCCTCGGAAGCAGTTGAGACCGTTGCGGAAGAGATCTCGAAGGATATTTCCGCCCATATCCAGCGCCGTGGCGATGTCACGAGCGGTATCGGACACTGGATGGGTGTCCCCGGTAGCCAGAGCTGGATCGAGGGCTTCAGCGTCGCTCCCGAAGAGAGCATTCCGGCGTCGGACATCGAATATCAGGCTGTTCTCGGCAAGGGCTGGCTGTCTCCGTGGGCTGAAGGTGGCCAGTACTGTGGTTCACGGGGCATGGCGCTCCCGATTCTGGGTCTGCGCGTCCGCCTGAAGGGCAAGTCCGCCGAGACGCACCGGGTCCGCCTGACGGCGACGTTCACGGACGGCACGCGTCTTGGGCCCGTGGACGGTTCCGAGGCGCTGGAAGCCGAAAGCCTGGCGCCGCTGGAAGCCTTCCTGCTGGAAATCCTGCCCGAGAGTGAGGAAACTGCAGAGTCCAAGGCTGCTCCCAAAGTAACCCGCGCCAAGGCAGCGACGAAGCCCCGCGCTCCGAAAGCCGCAGCAGCACCTGCCAAGGCGGCATCTCCCAGAAAGCGCAAGTCTACTCCGGCATCCTGATCCGTCGCTGATGCCCGACCAAGTGACCGGCGAGGGAACTTTCCCTTTCCGGTCGTCTTTGAAAACCGCTGTCATCTGCTGTCCTCTCCGTGTGCGAACAGGAAACCGCAGAGGCGTCCTGTCGCTCCGGAGAAGATGTGCGTTATCTATTCGTCCACCAGAATTTCCCAGGGCAGTTCCTGCATTTTGTCCGCCATCTTCTGGCGCAGGGCCATGAGATCGTCTTCATTTCCGAAGCGAACAGCAATCATATTCCCGGTGTCCGCCGCGCCATTTACCGGGTGCCGCGCCTGCCTTCGATGGAAACCCATCGCAGTCTGAGGGAGTTCGAATACGGTCTGCTCCGTGCCGAAGCCGTCGCAACGGCCGCCCGGACGCTCAAGGGACTGGGGTATGAGCCCGATATCATCATCGGCCATCACGGCTGGGGTGAACTGCTCAATCTGGTCGATGTCTTTCCGGACTGCCCAATTCTCGGATATTTCGAATTCTTCTATCACGCCGACCAGAACGACGTGGGGTTCGACCCGGAATTTCCGCCTTCACCGGACCTCGCCGCTTCCGTGCGTGTCAAGAACGCGATCAATCTGCAGGCGCTCTGCCTGGCGAACGGATATGGTCAGTGCCCCACGCAGTTCCAGCTCGGAACCTATCCCGCCTGGGCGCAGGAGAAGATTTCCCTGTTGCGCGAAGGCGTCAATCTGGAGCTGTGCTCTCCCGAGCCGCAGGCCAGGCGCCGCAACCTTGTCATCAAGGACGTCCGGATCACGCCCAAAACGCCGCTCGTCACCTATGTGGCCCGTGATCTTGAACCCTATCGCGGCTTTCACGTCGTCATGCGCGCGCTCCCGCGCATTCTTTCCGAACGCAAGGACGCGCATGTCATTCTCGTTGGCGGAGACAGGGTCAGCTATGGCACGCTGCCGCCGGATGGCGGAAGCTGGCGCGAAGTCATGCTCCGCGAATTGGGAGACAGGCTGGATCTCGATCGCGTGCATTTTGTCGGCAAGGTCGAATATGATGATTTCCGCGCTCTCCTGCGGCGTTCGGATGCCCATCTGTATCTGACCTATCCGTTCGTCGCCTCCTGGTCCCTGCGCGAAGCCATGGCCACAGGCTGCCCGATCATCGGAAGCGACACGGCGCCGGTGCGGGAGTTCCTCACGGATGACGTTACGGGCCAGCTGGTGCCGTTTCTGGAGCCCGAAAAGATCGCCGAAGCCACGCTTGCGCTTCTGGACGACCGCAGGGCGGCCCGTCGTCTGGGACAGGAAGCCCGGCGTTATGCCGAGGCTGAGCTCTGCCTGAACGACTATCTGAAACGTTATGACGATCTGGTCGATCGAATCACCAAAACGCACCGGCCCTGACTAAAAAGGCAGGCGGGTTCAGCCTCGCCTGTCGCCTCAGGCGCTATGCCAGCTTGAGCCGAGATGTTTGTATGAGACTTCATATTCCTCGATCGTCTCATGGAACCGGTGCTGGTCGTCGATCTGAAGGTCGCAGAGCGGTCTGTGGCTCTGCAGCGCATTGTAGATCGCACGGCTGACAGCCCTGTTGAGGACGCCGGGGCCGGTCTTGAAAGCAATATATAGTCCGCAATGTTCAAAGGTGTTGACCAGCGCCATCATGGCGGCGTTGGAAACAATGGCATTGCTCGGGGCGGCACCGAAAAAATCATTATGCAGCACGTAATTATGTGTCGTGAAAAGATGACACTCCTTGATGCTGCCGGTGGTGAGCTTCTTCCAGGCGTCCAGCGACCGGATCCGCAGATCGGCATCAAGCCACCAGCCGCCATTGGCCATGATGACATAGAGGCGGAGCAGATCGGCGCCTTCGGCAGGATGGCGGACCTTCCGAAAGATCTCGGAAATTTCTCTGCCGTAATGATCATAAAGCCATTTTGCGGCGGAGTCGCGATCGAAGATCGTAAACCGAGTGCCGAGCAGTTCCTGATGGTAACGGATATTGTCCCTGATTTCTTCCGGCGGGTTACAATCCCAGTACATGTAAAGATGAGAGGGGATCGGGTTCGTGCTGGCGATATCTTCCCCGGTCCTGAGGCCAACAGGCGGGTATCGCAGGGCCAGTTCCAGATAAAGTCTGTCTATTTCTTCTCCGGAATGAAATATCTCGAAGGCATTTCCGATGAGATCAAGCCCCTGTCCGACTTTCCCATCCTGCCATGCGGTCTGGATGCCACGGATGTAATCGGCGAGAGCCTGAGAATACGTCTCCAGTTCCCCAAGTTCTTCCGGTGGCGGCACATTGGAAGATTTCAGGAGGCACAGCAGTCTGACCTGAAGAAGTGACTGGGGCAGGGGGAATTCCGTCTGAGTCTTGCCGTGCATATCGAAAGCCACCCTGTAGAAATAGGAGGCTTCGAGAACGTTGCTGTGAATATGAAGGATATTAGCGATGGCAAAGGCATGCTCGACTGTCGATGCACCATGTTTCTCGTAATAGGCAACCGCCTGATGGTCATGGCAGGAATGAAGTATATTGACATATGTCGAATCTGGTGAGCTAATAGCTTCTGAATTAAGCATTTATTAACCATTTATACTGTAATGTCTGCGGGTCGCTGGTGTTGATCATAATGTAACGCCACTGTATCTATCAATGGCTCTGGTGTGATTTCGGATATTTCCCGTCTTTTTCAGGGTTTTTCTGTATTCCAAAGGTCCGACCGACTGACGTCCGGGCAGGGAATCGGGCAAAATGAGGGCAGGGAGAAGTTACAATGGCGAATGATGTCGTATCGGTTTTGAAAAGCGCTCTGGGCCGATGGGTGTGCAGAAAAGACGTGCCATCCCATCCCTCCCTGCTTACGGAACCGGATCTGCATGCTCTTGTTGTGGCGACACAGGCAGGGATGTCGAGCCCGCCCTCGCCGGAGGGAGAACGGGAATGGGGCAATCTGAGGGAACTGACGAAGGACTGGATCGTACAGCAGAAACCAGGCGTCGCGCCGGGGCCGTTGCAGACCCATGACTTCGAACATCTTGCGGCCCTGATCTCACCGGTACTTCCAGATGAGTCAACGCCTCAGGCGGTCTTGGAACCTGCCGTGTCACAACAGGAGCCGCCACAGACCGATATTCAGCCGGAGGTGGTGGAACGCTGGACGCGCGAGGCCCCGGAACTGGTGTTTGCCCGCGAGCATCTCGAACGCTGTCTCTGAACAGAAAAACGCCCCGCAGGAGACCCGCGGGGCGCTGGAAGGCTCAGTCGGGATCGGGGGTGATCAGCCCCGGCTTCCTTTGTGATCGCCGTCGCGCATCTGGCCCGTCGGCTCCTGGACATGCGCCTCAAGGAACCAGAGATGCTTGTCGAGGCCACGGGACACTTCCGTAAAGACGTCGGCCGTATCGTCGTCGCCAGCCTCGTCCGTCACCTTGATGGACTCACGCATGTTGTTGGCAACCGTCGCGTAACGGTCGATCAGTGCCGCCAGATGGTCGGCCACGCGATAGATGTTGTTCGGATAAGGCTTGCAGGCGCTGTTCTTGGCAACATCCTGCACGGTCCCCAGTGCCGTCCCGCCAAGCTGGACAGCGCGTTCGGCGACCGTGTCGGAAAAGCCATCAATGCTGGAGCGGAAGCCATCGAGCATTTCATGAACGCCGATGAACTGCGGTCCCTTGAGGTTCCAGTGGGCCTGCTTGGTGATCAGCGCCAGGTCGATCAGGTCGGAAAGACGGGCGTTCAGCGTCTCGATGGAAACATTCTTGGTGTTGTCCGCCGTGTTGTTCTGCGTCACGTGGCGGTCGGTTCTGGAAACCATTGGACTACTCCTGAACATCGGAATGCGACCCGAAGCTTGGATTCAGGTCGTGAAAATCTTCTCGCGCCCCTTAGCGTTTCGGGGCCGGCGTTCATTCAAACGTGTCATCCGTGCCACGGTTGCCTTGCGAATTCAGGTTTGGACCGGCAATTTCATGATCTGCCGTCGGACGCGGTTTTCGGCGCGGGTGCCTGCCCGTTCCATTGACCGTTCAGGGCGGTTTGTAACGGCCATGGCCTGTGGGGATGACATAAATCTTTCATCCCGTGTCGTTCCTGTTCCGGTTGTTCTTCCATGACAGGACGGCTAATGCACTGGTGTGGTGGCTGTAGCTGCCGGATAATGCCCGTTTTTCAAGTCAGAGCTCCTCACGCATGACCCTTGCCACAGCCACGCAGCCCGAAGAGGCCCGCGACAAGGCCGGTGTTTCCCACAGTGGAAGCCGCCGCAGCGGGCCCGATACCGTATTTCACCTTCTGGTCGCCGCTTCGGCGCTTCTGGTTCTGGTGGTGCTGGGTGGTCTCGTGGTCCTCATGGGCCTGGGGGGCAGTCAGGCTTTCCGGACCTTTGGCCTTGGATTTGCCTTCCATGATGTCTGGAATCCGGTCGCCGACCAATACGGGGCCTGGGCACCGCTGTTCGGCACTATCGTCAGCACGCTGATTGGTGTGGCGATTGCCCTGCCGCTGGCGTTCGGGACGGCGTTCTGGTTGACGGCGATGGCTCCCCCCCGGGTTGCCGCGATCGTTGGAACGGCCGTGCAGCTTCTGGCTGCCGTGCCCTCCATCATCTTCGGTATGTGGGGCTTTTTCACGATCGTCCCCTTCATGGCGCGGACGGTCCAGCCCTTCCTGACCCACCATTTCAGGCATGTTCCGGGGATCAGATTCATTATTCATGGTGCACCTTTCGGCACTGGCCTCATGACGGCCGGTCTGGTGCTGGCGGTCATGATCGCCCCCTTTATGACCGCCGTGATGCGCGACGTGTTCGCGGCCATGCCCAACATGCTGCGTGAAAGCGCCTATGGCTTGGGCGCCACGCGATGGGATGTGATGTGGAAGGTCGTGGTGCCATGGTCCCGTTCGGGCATGATCGGTGCGATCGTCCTCGGGATGGGGCGTGCCCTGGGTGAAACCATGGCCGTGACCTTCGTGATCGGAAACGTGACGGCGGTCGGCTGGTCGCTGTTTGCGCCCCGCAGCACGGTGGCGTCCCTGATCGCCCTTCAGTTCCCGGAAAGTCCAGCCGGGTCGCTGCGTCTGTCCGCGCTGCTGGCGCTGGGTTTCATCCTGATGCTGCTGTCCTTTGCCAGCCTGGCGCTGGCGCGGATGCTGCGGGGAGATACGAAATGAGCGGAACCGTCGTCTCCACAACCGGCTGGAAGCCCAATCCACGCGCGGCCCGCCGGCGCCGTGCCGATCATCTGGCGACCGCTTTTGGCATGGTGATGGCCGGCATTCTGGTGCTGGTGCTGGCGTCCATTCTGTGGACGCTGCTATCACGCGGCCTTGCCGGCCTGTCCGCTACCGCGATCATGAAGCCGATGGGACCGCCTGGCTCCTCCTCAGGGCTGGCGAACGCGATCGTGGGCAGTCTGATCCAGACCTTCATGGCGCTGCTGATGGCGACGCCGCTCGGTCTTGGATGCGGGATCTATCTTTCGGAATACGGGACAGAAACCAATAAATTCGCGTCCTGCGTCCGCTTTGTGTCCGACGTGCTGATGTCGGTGCCGTCCATTCTGGTGGGCCTGTTCGTCTATCAGGTCCTGGTGGCGCCGTTTGGCCACTTTTCCGCGCTTGCGGGCTCCGTTGCGCTGGCGATTCTGGCGGTGCCGATTATCGTGCGTACGACCGAGGATATGTTGCGGCTTGTCCCGACGTCCATGCGCGAGGCCGGAGCGGCTCTGGGCGCGACGCGCTGGCGGGTAACGCTTTCTCTGTGCCTGCGTTCCGCCAAGACGGGCGTTCTGACGGGTATTCTTCTGGCTCTGGCCCGGGTGAGCGGTGAAACGGCGCCGCTGCTGTTCACGTCGCTCGGCAACCAGAACTGGTCTTTCAGCCTCAACCGGCCGATGGCGAGCCTGCCGGTGACGATCTACCAGTATGCCGGTGCATCTTATGAAGACTGGGTACAGCTTGCCTGGGCCGGCGCGCTGCTGGTGACGATGGGTGTGCTGGCCATCAACATTGCCGTCCGCGTTTCGGCGCGACGCGGATGACCCCGGGAACAAGGCAGGGGATGATACAGGATTCCATGATGACCGAGACTGATCCGCAGGTGGCGAAAAGCCCTGAAGTGGCGCTGGCTGTCCGCAATCTGAACTTCTACTACGGCGAAAATCACGCCCTGCACGACATTTCGATCGACTTCCCGGCCCGTCGGGTCACGGCCATGATCGGGCCGAGCGGATGTGGCAAATCGACGCTGTTGCGGGTCTTCAACCGCATGTACGATCTGTATCCCGGCCAGCGCGCGACGGGCGAGGTGATTTTCGACGGGCGCAATGTTCTGGAGCGCGATCTGGACCTGAACATCCTGCGCGCCCGCGTGGGCATGGTGTTCCAGAAGCCGACACCGTTTCCGATGTCGATCTATGACAATATCGCCTTCGGCGTGCGGCTGCATGAGAAGCTGAACAAGGCGGAGATGGACGCGCGTGTTCAGGACGTTCTGACCCGCGTGGCGCTGTGGAACGAAGTCCGGGACCGTCTGCATGCGCCGGCTTCCGGTCTTTCGGGTGGCCAGCAGCAGCGCCTGTGCATCGCACGTTCGATTGCGACGCGGCCGGAAGTGCTGCTGCTTGATGAGCCGACCTCGGCACTGGATCCGATTTCCACGGCACGCATCGAGGAACTTCTCGATGAGCTTAAGGAAGAGTTCACGATCGCGATCGTGACACACAACATGCAGCAGGCTGCGCGCTGCGCGGACCAGGTGGCATTCTTCTATATGGGACGGCTGATCGAAGTGGACAGCGCGGACCGGATGTTCACCAATCCGAAGCAGCAGCAGACCCAGGACTACATCACCGGCAGGTTTGGATAACGCGTCATGGCTGACAGATCTCACATCGTCAAAAGCTACGAGCAGGAGCTGGGCCAGCTCCGGTCCATGATGGCGCAGATGGGCGGCATCGTGGAAAACCAGGTGGCCCTCGCGCTTTCCGCCATCGCGGATCGCAATGAGGAAGCCGCCGATGCGGCTGCGCGGCAGGACCCGGAAGTGGACCAGCTCGAACGCGAGGTCGAAAGCCTTGCGATCCGCCTGCTGGCGCTCCGAAGCCCCATGGCCGGCGATCTGCGCGAGATCGTGGCAGCCCTGAAGATTACCGGCGATCTGGAGCGGATCGGTGATTACGCTTCGTCCATCGCACGGCGTTCCCTGCGGATCAGGATGCCGGAAAACCAGATTTCGCTCTCGGGCCTGCGCAGCATGGGCCGTCTGGTGCAGGAAAACCTGCGCCGGTCGATCGATGCCATCACGCAGCAGGATTCCAACCGCGCCATGGAAGTCTGGCATTCGGACCGCGCCGTGGACGAGTATTACACGGCGCTGTTCCGCGAACTCGTGACGTACATGATGGAAGATGCCCGCAATATCCGCGCCTGCACGGAACTGCTGTTCATCGCCAAGAACCTTGAACGGATCGGCGATCATGCGACCAACATCGCCGAGCGCGTCTTCTATGCCGTGACGGGCGACAACCTGCCGTCCCTGCGTCCGCGCGGGGCTCCGGCGTCGGCCCTGACGGTAGCAGAGACGATGCAGGAGCCTGACGTCCGGTGAAGGGACCATCGTCTGCGCGCGCCAAGGGGCTTGTTCTTCTGGTCGAAGATGATCCGGCCCTGCTTCTGATGACCTGCTACAATCTCGAGCAGCGTGGATACCGCGTCGAGACGGCGGAGGACGGAGAAGCCGCCCTTCTGGCGCTGGAAACGTCCCGTCCGGACGCCGTAGTGCTGGACTGGATGCTTCCGGGACTGTCCGGGCTGGATGTGTGTCGCCGGATCCGCGCCAATCCCGCATTGCGTGATGTGCCGGTCCTGCTCCTGACTGCGCGTTCGGCCGAGCAGGATGCGATCCGCGGGCTCGATACGGGTGCGGACGACTATCTGATGAAGCCGTGCAGCATCGATACGCTCGATGCGCGTCTTCGGGCGCTGCTGCGCCGGCATCAGTCTTCCTATGACCGCCTGTCCTTTGCGGACATCACGCTGGACCCGGAAACGCATCGCGTGGAGCGGGCCGGGCGGATGCTCTCGCTCGGGCCGACGGAATACCGCCTGCTGGACCTGCTGATCCGTAATCCGCGCAAGGTGTTCTCCCGCGAGGATCTGCTGCGCCGGATCTGGGGCCAGAACATCCATGTCGAGATCCGGACGATCGACGTCCATATCCGGCGTCTGCGCAAGGCCATCAACGGTCCGGGAGAGGTCGATCTGGTGCGGACCGTGCGTGCGGCCGGTTATGCCCTGGATGACGGCCCGACGACGGACGGCGGCTGACGCGTGCCGTCGGGGGGATTGCCGCCTGCAGCAGATACGCTGCCACTGCAGGTTGGCATGGTCCTCGTCTGCGTGGCGCTGGCCGGGTGGGTGCTGGCAGTCTGGCTCCTGCTGCGCCAGCCCCGGGTTCCGACGTCCCCGCCTGACGATTATCTGAAACCCGTGTCTCGGGCCGACCTGCCGGTCGATCCGCTGCCAGCCTGCGCCGTGGTACTGGACGGGCTTGGAGCGATCGTGCAGGTCAACGAGGAGGCAGCGTCCCAGTTCGGGGAAACGGTTGGCGCCATCCTGCGTCATCCCGCAGCGCGCGCTGCACTTTCCGCGGCGTTGCGGGCACCGGTTCTGGCCAGTCCATCGGGCAGCAGCAATCGGGGGGATCTGCCGCCGGTCTGCTCCACGACCTTTACGCTCGATGTGCCGGTTCCGCGCACGCTTCACCTGATGCTGCGCCGGCTCCCGGGCGGGAAGGGGCAGGACAGGCGTGTTCTGGTGGTGCTGACCGACCGGAGCGAGGCGCAGGCTGCGGACAGGATGCGTATGGATTTCGTAGCCCATGCCAGCCACGAACTGCGCACGCCGCTTGCCTCGCTGAGCGGGTTCATCGATGCGTTGCAGGGGGCGGCCGGGGAAAACCCGGTCATGCGGCATCAGTTTCTCGACATCATGCGCCAGCAGTCCGAGCGGCTGAAACGGCTGATCGACCGTCTGCTGTACCTGTCGCGCGTGCAGGCGCATGAGCATCAGCGCCCCCGGGACGTGGTGGACGTGGCCGATCTCATGGCGGTGGTGCTCGGGGAAGTTGCGCCACGTTTCGAGCAGGAAGGGCGCACTCTGAAGCTGGAGATCGAGGACGACCTGCTGGTTCGCGCTGACGAAGATGAGATGGTGCAGGTCCTGCTCAACCTGATCGAAAATGCCCTGCGTTATGGCGCGCAGGAGGGCGATCCGCTGACCATCACCCTGTCCGCACGGCGTGCGGCCAGTCCGGATGATCGCTGGCCTGCTGATGGAGGCGTCATTCTCGGGATCGAGGACAATGGCTGCGGGATGGAAGCGCATCATCTGCCTCGCCTGACCGAGCGTTTCTATCGCGTGGGCGCGCCGACGGACGGTGCGGGGCAGGGGACAGGGCTCGGTCTGTCCATCGTGCGCCATATTCTGGACCGGCATGGCGGGCGATTGCGGATTGCGAGTGCGCCGGGAAAAGGGACGACCTGTCTGGTCTGGCTGCCGCCTGCGGGGGCGACACTTGCGGTTTCGGTGGTGGAATGACAGTTTCCTTCTGAAACAATCAGAAGGTGTTGCGACAGTGAGAGTTCTCCGCAGTTTCCGCCGTGTCGGTCTGGCCGCTCTGCTGACGGGTAGCATGTTCACGCCGCTTCATGCGGCCGATGCCCCCGACACCATCCCCGCCTGGCTGAGCGATATCAATGGCGCGCAGGCCATGTCCTGGGTGAAGGCACAGAACGACCGGACCCTGCGTCTTCTGGGTCATGGGCCGCTTTATCAGGGCCTGTACGATACCTCGCTGAAGCTGCTTCAGACGCATGACCGTCTGGCATCGCCGATCCAGATTGATGGGATGATCTATAATTTCTGGCGTGATGACCGGCATCTGCGCGGCATCCTGCGCCGGACGACACCGGATTCTTATGCGACCGAGCATCCGGAATGGACGGTGGCGCTGGATCTCGATGCGCTGGCGGCGAAGGAAAAGCGCAACTGGGTCTATGGAGGCGTGGACTGCCTGCACAGTCAGCAGAATCTCTGCCTGCTTTACCTTTCCGACGGTGGCGAGGACGCCAAGACCGTCCGGGAATTCGATCTGCGGACTGGAAAGTTTGTCGAAGGCGGGTTCAGCCTGCCCCATGCCAAGCAGGATTCCAGCTGGCTGGACCGGGATACGCTTCTGGTCAGCTATCCCTGGACGGATGCCGATCTCACGGAATCGTCCTATCCGTATATCGTGAAGCTTCTCAAGCGCGGGCAGTCTCTGGCCGAAGCGCAGGCGGTCTTTACCGGCAACCGCAAGGACGTCGAGGTCGGGCCGGAAGTCCTGCATGATGGAGCCGGGCATCAGGTCACGCTGATCCGCGAAGGTCTGGATGCGTTTTCGTCGAAACTGTTCCTGTATCGCGATGGTCAGGTGACGCCGGTCGCCATTCCCCTGAAGGCAGACGTGGCGGGGCTGTTCAATGGCCGTCTGGTGGTACAGTTGAAGGAAGACTGGAAAGTCGGAACGCAGACTTTCCCGCAGGGCAGCGTGGTGCTGGTCGATCCGGCCGCCGCAACCGTTGCGCCCCAGCTTCTGCTGGCACCGACCGGCAAGCAGATGATCGAGGGAGCATTCACGAGCCATGGCCATCTGATCGTCACGCTTTACGACAACGTGCGGGGCCGGATCTCGATCTATACGCCGTCCGGTACGGGCTTTACGCACCGGGACCTGCCGCTGCCGCAGAACATGTCGGTGGATCTGGCCAGCGTCGACGAGGACAGCCCGGTGGCCTATGCCGTCTCGACCGGATTTCTGAGCCCGACCACCTTGTGGGAAATCAACAGCGATACAGCTTCGGTGCAGAAGCTGCATACGCTGCCGGCACAGTTCGATGCCTCGGATATGACGGTGGAGCAGCAGGAAGTGCGCTCGACGGATGGAACCAGTGTCCCGTATTTCATCGTGCATCGGCGGGACATGAAGCTGGATGGCACCAACCCGACGCTGCTTTATGCCTATGGCGGCTTTGAAGTGCCGCTTTTCCCGTTCTATTCGGCCGGGATCGGCAATAACTGGCTGTCACGGGGCGGCGTTTATGTGCTGGCGAACATTCGCGGTGGCGGTGAGTTTGGACCGGCTTGGCATGATGCGGGGCTGAAGACGCATCGCCAGCGGATCTATGACGACTTCGCTTCCGTGGCGAAGGATCTGATGGACCGGAAGGTGACGTCTCCGCAGCATCTGGCGATCCAGGGCGGCTCCAACGGTGGTCTGTTGATGGGGGTCGAGTTCACGCAGCATCCGGATTTCTGGAAGGCTGTTGATATCGAGGTCCCGCTGCTCGACATGATGAATTACGAGCACATGTCGGCGGGTGCGTCCTGGGTGGGTGAATATGGAACGGTCTCCATCCCGGAGCAGAGGGCGTTCCTGCGCGGGATTTCGCCGCTTCAGAACCTGAAGCCGGATGTGAAATATCCCGTGCCGTTCATCGAGACGACCACCAAGGATGATCGCGTTGGTCCCGTTCATGCCCGTCGTTTTGCATGGCGCATGAGCGAGCTGAAGCTGCCGTATTATTACTGGGAGCAGGTGGCGGGCGGTCATGGTTTTGGTGCGAGCCAGAAGGAAATCGCCCAGACTCAGGCGCTGAGCTATGCCTATCTGTGGTCCGAACTCGGCGGGACGCATTGAGGCTTCGCATCATGCGGATATGAAAAAGGGCGCTCCGAGGAGCGCCCTTTTTTGTGCCGGAAGGAAGGAGATCAGCCGTGGCGGCGACCGCGATCCAGCAGGCACCAGCCGCCAATCAGGATGGCGCCGATCAGGGGGATGGCGCCGATCGTGATCGTGCCGTCCGGGTAGTCGAAGGCCATCATGATCAGGACGAAGCCCAGAAAGCCCAAGGTGGCCCAGGTCGTATAGGGCGCGCCGGGCATGTTGAAGCCTGTCGGCGCGATGTCCCCGCGGTTGATCGCAGCCCGGAGGCGGAGCTGGCACAGCAGGATGAAGCCCCAGGTGCTGATGATGCCCAGTGCCGAGAAGTTCAGGACGATTTCGAACACGCGCGACGGGATGAGGTAGTTCAGCATCACGCCGACCAGATAGACGGCCAGCGTGGTAAGGATGCCGACATAGGGCACGGAGCTGCGGTTCAGCTTGCCCAGGGCCTTCGGGCCGGAGCCGCCAAGGGACAGTGCGCGCAGGACGCGGCCGGTGGAATACAGGCCGGAATTGAGGCTGGAAAGGGCGGCCGTCAGCACCACGATGTTCATGATGGTGCCGATGCCCGGAATGCCGAGCGCCTGAAAGAACGTCACGAACGGGCTCGTGCCGGCATGATATTCTGTCCAGGGCAGCAGGCAGACCAGCAGGATGACCGAACCGACATAGAACAGGGCGATCCGCCAGATGACGCTGTTGATGGCGCGCGGAAGGATCTCACGCGCGTCTTCGCACTCACCGGCCGCCGTGCCCAGCAGTTCGATGCCCGAATAGGCGAACACCACGCCCTGAAGCAACATGAGGGCGGAGAACAGGCCATGCGGGAAAATACCGCCGTTTTCGGTAATCAGGTGAAAGCCGGTCGTATGGCCCGCCACCGGCATGCGTGTCCCCAGAATGATGGCACCGGCAATGAGAAAGAGCGCCAGTGCCACGACCTTGATGAGGGAGAACCAGAACTCCATTTCGCCGAAATAGCGCACGCCGATCATGTTCATGGTGCCGACGATCGCCAGGGCTGCAAGCGCGAAGGCCCATTGTGGAACCGGCAGGAACACCGCCCAGTAATGCATGTAAAGCGCGACGGCCGTGATATCGACGATGCCGGTCATGGCCCAGTTCAGGAAGGACAGCCAGCCCGCCATATAGGCGGCCCGCTCGCCAAGGAACTCACGCGCATAGGTCACGAAGCTGCCGCTGGTCGGGCGGTACATGACCAGTTCGCCCAGTGCCCGCAGGATCAGGAACGAGAAGACGCCGCAGATCGCATAGATGATCGCAAGGGACGGCCCGGCCACCTGAAGCCGTGAGCCCGCGCCCAGAAACAGTCCTGTTCCGATGGCGCCACCGATGGCGATCATCTGCACATGACGGCGTCCGAGGTCCTTGTGATAGCCTTCCTCACTGATGGCCCCTGCATGGGTCGGGGTGTGATCGGGAGCCGGGCTTGTCGTCATCTGCGCGTCCTGGGAAGTCGTCGTAAAAGGTGTCGGTAAAGCTGTATGGGGCATGACGAGAGGCCGGGCCGTGAGGGCCTACGCTTCATGCGCGTCAGCTATGTGTGGCATGCATGGGAACATAGGCGAAAGTGACCGCATTGCCAACGCGGATTGCTTCTGGGGCCGAAACTGTTCCCCGGACTGTGCCTTCAATGTCCCGGCGGGACCGCCATGCAGGCCATTCCTTGTCCGGAAAGAGTCGAGCAGGCCTGCGCCGCTCCGACACGGCTGATCCCCGTCAGACGGGCACGCCAGACCGTGGTGCCATGGCTGGGGGTGGGATGCACTTCGATTCGGGCGGACTGCAGCGACGTAAATGCGGCCTGTCGTGCCATGGTGGCCGCAAACTTCGCCTGTCCGATGCTGCCGAAGGCCCCCACCTGAACCGCCCACGGGCCATAGCTTCCGGGACGCCTGTAGCCGACCACCATGGTGGTCGATTCTGTTGGCTGTGTCGGCAGCGTATGGGGCGTCGGAATGGCGGGGGCGGGCGGGAGCGGGCGGGAAGAGACCGGCTCCTGAATGGTCAGCGTATCGCCAGCAGGTCTGGAAACAAAGGTTGGGGACGGTGCGGCGAGGGGAGGCGTGCTGACGGGCTGGACGGCGCACGGTACATCGGGATCGTAAGCGTCGTCCGGGTTGCACGGAACGGCGCTGGGGGCGGCGATGGGTGTCTGGGCGGCGGCGCTCGTGACATGCCGGCTGGCCCAGACCTGCCCCACACTGCGGGCTGACGCCGTCATGACCGGCGCAGGCGCTGTCTGGGCCGGGGCCAGACCTGCAAGGGCCGTGCCGGACTGCGAGGCGTTCAGCTGATCGGCGGTGGCATAGGCCGCCAGCGGACCCGTCATGGCGACCTGCGTGCCGAGATGCGGCGTGATGCTCGCAACGTAATTGACGGTTTCGTTGGGCAGTTGCCGCCCTTCGTAGAGATAGTCCTCAAGCCGCTGCGGACCGGCATTGTAAGCGGCCAGAAAGGCCGGAGCTCCGTATTTCCGGGCGAGGATGCTGATATAGCCCGTGCCTGCCATGATATTGTCATGCGGCTCGTAAGGATCCGAACGCAGACCGTAGCGCGAGCGCATGTCGGCATAGGTCTGGGGCATGAGCTGCATCAGGCCCATTGCCCCGGAATGGGACGTGATGGGCCGTCCGTCCAGAAACTGGTGACCGCCCGATTCCTGATGGATCACGGCACGGATCCAGTCCTGGGGAATCGAGAAGCGGTTTGCGGCCTGGATGATGTACGGACCCCACGGATCACTGGCCGGACCGGGCGCGCGATAGGCGCCGCTTGAGGAATAGTACCGGTCGTACGGAGAACGCTGGGACGCGCAGCCTGCAAGGGCCGCAAGGCTCAGAATGATGGTTCCCGTCTGAAGGAAGACTCGCCTTTTCCTGAGCATCATAAACCCACTGTTAATCTTTTATGCCGATGATGAGCGCTGTCCGAAAGAGAAGGCAGACAAACGGTGACGACGGAGACTCCGGAAAACGAAACCCCGGTCAAGAAGGGGGGTAAGCGCAAGATCATCATCCTTGCAGTGCTGGCATGCCTGCTTCTGGCTGGTGGTGGAGCCTTTGCATGGAAGCATTTTCATCATGCGGCAACCCCGGTCGCCAAGACTGCCCCTCAGCCGGTGAAGTGGACCACCATCACCATTCCGACCATTCTGTCCAATCTCGACTCCGGGACGGATCGCACGCGATACGTCCGGATCGGTGCCCGGCTTGAGGTCGAGGACGGCAAGAACGCCGCCAATATCGCGGCCCTGATGCCGCAGATCCAGGATGCGTTCCAGACCTGTCTGCACGGAATGCAGCCTTCGGAGCTTTCCGGCAGCGGTATCTACCGGCTGCGCGAAACGATGCTGGCACAGATCACCAATATCGTGGCGCCCCTGCGTGTGAGGGATCTCTTTTTCGTAGAGGTGCTGGTGCAGTGAGTGACGACCGACAGGCTGATACCGCTTTCGCGGACCAGGGCACGGACATACCCGCCGCCGCCTTTCCCCTGTCTGGACAGGGCATGGCAGGGCTGGGCCATAACAGCGATGAAGACCATGTTCTCAGCCAGGCCGAGATCGACAGCTTTTTTGGCAAGGATTCTGTGGTCACGGGTGCTGCTGACAGCAGCGGTATCGAGCGCGTGGTCAGCACATCGGGTGTCTCGTCCGAGCGGCTGCCGATGCTTGAAGTGGTCTTCGACCGTTTTACCAGAATCCTGACGACAAGCCTGCGCAATTTCACCAGCGACAACGTCGAGGCGTCCATGGACCGCCTGGGCTCCCAGCGTTTTGGAGATTACCTCGAAAACGTGCCGGGACAGGCCATGTTCGCGGTTTTCAAGGCAGAAGAGTGGGACAATTACGGCGTCGTCGTGCTGAGTTCCTCACTGATCTACAGCATCGTCGATGCCCTTCTCGGGGGGCATATCCGTGGCGACAGTGCTCTCACCGCTCCGGCCAGCCGCCAGACCGGACGGCATCATACCGCCATTGAGCGCGCGCTGATCGAGCCGATGGTCAGGATTATCCTTGATGATCTGGAAACGAGTTTCAGCCCGCTCTGCGCCGTCAATTTTCATTTCGAGCGACTGGAGATGAATTCACGTTTCGCGATGATCTGCCGGGCCGGAAACGGGGTGGTTACCGCACGGTTCGGCATCGATATGGAAGGCCGCGGCGGAGACGTGGATATCGTACTCCCCCACGCTACGCTCGAGCCTGTGAGAGACATTCTGCTCCAGCAGTTCATGGGCGAGAAATTCGGTCATGACGGCATCTGGGAAAACCATCTCGCCCGAGAGCTCTGGCAGACGGATCTGACCCTGGATGCCGTTCTGGAAGAGCAGACCATGAATCTGAAAGACATCATGAAGCTCGCTCCGGGGGATCAGCTTGTCCTGCGTCGCAAGCCGGATGCTCCCGTCAGCCTGCGGTGTGGCGAACACGTGCTTTTTACGGGGCGGGTCGGGCGAAAGCAGGGGCAGGTCGCCGTCAAGATCGAAGACGTTCTTAACCAGAAACCCGGCACGGATCGTGCCACATCCTATAGCTGAGCGGAGCATATTTCATGGACAGATTTCAGCTTGGGATCGAGATCGCCCTGTCAGTGCTGCTGCTGGTGACGATTTTCTACAGTCTCTATCTGGGGCGTGCCCTCTCCGTCCTGCGGCGTGACCGCGGACAGCTCGATGCCCTGATCGCCAGTCTCCAGTCCAGCAGTGCACAGGCTCAGTCCGGCATTGATCATCTGCGCCAGACGACGGAACTCGTCGGGCGTGCCCTGGGGAAAACCGTTGAGTCCGGCAAGAGCCTGAAGCGGGATCTGGCCATGCTGTGCGAACGCTCCGAGACGCTCGCCCAGCATCTGGAATCTCTCCTTCCCGCCGGGCGTGTCGCCACCGCAGGCATGAAGGCCTCTTCCCGTGTCGAGGAACGGCCCGAGGAAGCCCCGTTCCGCTCTGCGCTTCGCCTGAAGCCGGACGAAGTGCGGACCATGAAGCCCAGTGGCAGCAAGAGTGCTGCCGAGCGTGAACTTCTGCGCGCTCTTCGTCAGAAGCAGGGATAAGACGTCATGTTTTTCCGTATCCTGCATCTTGCCTGCGGTCTCATGATCGTTCTTCTCGGGGTCAAGATCTACGCGATCGCGGGTGATCTGATGGGTGACGCGGATTCTCCCTCTTCGTCTCTGACAACTGTTGCGATGGCCCAGCCGCAGCCGCAGCCGCAGCCGCAAGCCCAGCCCGCTGCGCCGACAGAAGCTACACCGACGGCTCCAAAGCCCGCGGGAGCTGAGCCCACCCTGGCGACGGCTGTTCCGAAAACGGATGATCTATGTGCGCACGGGGGTTGCAAGGGACCCGTGCCAGCTGCGCCAGCACCAACGGCTCAGCCAGCAGATCCCGCACTCGTGGAACAGCTCGCTACCCGGGAAAAGGAGCTGGATCGGCGTGATGCAGCACTGAATGACCGCCAGCGCCTTGTTGATGCGGCTGAGGAAGAGCTGCAGCGACGGATGACAGCGCTGGAAAATTCCCGGACTGCCCTTGAGAACAGCGAACAGCATACGGACCAGCTGCGCAATGATGATGCTGACAGGCTGGTCAAGATCTATCAGACGATGAAACCCGAAGATGCCGCAGCAATCTTCAATATCCTTGATCTGCGGGTTGGCGTAGCGCTGCTCAACAGGATGAATCCGCGCAAGGCATCCGCAATCATGGAGGCCATGTCCCCCCAGCGCGCCATTCTCGCCACGCAGCTCCTTGTGAACTCTCATGCGCGGCCTGCCACCCGGATCGGTGGTAACGGATGAAACGGGCGTTTCTGGCCACTGCACTGACCCTGTCGCTGCTTGAAAGTGCTGTGGCCGCGCCCCCGCCCCCGCCCCCGCCCCCGCCCCCGCCTAAAGTTGTCAGCGCCAAGCCGGAAAAGGTAGACGCAGGCCCTGCAAAAGCCCCTGATGAGAAGCTGTTGCCTGCTGGCTGGGCTTTCCTGAACGATCCGTCGCCGCTTTTTCCGCATCCTGAAAAAGCAGTACAGGAAAAACGGGTTTCTGCTGGAGCGGCCTTAGGCACAGGAACGCAGTCACAGGCCACGACAGCTCCCACTTATGGAACGTCCGTGCAGGTGCCCGGCGCAACCGGACTGTGGCTGCCTCTGGGTGAGCTGACGCCTGTCGCGGCGTTCCGCAATGGGCAGAATATCGTGCTCGTGGCGGCGGGGCGGCATGTCCTGGATACGGCGGGCCTGGCCGGGATCGGACCTTTCGAATCTGTTTCCAGCCGGATCCTGTCAGATGTGACAGTCATTACCGTAACGTTGTCCGACGAGCGCGATCCTGTTCTTCGTCCTGTCGGGGCCGGGTGGACGCTGTCAGTTGCGGCGGACGTAAAGCCTCAGGCCGATATGCTGCTCGGGCAGGATGCAAACGCCTTGACGTTCACGCCGCCGGTTGCGGAAGGTCTGCCCCAGGTTGTCGCGCTGGATGATCCTGATTCAGGACGAAGGCTGCTGCTTGGAATGACGCGCTCAGGCCGCATTCAGCAGTCCATGCGGCGTCTGGGAACCGGGTTCGCGGTCCGGAGCAGTCTGATCGGTGTCGTGGTTGCGGCTGATTCCGACACCATAGAGCTGCGTCAGGCGGGTGGGAAACTGATCCTGGATACGATGGGGCCGGACAGTTTTCCGCTGATGGCATCCAACCGGCTTCAACCCTATGGCTCGTCCCTGAGCGGTGTCAGTCTGGGGCCGGGAACCCCAGAAGAACTGCGGGAAGCGCTCAGGCGGAGTGTGGCCTCTGCTGCCATGGCGTCTTCGGGGGATCGTTTTGGTGCCCGGATGCGGGTTGCGCAGGCGGCAGCACGGGCTGGCAATGGTCCACTTTTGGGCGAAGTCATGGACGTGGCTTTGCAGGACTGGCCTGAGGGTGTGGAAAAGCCCGAAGCACGCCGGCTGCAACAGATATCGGCGGTGCTCAATGCCCGGCCGGGTTCTTCCTCGCTGGCAGAAGATGGTGGGAGTACGCCGGAAGACCAGCTCTGGCGCGGAATGATGCGGATGCTTCTGCCATCTTCCCGTCGGGTTGGACAAAGCGCATCAGGGTCTCCGGAAAGCGACCGTCTTCAGACGGCGGATCTGATTGCGACAGGACTTCCTGTTCTTCAGGCCTATGCAGCTCCGCTGAAGGAGCGGCTATTGCCTTTGGCGACCCAGTGGATCGCGCGTTATGGAAGTGATGGCGCCACGAAAGTGCTCGATCAGTTTCCCAACGGACCGCAGGTGGCTCTGGCGAAGGCTCTGCTGGCAGCGCGACGGAATATGCCGGATGCAGAAGCGAAACTTTCTATTCTTGCACATGACCCATCGCCGCTGATCTGGCCGGTGGCTCGTGAAGCTTCGCTCCGGCTGGCATTGGAAAAAAAGACTCTCTCCCCGCAGGCTGTTGCGGATCAGGTGGATGGCATCCTGCCTGCTCTTCGGATTGCGGAACGCGAGAAGGATGGGCGTCTTCTACAGATCAAAGCCCTGATGGAAGGCGGAAACCTCGAAGGGGCCGCTGCGGCAGTGCAGGAATGGGGGCGTCTGTATCCGGATGATGCTGCCAGGGTCGCTGTGCAGGAAACGGACATTATCCGGCAGATGGCGCAGTCTGCGTCTTCGGGCGCGCGGCAGAATATGAACGAGGTTGCCTTTCTGAAAGATGCGCTGCTCAAAGCGTCAGACAGTGCCTTGCGCGGTGACATTCTCGATGGTCTGGCGCGCCGCTACGAGGCACTTGGTTTGCCGGATCAGGAGCGTGAGGCCCTGCGGGATCTTCTGGCATCCGGGAATAATGCCCAGGAGATGAATGTCCGGATCCGGCTGGCGACGCTTGAGCTCAATATGGGAGACCTCAAGGCGGCACGACAGGATCTTGGGGTTTTTGTGGAAGGATCTCCGGATGCTGCCCTGGCGCTTCCGGGTGGAAGCAGCAGCCAGTCCGTGGAGGTGGCGCTTCTGAAAGCGCGTATTGCACTGGCGGATCATCATCCGGAGGAAGCGGTGTCAGAGCTGGCGACCATTCGCGATCCGCGGGCCTGGACCTTGCGGGCACAGATGGCTGAAAAGGCCGGGGACTGGCCTCATGCGGTTGAGGCGCTTGTGCCCATGCTGGACAGTCTCCCGCGAGCCGGTGGCGCTTCGAAGGGAGTGCTTTCGCCTGAACAGCAGGCTCTCGTCCTGCGAATCGGTGGGGATGCGTCGAGAGCGCAGGATCAGCAGACGCTTAAAAACCTGCAGACCCGCTTTGGGGCACTGATGAATGGAACGCCGTCTGAAAGTGTTTTCCGTCTGCTGACAGGGGAGCGTGAGGATGCCTCGCCGCCGGTTTCCGCAGGGGGATAAGTTTTTGTCAGGTCGGAGTGACCGGACGATGGCCTTCGAGGAAAACCCTGATGCCATACGCCATGAATTTTTCGAGGTTTTCTTTTGAACGGTGGGGTTTGCAGTGGGTGAGCCGTCCCAGCATGGGGCCGCCCAGCGTCATGCCGAAGAGCAGATCCGAGGCTTCGGTAATGTCGGGAATATCCAATCTTCCGGCTTCGGACTGTGCAGCCAGCCAGTTCTGGATCGGCAGGACACGACCCGAAAGCTGGAAGAGATCTGCGACGAGCTGGCGGACGGCCGGGTTGCGGCTGGTTTCCGTGATGACGGAGCGGAGCAGGCTCAGGCGCTCGTCGCAGAACATACAGGCAGCGATACTGGTCATCAGGCCCAGAAGCTGTTTCTCCATGGGATCTGTGGGCAGCGGCGTATAATCTATGGGGGCGAAAAGCCGTTCCAGGATCAGGGTCTCGAAAAGAACTTTCTTGGAGTCGAAAAACTGATAGAGGGTTTTTTTGGACATCCCCGAGCACGCTGCGATGCTGTCCATCGACGCGGCATGATAGCCGTGGGTGGTGAGAACCGCACTGGCCGCATCCAGGATCCGGATGCGTCTTTCGGCTTCATCGAGCTGCGCTGGACGGCCACAGCAGGGCTGTTTCCGGTCTTCGGACTGGCTGCTCGACGGACTGTTCAAGATCAACTCCGATATTATTTCACAGACTGAATTGACGTCTGTCAAAGAAACCCGCTAGTTTCCGTCCTCGCGGGAAACTAGCGGGTTTCTGTATCACAGGATAGCGGCCGTATCATGCCTTCTTTTCAGAAAATGTCTTTGAATTCTTCTGCCGCCCTGTCTCCGGTCGGTCCGTGGGGTGGGAAGGGAACTTTTCTGGTGCCGCTTCTGGCACTGCCGCTGCTGGTGGCGGGATGTCAGAAAAAAACTCCCCCTCCCCAGATGCCGCCGCAGCCTGTCGATGTGGTGACGCTGAAGACGCAGCCTGTTACGCTTGAGACGTCCCTGCCGGGTCGGACGGATGCCTATGAGCAGGCACAGATCCGGCCGCAGGTGAATGGTGTCATCGTCTCGCGTGATTTCGAGCAGGGTGCGGACGTCAAGGCGGGGCAGCAGCTCTTCCAGATCTATATTGCACCGTATCAGGCAGCTTACGATCAGGCGAAGGCGCAGCTTCTCAACGCACAGGCCGCGGCTGCCCGGGCAAATGGTCAGCTGAAGCGGTATCGTCCGCTGGTGGCTGCCCATGCCGTGAGTTCGCAGGATTTCGACAATACGCTGGCGACGGCGCGTGAGGCTGAAGCCCAGGTGGCCCAGGCCCAGGCTGCCGTGGAAGCAGCGGCCGTCAATCTGAACTACACGCATGTTCGTGCACCCATCAGCGGCCGGATCGGCCGCACGCTCTATACGCCGGGCGCGCTGCTGACGGCGGGTCAGAGCCAGGCGATTGCAGTCGTGACGCGGCTTGATCCGATCTATGTGGACGTCAATCTTGCGGCGGCCGATATGCTGCGCCTCAAGCGGGAGCTGGCGAACGGGCAGGTCGAACGCAGTGGTGCGGATGCGGCTGCCGTCAGCCTGAAGCTGGAAGACAGCTCCGATTATCCGACGCGCGGCAAGCTCCAGCTTTCCGAAGTCACGGTTGACCCGTCGACCGGAACGCTTGTCATGCGCGCGGTTTTCCCGAACCCCGATCATCTGCTGCTGCCCGGAATGTTCGTTCATGCGCATATTCAGGAAGGCATTGATCCGAATGGTCTTCTGGTGCCGCAGGTTGCGGTCGCGCGTGACGCCAAGGGCAATCCTTACGTCATGATCGTGGATGGTGAGAACAAGGTCACCCAGCGTTCCATTCAGGTCTCGCGGACGGTGGGGGATTTCTGGCTTGTTTCGGACGGGCTGAAGGCAGGTGAGAAGGTGATCGTCAACGGTCTGCAAAAGGTGCAGCCAGGTGCGAAAGTCACGCCTCACGATGTCCCGGCTGACGCCCCAGCGGGAAAGGCGGAGTAACCCCGCATGTCATTGTCCCGCTTCTTCATTGACCGGCCCATCTTTGCTTGGGTCATCGGTCTGATCATCATGCTCGTCGGTGCCGTGTCGATCACGCGCATGCCGATCGCGCAGTATCCGAACATCGCGCCGCCGCAGATCGCCATTTCGGTCATGTATCCGGGTGCGTCTGCCGAGACGGTGAACAACACGGTTGTGCGCCCGATCCTGCAGCAGATGTATGGTCTGGATCATCTCGAATACCTGTCGGCCTCGTCCTATGCGAGCGGACAGATGGAGATTGACCTGACGTTCGAGCAGGGCACAAATCCTGACATCGCGCAGGTTCAGGTCCAGAACAAGCTCCAGCTGGCCCAGCCGCGTCTGCCGTCGGAAGTGACGGCTCAGGGTCTGAGCATCACGAAGGCTACCAAGAACTTCATGATGGTTCTGGCCTTCATTTCCGAAGACGGCAGCATGTCCGGGCAGGACATCGCGGATTATGTGGCGTCCAACATCTCCGATCCGCTGTCGCGTGTGTCGGGCGTGGGCGATCACACGCTGTTCGGCTCCGAATATGCGATGCGCGTCTGGCTGGATCCGTCCAAGCTGTACAATTTCGGCCTGACGGTCGGGGATGTTCAGGCGGCGATCTCGGCGCAGAACATTCAGGTCTCGTCTGGTGAACTCGGCGGTCTGCCGGCCAAGAAGGGCATTGGTTTCGATGCCACGATCATTGGTCCGACACGTTTGAGCACGCCGGATCAGTTTAAAGAGATCCTGCTCAAGGTGCAGCAGGATGGCAGCCAGGTGCGTCTGAAGGACGTGGCACGGGTTGAACTCGGCGCGCAAAGCTATGCGTTGGGCTCGGTCTATAACGGCCATCCCGCGTCCGCGATGGCGCTCAAGCTGGCGCCAGGCGCGAACCAGCTCAAGACCGAGGCCGCTGTGCGGGCGCGTCTGGGTGAGCTGAGCCGGTATTTTCCCCCGGGGCTGAAGCTTGTCTACCCGCTCGACACCGAGCCGTTCATCACGCTCTCCATTCATGAGGTGGTCGAGACGCTGATCGAGGCCATTGTCCTCGTATTCATCGTCATGCTGATCTTCCTGCAGAATTTCCGTGCGACGCTGATCCCGACAATCGCGGTGCCGGTGGTGCTGCTGGGGACGTTCGGGCTGATGTCCATCCTGGGCTACAGCATCAATACCCTGACGATGCTGGCCATGGTTCTGGCAGTGGGTCTGCTGGTCGATGACGCGATCGTTGTGGTCGAGAACGTCGAACGAGTGATGACGGACAAGGGGCTGTCTCCCAAGGAAGCGGCCCGTGTCTCCATGGACGAGATCTCGGGCGCGCTTGTGGGCATCGTACTGGTGCTGACGGCGGTGTTCCTGCCGATGGCGGCCTTTGGCGGTTCGACGGGTGTGATCTATCGTCAGTTCTCCATCACGATCGTTGCGGCCATGTGGCTGTCGGTTCTGGTGGCGATGGTCATGACGCCTGCGCTTTGCGCGTCCATGCTCAAGCCAACGCACAAGGGCAGTGAGCGTGGTCCCGCGGCCTGGTTCAACCGGACGTTCGATCGCCTGACGAACGGTTATATCGGTGGTGTGAAGTGGATGATCCGCGTACCGGCGATCAGCATGATCGGATTCGTGCTGCTGACGGGGCTTGTCGCGTTCCTGTTCATTCGGGTGCCTGGCGGCTTCCTGCCGGATGAGGATCAGGGGATCATCTTCGGCCAGGTGACGATGCGTAACGGGGCGACCCAGGAGCAGACGGCGGCCGTCAACCAGAAGATCACCGATTACGTGCTCAAGACCTATGGCCAGTATGTGGAATCCGTCTTTACCATGTCGGGCTTCAGCTTCGCGGGTCAGGGGCAGAGTGCGGGTGCGTTCTTCATCCGCATGAAACCCTGGGATCAGCGGCCGGGATCGGCACATACGACCATGACCGTGTCGCGCGAGATCATGATGCATTTCTGGATGGACCCGGAAGCACAGATCTTCGCCGTCAATCCGCCGGCCGTGATGGAGCTGGGCAATGCGACCGGCTTTGATCTGGAACTGGAAGACACCGGACATCTGGGTCACGACGCCCTGCTGGCGGCGCGGAACCAGATCCTGAGTGAAGCAGCACGGAACCCGCTCCTTCAGGCGGTTCGCCCGCTGGGTATGGAGGATGCGCCGCAGTTCAGTCTGGACATCAACCGCGAGCGTGCCAACGCACTGGGTCTGACCAATGCGGACATCAACACGACCCTCGAAGGGGCTCTGGGCTCGATCTACGTCAACCAGTTCATGCGCAATGACCGCGTCAAGCAGGTCTATATCCAGGGCGAACCCTGGGCACGCATGACGCCGGAGGATCTGAACCGCTGGTATGTCCGCAACGCGATCGGGACGATGGTGCCATTCAACGCCTTCGCCTCAGGACACTGGGTCAATGGTCCGCAGAAGGTCGAGGACTATAACGGTCTGAACTCTTACGAAATTCAGGGCCAGCCAGCCGTGGGGGCGAGCTCGGGGCAGGCCATGGCGGAAATGGAGAAGCTGCTGGCCAAGCTGCCGCGCGGTATCGGCTATGAATGGACGGGACTGTCCTTCGAACAGCTTGCTTCGGGGGGATCCACGGCGCCGCTTTATGCGCTGGCCACGGTGGTCATCCTGTTCTGTCTGGCGGCGCTGTATGAAAGCTGGGCCATCCCGTTCGCAGTGCTGCTGGTGCTGCCTCTGGGTGTGCTCGGGGCTATCGTGGCGACGCTGGGCCGCGGGTTGTCCAACGACGTCTATTTCCAGGTGGGGCTGCTGACGACGGTTGGTCTGTCGGTGAAGAACGCGATCCTGATCGTGGAATTCGCCAAGGCCTTCTTCGAGAGCGGCGAAACTCTGGAAGACTCGGTTCTGGAAGCCGGGCGCGAGCGTCTGCGTCCGATCCTCATGACTTCGATCGCCTTCGTCTGCGGTGTGTTCCCGCTGGCGATTGCGACGGGTGCGGGATCGGCGGCGCGTGTGGCGATCGGCACCTGCGTGGTGGGGGGCATGCTCTCCGCGACGCTGCTGGCGATCTACTTCGTGCCGGTCTTCTTCGTGGTGGTGCTGCGTCTGTTCCGCGTCACGCGGGTGCGTGACCGCCAGGACCCATATGCTCATCTGGACAACAAGGCGGCGCCTGTCGCCGAAGGGGAGCACGGCGCATGAAGGCCCGTCTCGGACTTACTCTCGGGGTTCCCGGCCTGCTGCTGGTGTCGGGGTGCAATCTGGCCCCTACCTATCATCAGCCGACGCAGGCGACTCAAAACAGCTATCCTGCCGATACGGGCGCGAAGAACGTGGCGTCCGCAGCCAAGGTGGCTGATCTGGGATGGGAGGATTTCTATACCGATCCGCGTCTGAAGGCGCTGGTGCAGCTTGCGCTACGGAACAACCGCGATATTGCGGCGCAGGCGGCGGCCGTCACGGTGTCGCGTGGTCAGTACGAGATCCAGAACGCATCCCTTTTCCCGATCATTTCGACGGCTGGGCAAGGCATGTTCCTCGGCCCGTCCGATACGGCGGGTTTCTCCTTTGCACCGGGTCTGGGCACGAACATTTCAACGCTGCGTCTGTATCAGACGTCGATCGGGTTTTCGTCCTACGAGGTCGATCTGTGGGGGCGTATCCGGAACCTGACGCAGCAGCAGAAAGAGACCGTCCTCAACAGCGTTGAGAACACCCGCAATGTTCTGCTCACGACGGTTTCACAGATCGGTACGACCTACATCCAGTGGCTTGCGGATCGTGAAGAACTTCGGGTGACGCGTGACACGCTGAAATCCGAAACCGACACGCTGCGTCTGACACAGCTTGCGTATGACAACGGGGAAGCGGATGCGCTGACGCTGGCGCAGGTCAAGACGCAGGTCGAGCAGGCCTCGGCCTATGAGGCGCAATATGTCCGGGCGGTGGCGGATGACGAACATGCGTTGCAGCTTCTGGTGGGCACACCGCTGCCCGCCAATCTGCCGGCCCCGGCTCCGTTCGGTGCGCAGACCATGATCAGCGACCTGCCCGAAGGCCTGCCGTCGGATCTGCTGGCCCAGCGCCCGGATATCCGGGCGGCCGAGCATACGCTGATCGGTGCGAACGCCAATGTAGGTGCGGCCCGTGCAGCGTTTTTCCCGCGCGTGACGCTGACGGCATCGGAAGGTACGAGTTCGCTCCAGTTCCGCAAACTCTTCACGCCGGGCGCGGAAACCTGGACCGTCTCGCCATCCATCAGTCTGCCGATCTTCACCTGGGGGCAGAGCGAGGGAAACCTCATGATGGCGAAAGGGCAGAAGCTGCAATATGCCGCGCAGTACGAAAAGGCGGTGCAGACGGCGTTCCGCGAAGTGTCCGACGCCCTGACGGCGCGGGAAACCTATACGGCGCAGGACCGTCATATGGTGGCACTGGTCGAGCAGTCCCAGAAGGCGTTCGATCTGGCCATGATGCGGTATCGGGCCGGAATCGACAGCTACCTGACGACCCTGACGCAGCAGCGCACGCTGTTTCAGGCGCAGCAGAACGCCATCACGGTCAAGGCCGCGCGGTTCCAGAACATTGTGACATTGTATCGCGCGCTCGGAGGTGGGTGGAGCCAGAAGACGGTTTCGCCTAAGGTGCCCTCATAAACGCACTGACCGGAGAGCCTCATGCGCAGGTTGATTGTCCCAGTACTGGCCGCCCTTGCCGTTTCCGGCGCGGCCCTTGGCACGGCTGTGGCGCAGGATGCGGATGACGGTCCCAAGAAGCCGAGCATGAACGACCTGTATCACAACTCGTCGCTGCCCAAGAGCCATGCCGACTTCAGCCGCTATCGGTATCGTCCGCCGGGGGACAGGGTGATCGAGCAGCCGGACGCGTTCCGGCTGCTGTTCCAGACGAAGGACGGGCAGCCCGACGGCTATGCCGAGCGGCGCGGAACTTCGGTTTTCTACTATGACCGCTACGGGAAGCTGCGTCAGATCCAGCCCCTGCCGGAAGATCCGGCTGTCGATTGATGATCTGACGCCCCGTTCCTGAAGCCCGGAAGCGGATTTTAGGAACGGGTCTCGGTTTCGGCCCGGGACGCGGCTTTTCCCGGCCGACTGCTTTCCCGGGGACTTTCATGAAAAATCAGCTCCTGCTCTTCCCGCTCCGCGCACTGGCATCATGTGCTGTTGTGGCGGATCCATCATGAGCATGGCTTCCGTGCGGGAATTTCTGGAGACGCGTCAGATCGCGTTGTATTTCCTTGCCGTTCTTCTGGGCGGGGTAACGGCCTTTCTGGTGGCGGGAACGGCCTCGTGGGAAGCGGTTATCAACCCCGCGCTGGGCATGATGCTGTTTGTGACCTTCCTTCAGATCCCGCTTGCGGAACTGGGGCAGGCTTTCCGGAAAGTTCGGTTCCTTGCAGCGCTTCTGGTCACGAATTTCGTGGCCATTCCTGCAATGGTGGCGCTGCTGCTCCCGTTTGCGCCTGCCGACGACATGATCCGGCTGGGTATTCTGATGGTCCTGCTCTGCCCGTGTATCGACTGGGTGGTGACGTTCGCCCAGATGGGGCGGGCAGATGCTGCACTCCTCCTGGCGTCTACGCCCGTCCTTCTGGCCGCGCAGATAGTGCTGCTTCCGGTCTGGCTGCGTCTCTTTCTGGGTGAGGGCATGTCCCGGCTGGTTCAGGCCGGGCCTTTCCTGCAGGCGTTCGTGTGGCTGATCGTCATTCCGCTTCTGCTGGCATGGCTGGTCCAGTTCTGGGCACATCGGGCTTCAACGGGCGAACGCGTTGCTTCGGCGCTGGGTCTGCTGCCGGTGCCGGTGACGGCGCTCGTCCTGTTCATCGTTATTGCATCCATGCTGCCACATCTGGGCCATGAGACGACTATCGTGCTGCATGTCGTGCCGGTGTATGTGGCCTTCGCTCTGCTCGCGCCATTTCTGGGCTGGGGAGTCTCGAAACTGTTCGGGCTGGAGGCGCCCTCAGGCCGGGCGCTCGCCTTCAGCGGGGCGACGCGCAACTCGCTGGTCGTGCTGCCGTTGGCGCTCGCCGTGCCCGGGGCTGCGCCTCTGCTGCCCGCCGTGATCGTCACCCAGACGCTGGTCGAACTGGCAGCAGAACTGCTTTTCATCCGGGTGATGCCCCGGCTGGGAGCACGCCGCCCCTAGTCTGCCTGGCTCGAAAATCCTGCTCGCATCTGCGCCATCAGGTCGGATAATGTGATCCTGTCCTGCGGACGGTCCCTGTCGCCGAAAATGTCCGGATTCGTCTGCGGTTTTTCTACAGATGCAGAGCGACACATCATGCCGAATATTCATTCCGTGTCCCGCTGGGCCTTTGCGGGCGCCAGTGCACTCCTGATCCTGCTGGCGAGCTTTCTGATCCTCTCGGGCGGCATTGGCCTGGTGGCCGCCTTCGTGGCGTCTCTGAGCGAAGGTCGGGAGGAAATCCTTCAGGCCATCAGCTATGTCGTGATCTCGATTGCTGTCTTCGACGTGGCGAAATACTTCATCGAGGAAGAAGTCCTGCGGCCCAAGGGCAAGCAGTCCATCGCCGAGGCCCGGGTCAGCCTGACCAAATTCATGACCACCGTCATCATCGCCGTCTTCATCGAAGGGCTGGTCGGCGTGTTCGAGCGCAGTGGTAAAGCGCCCAGCGATATTCTCTATCCCGCCGCCCTTCTCGTGGTGGCGACGGGTATGGTCGTTGCCCTGGGGATCTATCAGAAGCTCAGCATCGGGGCGGAGCGTGAGAAGAAGGAAAAGGACATGATCGGCTAAGGGTATCAGCCGAAGCCTGTTCCCTCAGTCGTGCTGGAGGCGACGGGGAAACGCGGCGGGATTGAAGGCCGCCAGTAGGATGCCGCCCAGCGCGATCACGACGGAAGCCGGGCACAGCACTGCAAATCCCAGTGTGCTCAGAAGATGTCCACCAATCGCAGATCCCAGGAGGATGCCAAAATTGCTGCTGCTGTTAATGGCCGCGCCCGCCACATCCGCGCTGGTTGCACGGGCGCGGATGGCGCCGGACATGACGAAGGGGATGATGGCAGCATAGCCCATGCACCACAGTCCGACGGCGCCGACGCTCGGCCATGCGGAAATCAGATGTCCGTAAACCAGGATCATGCCCGTGAGCATGGCCAGGCCGCCGCCGAACAGTCCGGCCGCCGGCCAGCGGTCCACCACCTGTCCCGCTCCCCACAGACCGAAAATGCTGACGCCGCCGGTAATAAGCAGCGCGACACTCAGCAGATGCTCCGGCAGGCCATGCACCAGAAGAAGCGGGGAGACATAGGTGTAGAGCAGGTTATGCGCGAAGAAAAACACGGCGTTCACACAGATTACCACGCCGAAAATGCGTGCGGCCTGCGGGGAGCGGATGGTCGGAACCTTGAGCGCCTTGGTATCGGCCCCGCGAACGGGCGGAAGATACAGCGCGATGAAGATCGTCAGTAGTGCCGCCAGTCCGGCAATGACGTAAAGCGCCACGCGCCAGCTTGCGAAATGGCTGATCGCCGCTGCGCCCGGAACGCCCAGAACCGATCCCAGCGACGTGCCGCCGAAGACAAAGGAAATCGCCCGTCCCGTCATGCGTTCGGGCACCAGATGGGCAGCATAGGCGGCCGCAATGGACATCAGCAGCGCGTGGGACAATCCGCCAAGGGCGCGTCCCGCGCAGACGATGACGAAGCTCGGCGCCAGGGCGGAAATCAGGTTGGAGATGACGTATCCGGCCAGGCAGAGCAGCATGAGCATCTTGCGGTCCATGCGGCTTGTGGCGATCGTGATGGGCACGGCTCCGAATGCGACGAGCAACGCATAGGCGCTGACGGCCAGCCCGGCGTGACCTTCCGTAATGTTGAAGGACTTGGCCATGTCGATCAGCAGACCAACCGGCGCGACCTCGGTTGTCACCGCAATGAAGGTCGAGGCGAACAGGGCGCAGAGGCCTGCGATCGCCGGACCGGAGAGCGTTTTGAACACGACGGACTTCCTGACTGGAACGGCGACCTGAGCGTCCCGAACGCGAGGGCTTTTGGCACTTTGGTCGCATCACGGAAACCCAAAAATTCAGGTCAGGACGATCATCGCTCCCAAAGAGGCGGAATGCTCCGGGAAAGTCTGTTTTTCAGGGAGTTACGAACATAATAATTTTCATTTTTCTGCCTCATATCACGGATTCGGGAAGTCGCCTCAGGCCCCCTCCAGAATGTCGTTTCGCCGTCCCAGCTCACTCGAAATGATGATGAGACATCCCGTAATGCTGGAGAGGAGCAGGCGGAGATTTCTGTTGGTCTCCACCGTCTCCATCGTGGAAAAACTTTCCAGGGCATCGCGGGACTGGAGTTCCAGAGCCTCGGGGCCGGTAAAGGGGCTGGCAAAGCTCTGGCACAGGCGGGAGAGGATGGCCCGTGCATTCTCGGGCAGGCTGTTCTGGCCGCGATAGGCCTGAATCTGGAGCAGGTTGCGCCCGACCGTCATCATCGAAAAGGCAGCGTGAAGCCATCGGTCGTTGGAGCCGGAACTGGTGGCTTTGGTATGGGCGATCAGCTGCTCCATGCCGAGGACGATCCGCCCGACCCAGACGGCTTCAGTCATGGACCTGCGGTTCCTGCCGATCAGCCGCAGGTCGGACAGCAGGTCCAGCCGGAAATTCCGGTAAAACCGTGTCAGCTGGAACGGAAAGACATAGCGGAACACGAGAACGCCGAAGCCGAGCCCGCTCAGCAATGCGAACACCGTGTTGAACCACTCGGCCTCGTTGATGCGGCTGTGGTTGTCCAGACCGATCAGATACGGGAAAAAGTTGCTGAAGGATGCCGCCCGCGCGGCCAGGGCGGGCGTGCGCGTTGCGAGCCCTCCGATCAGCATCGGAACCGAAATCGTCAGGCACAGCATCGCATAAGACGCTGTGGCCGGCATGACCAGAAAGACGGGAATGATCGCCGCGATCGCGGCCCAGACCGCACCTGAAAAGAACGCGCTGCTCGCCAGCACGGTGTTGCTGAAGGACGCGAAACGCGCACAGACCACAGAGACGAACGTGATGAACAGCGGTCCGTCCGGCCATGCCGTCACTTCCCATACATAGGCCGCCGTCAGCACGGCAACGCAGGAGCGCAGGCCGTTATGGATGGCGGCATACTAGTTCCGTGGGCGCGCCAGCCTGTAGCTTTCGGATTCGGGATCCTCGTCGGGATCGCCTGCCAGACAGCCCAGAAGATGCTGAAGCTCCGTCAGCGTCAGTTGCAGCCCCTGGATCAGGATGCGGTCGTTGAAAACGGTGCCGCTGTCACTCTCCTCGCGGGGCAGGCTCACGGTCTGTTCGACGTTCTCCTGACATCGTCCGATCAGGGCAAGAACCGCCTGGCGCAGGGCCTGAAGCGCCTTTCCGTCATCAATATCCGCACGCAGCCGATCCAGAAGCCCGGCTGCGTCATGCAGCAGGTCTTGGGTCCGTGCGGACCGTCTGGTCACGGCGTCCAGACGGCTGCGCATGCCAAGGGCCCGCGACATCAGGCGGGAGGCCAGGCCAAGCGTGGCCCGCGCGTAATCGACGATGCCCTTTGTGCGCCCGACCTCGATCGCACTGAACTCGATCCGGTCGCTCAGGCTGAGGGACAGCGAGAAGATGTTGTGCAGATCGCTCTCGGGCGTGCCGTGTTCGAGCAGGATATCGCGCGAGGCATTGGCGGCTTCGAGCACGATCTGCTGAAGCTGGCTGCGGATGGCGGCGCGGGCCTTGCCGGGAACATTGCTCCGGCATGCCATATCCGCCACCGTGCCACAGATCACGCCCAGAAGAATGTAGGTGCCCCGTGCCATCGCGATGCTGAACACCTGATCGGGCTGCGCCTGTGCGCTCAGGGATACGATGGAGCAGGTATAGGCCGTCAGCACGAACGCGTAGCTGCGGAAGTTATGGACCAGCGTTCCCAGCGCCGTGCACAGCCCGATCCACACGGCCAAAGCCGGAAAGAACAGCCAGGGCGCCTGCGGAAAGGCCGAGGCCAGAGCGATCGCCGAGACGATCCCACCCAGTGTCCCGGCCACGCGCCAGCGTGCCTTGGAAAGACTTTCGCCCAGGGTGCCCTGTGCTACGATCCAGACCGTCATGGGCGCCCATTGGGGCTGTCCCAGTTCCATCCATAATGCGATGGCCAGGGCCACCAGTGCAGCAATTGTCGTGCGGATCGAAAAACCGAGAGCGGAAAGACGAGGGGCATATAACCAGGACAAATCACGAAAAAACACAGTAAATGATGACTGTATTTCCTGTGCCGCCCGGTTGAAGAATGGCCCCATGAAACCCCGCTTCCAGTAAAACAGATTGGACGGGCTGATATGTGTCCTTCGAGGACAGGAAAATCAATTGTAATAATTATTCATATTTCTGGACACATTTCTCCGGATCACTGCCGCAGGCCTCAGGTTTCATGTCCGGTCTTCAGGCCTGATGAGCGGTCCTGTCGACCAGGGAGATATGCTGGGCCGGGGCAGGCGTTTCGTCCCATGGGGCGTGAACCACCCGGTTCCGGCCGGACTGCTTGGCGATGTAGAGCGCATGATCGGCCTGGGCCAGATGCTCCGTGCGCGGGATTCCCCGGCCGGGACACAGCGCTGCACCAATACTGAGCGTTGCCGTAACGGCTCCGCCCCCGATCAGGCGCGTTTCCGTCGAAAAGGCTTTTCTGAGGCGCTGTGCGGTCGCGAGCATTTCATCAAGGCTGTCACACTGGAACACCACCACGAATTCATCGCCGCCGATGCGAAACAGGACCGTCTGGGGATAAAGGATGTCCGTACAGACACGGCCCATGGCGATGATGATCTGGTCCCCGACCGCATGGCCATGGACGTCATTGATGGACTTGAAATGATCGATATCGACCATGAGCAGGGCTTCGTGCGCGCAGATCTTGCCACCGTTTTCCAGCCATGCCTGGAATGCCCTGCGGTTGCTGCCGCCTGACAGGGGATCCTGCAGGATCAGTTCCTGCTGCCGGAACGCCAGCTGTTCCCAGGGAATGGCAATCATCGCCAGTGCAAACAGCGCCACTTCAATGATAACCAGGAAATTGTAGGTCGCCACGGCCCAGATGGTGGCCGGCGCCGCACCGAGGGGGGCCGGCATCCAGAAGACCAAGGGCACCAGAAGGAGATGGAAGGCGGCATAAAAGTGAAGCAGCCTCAGCAGGCTGCGTCTTGCCGGGGTTTTGATCGGGGCTTTCTGCTGGAGGTCATGCGCCGCGAATGCGTGAAAGGCCGCGATGATTGCCAGACGAAAGGCCGTACTGATCACATGAAACAGGCCAGTCGATCCGGCCAGAACCGAAAGCGTGAAAGACAGGCCGCAGGCAGACATAAGCAGCACAAGGCGCGCCTGACATCCCAGCATGACGCGCAGCGCCTGCCATGCGGCTCCATAGGCCATGATCATGCACAGGGCGCCCAGCCGCAATGGCCACAAGCCGGGAAGCATGGTCGGGACAATGAAAAACAGACCGGAAGCCGACCCCAGAAGAAACGGGGCCGCGTACCAGGCCATACGCGACCATCTTCTGCTGGAGAATTCAGACAGGATGAAATGAACGCCCAGAAGCAGGAAAATAACCGCGCTGCATCCAAGCAGGGTAGGTGGATCAGGAGTCATTGATGGCGCATAGGCTATTGAACAGGCTGTACAGGCCACTCCCGTTAAAGGCAGGCAGACGCTCGTCGACTCCCTGAACCGTAATAAACACAGCCCGACCTTACCTCCGGGTTAATGGCATTTTTCGGGCTGCCTCTGTTCTGCGCTCTCCATTGGACGGGCCGGCTGTTGCCCGGCATAAGGGCATTTCTGTCATCTTCACCAAGATGAGTCGAATGTCTCCTGAAAAATACCTTTTTCCCCCGGTTCCGTCCCGATGATGACACGCCTGTTTCCCTTCTGGGCCATTCTGGTGTCCGGCCTGGCTCTTCTTCTGCCCGGACCGTTCCTGACGCTGGTCCCTGTCATCACGCCGCTTCTGGCCTTCGTTATGTTCACGATGGGCGTATCGCTGACGCCCGCCGATTTCGGCCGGATCCTGCGCCGTCCAGCACCGGTTCTGGCCGGGGTGGGGCTGCACTATCTCGTTATGCCGCTCGCGGCCTGGGGGATTGCGCATCTGCTGTCGATGCCGCCCGCACTGGCCACAGGCATGGTGCTGGTTGGCTGCGTGTCGAGCGGCACGGCCTCGAATGTCATGATCTATCTGTCGCGCGGGGATGTTGCGCTTTCCGTCAGCATCAGCGCGTTCTCGACCCTTGTCGGGATCGTCGCGACGCCGCTTCTGGTGCGGTTCTATGTGTCTGCGGGTGTTGCCGTGGATAGCTGGGCGCTGTTTCGCAGCATCCTGACGATGGTGGCGCTTCCCGTGCTGGCCGGTGTGACGCTCAACACACTATGCCATCGCGCGGTGAAGCGCGTGGAACCCGTGCTCCCGCTGGTGGCCATGGTGTCGATCCTGCTCATTATCGGGGCGATTGTTGCTGGCGTAGGGCCGTCTCTGAAAGAGACGGGTCCGATCATGCTGCTGGCGGTCATCCTGCATAACGGGATCGGGCTTCTGGGAGGCTATTGGGGCGGGCGTCTGCTTGGTTTTGATGAGAGCATCTGCCGCACGCTCGCGCTTGAAGTCGGCATGCAGAACTCGGGCCTCGCCGCCACGCTGGGGCGGCTTTATTTCTCGCCGCTGGCGGCGCTGCCGGGAGCAGTCTTCTCCATCTGGCACAATGTCTCAGGGTCCATTCTGGCGTCGCTATGGGCGTCGCGGCCTATCGTGCGGAAAGACCCGCCGTGTTGACGAGAAACACCATGTCAGTCGCGCGCGTCACGGCTACATAGCAAAGCTGCTGCGTCTCCAGCGGGTTCTGGCGGGCGCGGCGGCCGATATCGCCGAGATCCACGAACACGTTTTTAAACGTACTGCCCTGCGCCGTATGGACCGTCATGGCATAGATCGCCTGAAGCTGGAGCAGCGCATTGTGAAACGCGAAACGGTGGCTCCAGCGCCGGTGCTGCTGTTTCGCTTCCTGCACCAGACGCCGGTCCACGGCCTCCAGATCCTTCGGGTTCTGCACGATGTGGCCGGTGATTTCCTCGCCCGCCATCGTCAGCAGTGTCACTTCCCATGATGCGAGATCCGCAACCCAGGCCGGAACGTCCTTGCAGAGCTCGAACTTGTACGACAGCCGCCCGGGTTTGATGTCCATGACGAGGACTTCCTCGTTCGTGGCGATCGCCTGACGCGGGCCGCCTTCTTCCTGCTGAACGGAGAAGGGCGCGCGCGACACCACACGCTCGCCGGGCATGAAGGGCGTCGGTGTCTCACCCCCATAGCGCCAGAGGCGAACCATCCGGTTGATCTGATGCACGCGCGCATTCGTCCAGCACAGATAGCGGCACCAGTCGTTGTCTTCGGCGAAAGCGTCGGACAGGAACGCCTTGCGGACCCAGTTTTCCACGTCCTTGGGCAGGAAAAGCCCCGTTTGCTCCTGACGCGCATCGCGGACCCAGCTCCAGTCGGCTTCACCGCCCTGGCTCTTGCGGATGATGGTCGCGGCTTCGAGGATCGGATTGCCCGCCGCCTGCCGCACGACGGTCTCCAGATGGGAGCGTGACGGCACGGAAAAGGACGGGGACGCAGTTTCTCCCACGGGTGGAAGCTGGGCCGGATCACCCACGAACAGCACGAAGCAGTAACGCAGCAGATCGCGGATCCAGTTCATCAGCTCCGCGGAGAGCATCGAGCACTCATCGACGATCACAATGCCATCGGCAATCGTCTGCGGCCGCTTGGAGCGCACGAGGGTGGTCCTCGTACCCTGCGAGGATGGCTGAAGGCTCAGCAGGCTCTGGATGGTCCGGCAATCGACGTCCCGATCGACTTTCGAGCGCAGGACGGCGGTGGCCTTGTGGGTGGGCGCCGTGATGACCACCACCTTCTTTTCGGCCATGAAATGCCGCGCGACCGCCTGCATCAGCGTCGTCTTGCCGCTGCCCGCATATCCCGTCAGAAGATGCGTCGGCCGTCCTGCGGCCTGTGCGGCAATGATTTCATCAAGTGCCTGCCGCTGGGAGGGGGTGAGCATGACCATGAGCGGCTTTTCTCATATTTTCCCGACACATGCCATTGCCTCGCCAGCAGAACCCGGCACAGTCTCAGCCGGGAAAAGCAGGGAGAAAGCCAGACTTATGGATGCAGGAGCGAATGCCGTTTTCTGGCAGGAAAAATGGGAGCGCGGCGAGACGGGCTTTCATGAACCGCAGGCCAATCCACTCCTGACCCGTCATATCGCGGCTCTGGATCTTCTGGCGGGAGCGCAGATTTTCGTCCCTCTGTGCGGCATGAGCCAGGACATGGTCTGGTTGGCGGGGCAAGGCTTTCATGTGACCGGATGTGAGCTGAGCGATATCGCCGTGCACCGGTTCTTCAGCGACCTTGACCTCACGCCCGACATTGCAGACGCAGGGCCATTACGCTGTTTTTCTGCCGGGACCATCCGTATTTTTGCAGGTAATATTTTCGACCTGATACCGGATCTGCTCGGCCCGATGGACGCCATCTATGACCGCGCCGCATTGATCGCCCTGCCGGAAGACCTGCGCCGGGCCTATGCGGCGCATCTCCTGTCCCTGACCGGCCCGGTGCCTGAGCTCCTCGTGACGCTCGACTACGACCAGTCCTGCCTGAAGGGACCGCCTTTCTCCGTCACCGAGGCGTCCCTGCGCTCGTATTACGGGAAGGCTTACGCGCTGACGCTTCTGGAAAGCCGGGCGGTCGAAGGCGGCCTGAAAGGCCGGTGCCCGGCGTCCGAAAACGTCTGGCGCCTCAGCCCGCTCCCGCCATTGTCCTGACCGTTACTCCGCGGCTGCGGCTTCCGCTCCCATGCGGGTCTTGTCCACGAAGCCTTCTGTCGCATCATCAAGTGCGCGCGTGCGGCGTCCGCCGGGGCCGTGGACGTAGAGCGCCTTGCGATCGATCTTGTCCACGACATCCGGCTGGAGTGGCATCTCGTAGCGCGGTTTGCGCATGTGGTCGGACAACTGGAGCTTTGGATCGAAGACCGAATTGAACTTCCACAGCATTTTCACGAAATTCGTCTGCCCGTGCATCAGAAGGCGCGTCGCAATCCCGACGGTGCCCTTCAGCGCTTCCCAGCCCATATGCTTGGTGTTGAGCACCTGCTGCGTCTTGACAAGTTCCTTGTAGAATTCGGGCAAGGGCAGAGTGGTCGGCAGGACGGCGTGCTGGATGTCGAACAGGCGATAGTCGCGCGTCGTCAGGCGCCGGGCCTCGCGGTGCCAGATTTCGGTGCCGGGATAGGGCGTCGTGACGGAAATATTCACGATATCCGGGATTTCGAGGCACCACTGACGCACGGCCTCGAAACGCTCACGCGTCCAGGACGGATCGGCGATGATGTTGATCGCAACCGTCAGACCAAGCGAACGGGCATAGTCCAGTGCTTCGAAATTGGCGTCCAGCGAGACGCGCTTGCGGAACTGCTTGAGCCCTTCCTCATCCACGGCCTCAAGCCCGATGAAGATGTAGGTCAGGCCGATTTCGCTCCAGGTCTTGAAGACTTCCTTGTTGCGCAGCAGCACGTCCGCGCGGGTTTCAAGATAGTATTCCTTCTTGATGCCGCGCTTCTTGATTTCATTGGCAATCGCCATGCCATGCTCTTCATGAACAAAGGCGACATCATCAACAATAAAGATCCCCGGTTCCTTCAGGGCTTCAAGCTCATCGGCAATGACCTGCGGGCTGACGGTCCGGTAGGAGCGGCCATAGAAGGTCCAGGCGCTACAGAACGTGCAGTCCCACGGACAGCCACGGGCGAATTCGATTGAAGCCGCCGGGTCCAGCGTGCCGATGAAATACTTGTTGCGATGGCGCAGCAGATCACGCGCCGGGCGCACGGTATCGAGGCTTTTCACGAAGATCGGTGGCGGTCCTTCGCCATCCGCCGTAATGGCGCCGGGGACCTTCAGCAGGTCCGTCTTCTTTTCGATGGCTTCCAGCAGCAGGCCGACGGTCGCATCGCCTTCACCCTTCAGGATGCAGTCGATGGCGCCTTCGGAAAGCTGGAGCACGTCAGGCGCAATGAAGGAAACCGAGTGACCGCCCACGAAGATGAACTTCCCGGGCATCCGCTGTTTCGTTTCCTTGCACAGGTCGAGGATCTCGGGAATGTTCGCGAGATAGCTTCCTGAAAAACAGATCGCATCCGGTTTGAAGTCAGCAAGACGCTTCCAGTAGTCTTCATGCGTCTCGACCTGGAGATCGATGATCTGAACGTCATGTCCTTCATTGCGCGCGGCACCTGCCACAAGTTCAAGACCAAGTGGTTCAAGCCTCAGGAACACACGCGTGTACATCAGGGCACTTGGGTGAACGGCCAGAAGTTTCATGAAGTCATCCCATTCTCTTGTGGCGTGTCGCGTCACAACTTCGACACAGGGAGACATAGGCGCTCAATTTGCTGCAATCAAATGACACACTTCCGTGATGGCATCCTGTTGCGCTGATATGGGGTGGAGAATGCACGCTTCTTCAAAAGAGCGAGATGTCCGCAGGCCCCGGCAAACCTGCATTCTTCAGACCGCCCTCGGGTTCAGAGGACAGCGGGAAAATTTCTGGCTTCACGACTGCGTGATCTGAGGTGTTCAGCAGGGGTGAACGGCGGGACTCTTGCCGGCATGAAAAAGCCTCTCCCCCCACAGCGGGAGGCTGTGCGGGGAGAGGCTCTGGGCTTGATACGGGTAAAGTGCCGGGTTCAGAAGGCTGCGGAGACCGTTCCGAAGAACATGCGCGGTGCTGTCGGATAGCCGGTATAGGTGCTGGCATCGCCTGCGGAGATCGAGGACCACGACCGCGCATTCGTCAGGTTGCTGGCGTTGAACTGAAGCTTGAGGCTGTTCATGTGCGGGATCTGGTGGAACGTGTAGCTGGAACTGAAAGCGAGCAGCACACGCGGCGGCACCATGACGCTGTTGGTGATCGTGCCCGGACGGACTCCCATATAACTGCCGCTGAACTGGGCATTGAAGCCGCCCTGATTGTAGTTGACGGCGAACTTGTCGGACCAGGCGGGAATGGCCGGAACCTTCTTGCCCTGCGTGGCATAGAGTGTCGCGCCATCCATGAAGTCGTTGCCGTAGATGCTGCTGACATAGGACACGGCATCATAGATCGAGAAATGCGGGCCAAAGCGCAGCGTGAAGGACAGGTCCATGCCGTTCGTCGAGACGCTGCCGAGGTTCGCCACCGTATTGCCGACGCCCGAAATGCCCTGACCCGGCGGGGAGATGGTGCCGAGACGGTTGTAGAAATCGACGTGATAATATTCGAGCTGCCCGCTGATCCCGGTCAGGATCCGCGTATTGACCGGATGGCTGGTGCGGATGCCGGTTTCATACGTCCATGAGGACTCAGGCTTGCCGCTGCGCTTGAACTTCTCGAAATCCGCCTGACTGGAAACGGCCCAGGGAGAAGTCGAGCCGTATCCGGTGGACGCAAAGGAGTCCATGTTCTCCTGGATATTGGCAAAAAGCTGCTCGTGCTGCGTGAAGTTCCACAGCGCGCCGAAGGCCGGCAGGAACGGATTGTAGGAGGGGATCGTGCCGCCTGCGATGGTCTGGGTGCTGGTATCGACGATCGTCTTCGCGCCCTTCACCGATGAAGCCAGGGACTGCGGCAGGGCGGCAATCGGCAGCGTGCCGTTCGTATAGACCAGTTCGGACTTGAAACCCGCCGTCAGGGTCAGGCGCGGCGTCACCTTCCAGCTGTCCTGCAGATGGGTCACGAATGTGTTGGTATAGAAATTGTTCTGCCACTGCGTGAAAAGCGGGTTGGTGGGGCGTTCGTAGGGCGTCAGGGTATTTGTGGCGGTCAGCGGATACCAGCGACGGGCCTGCATGTTGTTGTTGCGCTCATACCAGCCGCCCAGTTCAATGTTGTGATGGCCGAGATGGTAATGCAGCGTGCTGGTCAGGCCACCACGATAGTCGTTGTATTCCGTGGTGCGGACAGCGAAACCCGTGCCGCCCGTTGCGTTCCAGACCTTCGGGTCAATCCCCGCGACACTGTAGGTGAACTGTCCGTTCTTGATGTATTTCGTGCCGGTCGGGTCGAGATACGTGCCCAGAATGGTCAGGATCGCATTCGTGCGGATGGACGTCGCCACCACGCCCGCGCCGTCGTCGTAATGGAAGTAAAGCTGGTTGTCCCAGGTCAGGTTCGGGCTGAACCGGTGGGAAATTTTCAGATAGGTCAGGTAATCGGTCCGCTGTGCGGCGGAGAAGTAATATTTGTTGTTCGGCGTTGCCGGTCCGGCTTTGGTCGAGCTTTCAGCCGGATATCCCGCCATGGCGGCGTTCAGATCCGGGAAGAACGCACCGCGGGCATACAGATCGGTAGGCGCCGTCAGGCCCTGCGTGTTCGGCTCGGCCTTGTTCTGCCAGTCGAAATAGGCGGTGATGGTGGTGTTTTCGCCCTTGTGGACGAATTTTCCGTTCACCTGATATCCACCCTGCCGGTTGGCGTTCCCGAGGTTCCACGGACGGGCATCCTGACGGGCGAACGCCATATAGGCCGAATTGCCGTTGCCGAAATTGCCCGTATCAACGCGCGCGAATGTTCTGAATGTGGAATAACTGCCGAAGGTCTGATTGATCGTGGCGCCAGCCTTCTGCTTCGGGTCGCGCGTGGTGAACTCGATCGTCCCACCCAGATTGCTGGTCGAGGCCGTTCCCAGCGCACCGGCGCCAGAGGACAGGGACGTCGATCCGATGTCCTCACTGATGGCCGCGCGCTGCGGGGACAGGCCGTTATAGTTGCCGTAAGCCCCGGCGCCGAGCGGCACGCCGTCCATCGTGTAGCCGAGCTGATTCTGGTTGAAGCCGTGAACGTAAATGCTGGAGTTCTGCTCGTTATTGCCCCAGGGATCGACGTTGGTGAACGTCACGCCTGGCAGCAGGTCCAGCGCCTGCATCGGGCTCTGACCCGGCATGAGTGTCTGCATTTCGTCACCGCTGACACTCATGACCGAACGTGTGCGGTGGCCGGTTGCGACGATCTGCTCGATCTCATGCGCCTGCGTCTCACGCAGGCGCTGCGGCTTTGGGCGGGGGGATGCGCCCTTGCGAATGATGACGCCGCCATCCGGCATGGCTTCGGCTTTCAGTCCGCTGCCGCGCAGCAGGCGCTTGACGGCTTCATCCGGCGACAGGGTGCCATCCACGGCCGGGGCACGGAGATTGGCCACCGCATCGGACGTGAAGATGATGTTGCGACCCGTCTGCTGCCCCAATGTCACGAGGGCCTGCCCCATGGGCTGCGGTGCGATATGCACGCTGGATGCGGGGGCAGCGAAGGCGCTGGAGAGCGTCTGCGTCAGAATGGTCGCGCCTGCCGACAGAAGCAGAACGGTGCGGCGGGGGTAACGGGTGGGCGGGGTCATGGGGCTCGTTTCCTGTCGTCGGGCCTGAATGCGGTCTCGACAGGAAGACAGATGAAAAACCGGAACCCTCAGCGTGGTGTGACGGTTTTCATCGAAACGTCACAAAGCAATGATTTCGTAAGCGTTATGGGCGGATCGGATGCGCAGTGGCAGCAGATGGGGAAGCATCTGCAAAAACGCATCGGCCTGCCGCACATGATAAACGCCGCTCAGACGCTGTGAGGCCAGACGCGGCGCGGAGAGTACGATCTGGCGCGAGGCATAGCGGTTGATTTCCTGGATCACGTCCGCCAGCGGCTGGTTGCGGAACACCAGTTCTCCGCCCTGCCAGGACAGAAGCGTTTCCAGATCGGGATAATCGATGTTCCATCCGCCATTGCGGTACATCCGCAGGCGCTGCCCCGGCATGACCCAGCGCCCCGCCGCCCGCAGAGCCGCGGCACTCAGGAACACCTTGCCCCGGACAGCCGTGACTTCCGTATCGCCGCTGTTGATCCGGATATCGGCGGCCGTCTGTCCGTGCAACTGCACCGTCATGCCGTCGGCGGAGAGATGGAATGCGTCCGGCCCCGACGTCGAGAGCATGACCTGCCCATGACACAGCCGTGCCTGCTGTCCGCTGTGTCCCACTACAAGGCGGGTCTGGGTGTCGAGGCGGCAATGGGTATGGGGCGTGATGCGGATATCGCGGATGCTGCCGGTTCCCGTTTCCTCGATCCGGCTGGCATGGGCGTCTTCCCAGGGGGGCACTGCCAGAAAAACCGTCGCGACCAGCCCGGCCAGCGCATGGCGCCGGCTGAACGCACGACGACGATGTGCTGTCTGGTGCGCAATTGTAACGGATGGTTCTGCGACGCCACCTGCCAGTTCCCACAGTTCGGTCAGATGTTCGAAGACCGGACCGTTCCGGGGATCGCTCGCCAGCCAGTCCCGGAACCTGTCATGATCAAGTTCCGTGCAGTCCTCGGCATGCAGGCGTGCAATCCATTCTGCTGCACGGGTTTTGGTGACATCCATCAGATCGGTATTTCAATGATCCATCCATGTTGAAAGGAAGACCAGCGCCTTTGCGATATGTTTTTCAACACTGCTTTCACTGATCGCTAGTGATTTCGCAATATGGCTGTACTTCATTTTTTCAACACGGTTCATCAGAAAGATCTGACGGGTCCTGTCCGGAAGCTGTTCGCAGCCCGCACGGAAATGCGCCAGTTTCTGACCCGATTCATAGATATCTTCCTGCGACGGCGCAGGGTCCGGGGTCTCGAGGAGCGTCTCGAACCCTTCCGCCGCCTGGACGTATCCCTGCTGCTCGCGACGGATCGCATTGAGCGAGGAATTGATGGCGCTGCGGGTGATATAGGCTTCCTGATGCTGCACACTGCCTTCAGGCCGCTCGAAATAGCTCATGAACGCGTTCTGAAGATGATCATCCGCATCGTCCCGGCGGGTCCGGGAACGCACCCTGCGATAAAGACGCAACCATTCCTGCTGACAGCGCATCCATGTTCCCGTTGCTGGACGTTTCCGAATCACAGCCGCACCGAGGAGCTTGTCCGAGCGGCGGCGGATCAGCGTTTAGGGAATTCATGCGCGCTCATTCGTGACAGTTTCATGAAATGCCGTTTCGGGGTGTGGGCAAAACCCTCTGCCATGTGTCCACACAATGGAGGGCGTGTGTCCCAAGACCTCTGAGAGCCCGGTTCCGCTGCGGACCGGGCTCTGTTGGAAAGAAGTGCTGCATGGTGTTCATGAAACGTAGAAGCCTGCTGACCGGCCTTGGCGCGGGTCTCCTCCTGTCCACGCGCGTCCGTGCCCTGCGTGCGGCTGTCCCGCGTGATCTGGAAAAGAACCCGAGCTTCAAAGCCTCCCCGTTCCAGCTCGGTGTGGCCTCCGGCGATCCGGCCTCCGACGGGCTGGTGCTCTGGACGCGGCTGGCACCGGATCCGCTGCAGGAGGCGGGGGGCATGGATGTTCTCAAGCCGGTTCTGGTGAATTGGGAGATCAGCGAGAATGGGAATTTCTCGAAGCCCGTGCAGAGCGGACAGACGCTGGCGCATCCCGAGCTTGGCCATTCGGTTCATGTCGAGGTGGCCGGCCTGAAGCCGGACCGTCCGTACTGGTACCGCTTCCATATCGCAGGTTACGAAAGCGCCGTTGGCCGTGGCCGCACGCTCCCGCTGCCGGGTGCGCCGATGTCGCGCGTGCGCTTTGCCGCGGCGGGCTGCCAGCATTACGAATATGGCTACTACACCGCCTGGCGCGCCATCGCGAACGAGCCGATCGACTTCGTGTTCCACTATGGCGATTACATTTACGAAGGCCCGGACAGTGGGGATCATCTGCGCGACATCGACGGCCAGAAAGCGCATGTCCTGCGCCGCCATGTCGGGCCGGAATGTTATTCGCTGGACGAATATCGCCGCCGTTATGCCCAGTATAAAATGGACCCGGATCTTCAGGCTGCGCACGCGGCGACGTCCTGGATCGTCAGCTTTGACGACCACGAGATCGACAACAACTGGGCCGGAGATACGGATCAGGACGGCACGCCGCCGGAGATTTTCCGTCTGCGCCGGGCGTCGGGGCTGCAGGCCTATTACGAGAACATGCCGCTGCGGGCGACGTCCATTCCCGATGGCAGTCACATGCAGCTCTATCGCAGCTTCCGCTTCGGCGACCTGATGAACATGTTCGTGCTGGATACGCGCCAGTATCGCAGCGATCAGGCTTACGGCGACACGAATGCGGCGCAGGGCAAAGACGTCTGGTCGCCCGAGCGTACCATGATGGGGGCGCAGCAGGAGCAGTGGCTGTTCGATGGTCTGGGCCGGTCGGATGCGAAGTGGAACCTGCTGGCGCATCAGGTCATGGTCATGGACCTGGCGCATCGCAAATCCGCCCATTCCGAACTGACCTACAGCATGGATCAGTGGTCGGGCTATCTCTACAGCCGCAAGCGCCTGCTGGATTTCATTGGCACGCACTGTCCCGGCAACGTGGTCAACGTGACCGGAGACGCGCACCGCCATTTCGCCGGGGATCTGCTTGTCGAACCGGGATGGGGCAAGCCGGTCTCGGTCGAGTTTCTGGCGACGTCTATTTCATCCGGCGCGGATGGGCTGGGCGATGATGATCATTTCAGCCGGATCGTCCGTAGCGAGAACCCGCATCTGAAGGTCACGACGGACAAGCGCGGTTATGTGCTGTGCGATGTGGGGCCGGATGTATGGCATGCCGATCTGAAGATCATCGACCGGGTCATGGTGCGGGACGGCGCACTGTCCACCTATGCCAGCTTTGCCGTCGAGCGCGGTAATCCGGGCCTTCAGAAAGCCTGAGGCCTGGAGGTGACTGCCCTAGTGGCAGCCGCCCTTGCCCGAGCGGTCACAGCCCGTGCACCCGCCGCAGCCCTTGCCGATGGTGGGTTGCGGTGCAGGGGCGAAGCCCACGGCCGTGCGCAGGCGGCCCCAGCCCTGGGGGAAGAGACGCGCATACCAGTAAATCGCGGCGGCGCAGACGATCAGCAGGGCAACAGCAACTTCGATCATCAGGGAACTCCCGTAATGGCGCGGGTGATGTGATAGGTCAGGAACGCCGCCAGATAAGCCAGTCCGAACAGATACGCCGCAGCCCATAGAACGGTTTTGATGGACCCGGTTTCCCGCCGCATGACAGCCAGCGTGGAAATGCATTGCGGCGCATAAACATACCATGCCAGCAGCGAGAAAGCGGTGGCCATGCTCCACTGCGTCGAGAGCAGCGGCAGGAGCTTGTCAGCCGCGCCATCATCCGTGGCCCCGATGGCATAGACGGTGGCCAGTGAACTGACGGCCACTTCACGCGCCGCAAGTCCGGGGATCAGCGAGACGCAGATCTGCCAGTTGAAGCCTATGGGCGCGAACACCCACTGCATCAGATGGCCAATTCGTCCGGCCAGACTGTAATCGATGGCGGCACCCGGAGCGCCTGCGGGCGGCAGCGGGAAGCTCGACAGCGCCCAGAGCAGCACGTTCAGCGAGACGATGATCGTCCCCACGCGAGAGAGGAACATCACCGCGCGCTGCCACAGGCCGAGTGCCAGGCTCTTGAGGTTCGGGCGGCGATAGGGCGGCAGTTCGAGCAGCAGCGGATGTTCTTCGGACTTCACACCGCGTGTCATGACACGGGCGGCGATCACGCCGCTGACAATGGCCACGGCATAGAGCCCGAACAGTACCAGCCCCTGAAGCCCGAAAATCCCCAGGATGGTCCGGTGCGGCACGAACGCGCCGATCAGCAGCGTATAGACCGGCAGACGCGCCGAGCACGTCATGAGCGGCGCGATCAGGATCGTGACGAGCCGGTCCCGCGGGTTCTGGATGGTCCGGGCTGCCATGATGCCCGGAATGGCGCACGCGAAACTCGACAGCAGCGGAATGAAGGACCGGCCGCTCAGCCCGGCCAGCGCCATCAGCCGGTCCAGCAGGAAGGCGGCGCGGGGCAGATAGCCGGATTCCTCAAGGGCGAGAATCCACAGGAACAGGATGAGGATTTGCGGCAGGAACACGATGACCGTGCCCGCACCCGCGATCACACCATCGGCCAGCAGGCTGTGCAGAATGCCGTCCGGCAATGGCTTGAGGACGATCTGCCCGAAGGTTGAGATCCCGCTGTCCAGCCCGTCCATGAGCGGCTGTGCCCAGGCGAAAACGGTCTGGAACATGACGAACAGCACGACCAGAAGAATGACCGGACCCCAGACCGGATGCAGGAACAGCCGGTCCAGCCGGTCGGTCAGGCGGTCCGTTCCCGCGGAAGGATCGACGACATAGGTCGCCAGAAGCCGCCGCACTTCCATGTGGGGATCGATCCCCGTCGGGAGCGGGTCCGGTGGCGCGGGAAGGGGCAGATCGAGGGCCTGAAGAAGCGGCACGACGCCCGCGCGGTTGAGACTGACAACAGGCACGATGGGCATACCCAGATCGGCCTGCAATCCCGCTATGTCGATCTGAAGTCCGTTGCGCCGGGCTTCGTCCATCATGTTCAGCGCGACGATGACGGGCAGGCCGAGCTGTTTGAGTTCCAGCAGAAAGCGCAGATGCAGCCGCAGATTGGTCGCCGAAATGACGGCCACCAGCATTTCGGGCTGTGGTTCGGAGCGGTGGCGGCCCAGACAGACATCGCGCGTGACGTCCTCGTCCGGGCTCGTCGAATCAAGGCTGTAGGCGCCCGGCAGATCCAGCACGCGGATCGCGCGGCCATTGGGCGTCGTGAAGAACCCTTCCTTGCGTTCGACCGTCACGCCCGCATAGTTCGCAACCTTCTGCCGGCTTCCCGTCAGCTGGTTGAACAGGGACGTCTTGCCGCAGTTCGGATTTCCGACGAGGGCGATATGCAGGCTGGGGGCGGGCGTCTGCGTCGAGGCTGTCGAACTCATGGAGATCAGGCGGCAGGCCGCAGACCCACGCGGGCGGCTTCGCCCCGGCGCAGGGCAAAGCGCGACGTTCCCAGACGCACGGCGATCGGATCCCTGCCCATCGGTCCGGTCGCGACCACCTGAACGGCCTCGCCGGGGACGAAACCCAGCTCTTCCAGTCGTGTGGCGATCGGGTCCAGAGGCGCGCGCTGCTCGATCTTCTCGATTACGGCATGAGCGCCCTTGGGCAGTGTATCCAGATACAGCATCAGTTCGGTACCCCGGTAATATGGCGCGGGCTCAGCGGCCCGGACCTTTACCCTAGATAGGCGCATCCTGTCCGTCCGGGAAGGGGAGTGAGAATGATTTGCATCAAGAGCGCTCAAGACTGAACGAAATCGCCGGTTTTATAATAAATTTTATGAAAATCGGTGCCGGGTGGACAGGGAACGGCAGAAGCACCCCGAATAACAGGAAAGACCTGACTGTTCGGGCATGAGGGGGTATGTTTTTCCCGTCGGCAGACTCGGTTTTTTCCGATCCCGAAACACGAGCGGGTATCGTTGGACTGGAAATTCCGGACGCAGAGGGGCATACACCGGCCTGTGGGCGCCGGATTGGGCGGGCATGAACCCATGATGTTACGTTCGGAATGTCTGGCAGAGGGCGGATCCTGGAATGGCACTATCCCATAAAGAACATGCAGTGGATGTCTGCGAGAGCTGCGCGCCACTGGACGATGACGGCCGGCGTGTCGAGCAGCCCCGCAAGAAGGCCCTGACGAACCGCGTCCGCCGGATCGAGGGGCAGGTTGGCGGTGTTCTCAACATGATCGAGAATGATCGCTACTGCGTCGATATCCTGACCCAGATCTCCGCGATCAAGTCGGCGCTGGATGGTGTGTCCATCCAGATCCTGTCGTCCCACGCCAATGGCTGCGTACGCCGCGCGGTGCAGGAAGACGGTGGAGAAGACGCCATCGACGAACTTCTCCAGGTCGTTCGCCGGATGATGCGCTGAGAGAACCCTGCGCGCTCAGCGGTCCAGCGTTTCGCCGGGAGCGGACTGGCTCGTCATGCCCATGTCCATTTTCTGACAGGCGGCGAGTTGCTGCTTCATCTTCGGGGTCAGGGTGCTTTTCTGGCGGCTAAGCGTCTGTAGATGCGAGCACAGGACCATCTGCTGATCCATGCTCAGCCCGGCCAGCGGCTTCTGGGCACTGGATGACGGCATGGCCATCTTGCCGCCGCTCATGTCCATGTGGCTCATATCCATGCCGGGCATCGACGGGGCGGCGGCGCGAGCCATGCCGGTGGCGAGAAGGACGGTCAGTGCGAGGAAAGTCTTGCGCATGATGTTGGGCTTTCGTTGTGATTGAACAGGGATGATCAGAACCAGCTTCGGACGCCGAGGCTGAAGCGGACGGAGCCGGTGTCGTCGTGCTGGTCACGGGCGATCCGGCGGGCCTGGGTGAGATATCCGGAGTAGGTTACGGCCACGTAGGGCGCGAACTTCCGCCAGAGCTCGTATCGCAGGCGCAGACCTGCATCGACATCCGACAGACCGGCGCCAGCCTGACGTCCCGCGTCGGATTTCGTGTACAGGTTGAACTCGGCCTGGGGCTGAAGGATCAGGCGGTTGGTCAGCAGGAAGTCGTAAGACCCCTCGATGCGGGCGGCGAAACGTCCGCGATCGCTGACATAGGCCGTGGCTCCGAACTCGAATTCGTACAGCGCCAGACCTTCGATCCCGAACGCCCCCCAGGTGCGGGTTGGACCGTCATCGAGGTCCATGCGCACGCCGCCCTGAAGGTTCCAGTAGGGCGAGATCGCACGCGTATAGAGGAGTTCGTGGTCGCCATCGCTCAGGCGGCCTTTTTCGAGCGTGCCCTCTGATTTCAGCCAGATCTTGTTGTAATCGCCACCGAACCAGACTTCGCCATCCCACCGGAAATCGGTGCCGCCAGGCGCATAACGGCCTTCAAGCTGGTTGAAGATGCCGTGCAGCCAGGTGCCCTGATCCATCGAGGGCTTGATGTTGCCGATATAGACGACCGGGGTCGCTTCCGGCGCGTCGGCGGCATGATAGGTCGGCTGATCGGCATGGGCCGTGCCGGGCAGGGCGAGGGGGGACAGGGCCACGAGGGCCAGAAGCGCGAGGGAAAGGGCGTGTTTCATGCCACGATCACCGTGCGGAACATGCCCAGATCCATGTGATACATCAGGTGGCAGTGATACGCCCACATGCCGGGGGTATCGGCCGTCACCAGATAGCTCAGTTTCGAGCCCGGCTGGGAAATGATGGTGTGCTTGTAGGGGCGGTAGTCGCCCTGGCCGTTTTCCAGTTCGCTCCACAGACCGTGCAGATGGATCGGATGTTCCATCATGGTGTCGTTGATGAGCGTGAAGCGCACGCGTTCGCCGAGTTTGAGGCGGATCGGGCCAGATTCCGAGAATTTCCGGCCATTCATGCCCCAGATATAGCGTTCCATGTTGCCGGTCAGGTGCAGGATGATTTCCCGCGTCGGCGGCCTCAGGTCTGCTCCGGGGCGCGTGGCGCGGAGCTGTTTGTAGTTCAGGACGCGGCGGCCGTTGTTCTCCAGCCCGTCGCCGGGACTGCCGGTCCGGTCGATCGGCATCATGGCGCGCATCTGGTTTTCGACATTGATGGGCGGGGGCCCGGGATCGTCCACTTCCATCTTCGGCATGGCCATGTGGCTCATATCCATGCCCTTCATGTCCATGCCGTGCATGTCCATTCCGGCCATGTCGCCATCCATCTTCATGCCGGACATATCGCCCGACATGTCCATGTCCTTCATGCTTTCACCGGGCTTCATGTTCCCCATGCCCATATCGACCATGGTGCGGACGGGACGTGGGTCCATCGGCGGCAGGGGGGCGATCATGCCCTCATGCGGGGCGAGTGTGCCGCGTGCGTAGCCGGTACGATCCTCGCTCTGGGCGAAAATGGCATAGGCGCGCTCGTCCTTCGGCTGGACGATCACGTCATAGGTTTCCGCCACGCCGATGCGGAACTCGTCCACGGGGACGGGTTCGATATCGTTGCCGTCAGCCTGCACGACCAGCATTTCGAGGTCCGGAATCCGGACGTCGAAGAACGTCATGGACGAGCCGTTGATGAAACGCAGACGCACTTTCTCGCCGGGCTGGAACAGGCCGCTCCAGTTCATGTCCGGCGCATGACCGTTCAGCGTGTAGGTGTAGATCGCGCCCGAGACATCCGCGATGTCGGTCGCGGCCATGCGCATTTTGGACCAGGCCAGACGGTCCGCGAGCGCGGCACCTGCACTCCCCGCCTCGCGTGCTTCCTTGGGGAAGGACGCGGCCGTGCGCTGGCGGAAGACGTAATAGTCGTCCTGCATCTTGAGATTGCTGACGATGTCATCGGGCATGACATCCGTCCATTCGCCCAGGAAAATGACGTAATCGCGGTCGCAGGCGTTCGGGTCCGGGCGGCGCGGGTCGATGACCAGCGCGCCATACAGGCCCATCGCTTCCTGCATCCCGGAATGGCTGTGATACCAGTAGGTGCCGCTCTGATGGAGCTTGAAGCGGTAGGTGAAGGTCTCGCCTGGTGCGATGCCGCCAAAACTTAGCCCCGGTACGCCGTCCATGTTCGAGGGCGTGCGGATGCCGTGCCAGTGGATCGAAGTGGGTTCGTTCAGTGTGTTGGTGACGTTGATGCTGACGGTATCGCCCTGTTTCCAGCGCAGGATCGGACCCGGCACCGTGCCTCCGGCGGTCGGCGCATGCATGGTCTTGCCATCAAGCGAAATGCGCGTGTGGCCGATTTTCAGATCCCATCGGTCGGATGGCATGGGCGGGATGAGACCCGAGGAAGCCTTGGACGAGAACGCGTGTGAGGTTCGGGGAAGGGCGGCCAGCAGGCCCCCTGCGCCAAGACCCGTTACGAAACGTCGTCGTGTCAGGCCGCCCCGGATGCGGGACGGAAAGGTCATGAGGAAAATCCGCGAAAATGACAGAGGATCAGGCCCTGTCTGTCCCTTGAAGGCAGCAGGACGGGTCCACGCCTGTCAGGCGTGTGTCAGATTGCGCGGAATTTCGGCGGGGGAGAGGCGGGGATCCAGTCGGTGCCGCTGAAACGGTCGTGTCGTCCGGACGCAAAGGCGCGTGCGATGAGACTGGCGGGACCGGAAGGCTGGATGGACGCCACGGTCAGCATGGGTTCGGTCGAGACCACATGCGTATGACAGCAGCCTTCGGAAGACTGCTGGGGATGGGGGATGGCATGGAAGGCTGACGTGCTGCAGCAGTCCGTGCTGTCGGGCTTCTGGTGATGGGCCATATGCTGCATTGCCATGGCCATGTGGTGGGGTGCTTCAGTCCGGGCCTGCGCGGTGGACGTGCCAAGCAGCAGCCCGACCTGCATCAGCAGGCAGGCCAGCAGGCCGATCCAGATCCGGGCATGTGTCCTGACCATCAGAAGTCCCCGCAGGAGGGTAAGAAACAGAGCGATCCATCGTTCGAATCTGATGTGATCCTATACCCGCCGGGGGGATGGGGAAAGATTATTTTTCGAGACGCAGAAAAAATGACTTGTCGAATCTGTTTCGTAGGCAATATGAAAATTGCATACCCCAGTACGGTATATAAAACATAAATAAATGGTGGAATAAGGGATATTGCTAGAATCATTTATTGTGAATAGTTATATATATACCCTACCCCCATACCGTATTTTGATGTGCCATTGCAGGGGTGTGGCTCTCTATCTGAAGGATTTCATGACATGACAGAAACAGCGCACATGACGGTCGAGGGAATGTCCTGCAATGGCTGTTCCGGCAAGCTCCAGCGCGCCCTTGAGGCCGTAAACGGCGTGAAGGCCGTCGACATCGTGCTCGATGGCGGAAAGGTCACGGTGTCCTATGACCCGGCCCAGGTTTCGCCCGTCGCTTTCAGGGACGTTGTCGAAGACACGGGATTTGACGTCGTTTCCTGAGGCGCGACATGCCTCCTCCTGAAAAGATGGTGCGGCCAGGTCTGCCAGATTCGGAACAGGAGCGTTTCATTACCGGTCCCATGCCACGCGACGTCCCTTTCGGAACGCAGGATGTTGCATGGCGCCGGCATGTCTCTCTAGGACAGACACTATGACACAGCATGGCACTTCAGTTCGTCGTCGGCTCAGCCTTTCTGCCATTTCTCACAATGCCCTGATCTGGGGCAGCCTGATGGCAGGCGTCTGCCCTGCGGCCATGGCCGATACGGTCGCGGCGCGGACGAAAAATCACCCGCCCGTCTGCCATGCCACACACAGGACGCGGCATCCGGTGCGCTGTACTTCGCATCAGGCTGCGGCTCCGAACGCCCAGCAGTCTGCAAAGGCGCCTGTCGCCGGTTCCGTAGCAGCCGCTGCTTCTGCCACGGCCGTTGCGCAGTCCTCTGCCGATATGGACGGAACAGAAGCGGAAAATATCCAGGTTCTGGGGACCAACCATACCTATACGGCACCCGCCGTCGAAGCCTGGGGCAAGAGCCCCGTGGCGCTCAAGGACGTGCCGCAGTCTGTTTCCGTTATCACCCAGCAGCGCATGGAAGATTCCAACATGCTGACGATGGCGGATGCCATGCGCCAGATCAACGGAATCCGCGTTCTGCCCGGCTCGACGGCCAATTCGAATTATTATTCCCGTGGCTATCAGCTCACGACATCCGTGGACGGCACGCCCGATGCGTCCGGCACGCTGAACAACGCGGCTTTTGACCTGTCCATGTATGACAGGATCGAGGTGCTGCGCGGGTCGTCGGGTCTGTTGCAGGGCGGCGGTGGCGCGGGTGGTGTCGTCAATGAAGTCACGAAGAAGCCGGGTCGGGATTTCGCGGTCGATGGTTCCGCCATGGTCGGGAGCTTCAACAATTACCGTGCCGATGTGGATATGACCATTCCGCTGAACAGGTCGAAGACGCTCCGCTTCCGGACCGCCGATCTGTTCCAGGACAACGATTATTTCTACAAATACTCCCATTCGCGCAAATGGCAGGCCTATGGCGCGCTGGAATGGGACGTTACGCCGACCACGACGTTCCTCGTCTCCCATGCGGCCCAGCAGCAGGATATTACGGCGCCGTATTACGGTCTGCCGGTCACGACGCAAAAGACGCTGTGGTATGGTGGGCGCGACGCCAATCCAAGCCAGGACTGGGGCTACAGCAATTACATGACGCAGCAGACGATCGCGTCCATCACCCAGAAGCTCTGGGGCGACTGGACGGCGACCGCGCGCGCCACGTTCTATGACCAGAGCTACAACACGCTGTATAACGAGCCCTGGACGACGATCGATGCCAATACGGGCCTGCTGCAGTATCAGGATGCCGGTATCGTGGGGATGCGGGGCAAGAACACGTCGCGTTCGGCGGATGTGTATGCCCAGGGCAGTTTCCGTCTTCTGAACCGCACGCATCATGCGCTGTTCGGCTTCAACTACAATTCCTACGAACAGCTGACGCAGTATGCGAACGTCAACTGCGATGCCATCTACAATAATGTCAGCATCAACAACACGGGCGTCGTGAAAGCACCCGCTGCGAACTGCATCGACTACAAGCAGAACGATGATGGTTACGGCACGGACGACTACGCCTACCAGTGGGGTTTTTACGGACAGCTCCGCCTTGAAGTGATCCGGCATCTCTCGCTGATCCTTGGCGGACGCGTATCGCGGTTCTACGAGAAGCTCCAGTATGTCTCGCCCGGGCCGAAGAGCGAATGGACGACGACCTCGGACATTCATGGCCAGCTCACCCCATATCTGGGCACGGTCTATCAGATCACGCCGAACATCTCCTGGTATGCCAGCTATTCCAGCATCTTCACGCCTTCCGTCGGTCGGCAGACCTATCGCGGGGGCGGGCTGAAGCCGCAGGAAGGCAATCAGGTCGAGACCGGTTTCAAGGCGGAATATTTCCATGGCCGCCTGAACATCTCTTCCGCGCTGTTCCGGATGGAGAGCGTGAATCAGCCGGTTCAGGATCCGGAGCACTCGCAGTTCTACATGACCACGGGTCCGATCCGGCGTCAGGGCTGGGAAGCGCAGATTGATGGCGAGATCCTGCCGGGGCTCGATGTCTCGATCGGCTATACCTATCTGGATACGAAGGTCTCGAACTCGAAAGTCAGCGATTTCGGCGGCGTCTATTCCCCGCACCACATGTTCAAGTCCTGGGTGCATTACAACGTCCCGAGCGGACGCCTGAAGGGACTGAATTTCGGCGCGGGGATTGATGCCAACAGCAATCTGCGCGGCAGTTATGCGACGACCGTGCAGGGCGGCTATATGACGCTGGACAGCATGATCGGTTACAAGATCAACAAACATCTGAAGCTGCAGCTCAACGCGACAAACCTGACCAACCGCTATTACTATGAGCGCGCCAGCGGCGTCTGGCAGTTCAACTTCCCTGCCGCTCCTCGCAGCTTCATGGCCACACTTCGTGCAAACTACTGACGAAACGACCCCGCCACATTCGCTTTCGGACTGGAAAGTCCTTTTTCCCTACTGGAAATCCGAAGAGAAGTGGTGGGCCTGGTCCCTTCTGGGCGGGACCATCGGACTGTCCGTGCTTTACGTTCAGTCCGCCGTCTGGTTCGGGGCCTGGTATCACCGGTTTTTCGATGCCTTCTTTGCCGGTCAGGTCGCGCATTGTCTCGGAATGCTGCCGCTTTACCTGCTGGTGACGGTCGGCTCTGTTGCGGTGCATGTGACGCAGACCTATCTGACGCAGGTCCTCTCCATGCGCTGGCGTCTGTGGAACACGCGGGTCTATCTGCGGCAGTACCTGTCGGAAGAGGCGTATTACCGGCTCGAACACGGTCCGAACCGGGCGGACAACCCGGATCAGCGTATCGCGGATGACCTGTCACAGATGACGGTCCAGACGCTCAAGCTCGGTCTGGATGCGATTGATGCCGTGACCACGCTGTTCTCCTTTGCGGTCGTTCTGTGGAACATCGGGGGGGTATTGTCTTTCGACTGGCATGGCCATCATTTCCACATTCCCGGCTATCTTTTTCTGGGCGCCGCGATCACGACCCTGACGGCCTCGGGGATTCTGGAGCGGTTCGGCTCGCCTCTGATCGGGGCGAATTACCGGCAGCAGCATTTCGACGCGGATCTGCGTGCGGGGCTGATGGATATCCGGCGCAACTCCGAACAGATCGCCTTTTATGGTGGCGAGGATGCCGAGCATCTGCGTCTGTCCGGCTATCTGGCGCATATCGCCACCAACTGGCGCAGCGTCGTGCGTTACACCTGGCGGGTCAATTTCATCGGTGAAATCTATACCGGAATCGCAACGGTGCCGTTGTGGCTGATGCTGGCTCCCAAAGCTATGGCCCATGCCCTGACCTTCGGGCTCTATTCCCAGATCAACTCCGCTTACACACAGGTCCGGATCAGTCTGGAATGGTTCATTTTCAATTATGCGGATCTGGCGACGCTGCGTTCGGTGCTCCAGCGTCTGGGTGAGTTCGAGCGGACGGTCAGCCAGCAGCCCGAGACAGGAATTGAACGTTTCGCATCGGAAATCCCTTCGGTGCAGATCCGCGATCTCACGCTCTGCCTTCCGGATACGAAACCGATTGCCCGGATCGGCAACCTGACGCTGGAAAGCGGGGAGCGCTGGCTGGTTCGTGGGCCGTCAGGTTCGGGGAAAAGCACGTTCCTGCGCGCGCTGGCCGGATTGTGGCGTCACGGGAGTGGGGCGGTGTCCTTCAACATGCGTCAGGCCATGTTCCTGCCCCAGCGCAGCTATGTGCCGTCCGGAACCCTGCGTCAGGCCCTGAGCTATCCCGCAACGCCGGACCGTTATGAAACAGCGTCCTGTCAGCAGGCTCTGGAAGCCGTGAATCTGGCGGGATACAGCCATAGACTGGATGAAATCGCCGACTGGGGAGAGGTATTGTCTCCCGGAGAGCAGCAGCGGCTGGCTGTGGCCAGAGCGCTCCTGTTCCGGCCGGCGATCCTCTTTCTGGACGAGGCGACATCCGCGCTGGACGAAGGCAATGAACGCCGTCTTTACGAGGCCCTTCTTTTCGCGCTGCCAGGCACCACCTTCATCAGTGTGGCGCATCGCGATGCGCTGTGCCGCTTCCACGATCACGAGATTGTTCTTGGCGATGGAAATGCCGTCTTTTCCGTGCTTGAAAAATAGGGTGGTGGGGTATATTTCTCACGAACCCTTTGCAGAATCCTCCTAGCCGACAGGACCCTTTCCAGATGTCAGAAACGATCAGTTTCCCCGTCGGTGGCATGACCTGCGCCGCCTGTGCCGCGCGGATTGAAAAAGTCCTCAACCGTCAGGACGGTGTGAAGGCGACCGTGAACTTTGCGTCCGAGCGCGCGCAGGTCGCTTTTGAAAACGCCTCGTCCTCCGTTGAAAGCGTCGTGGCGGCCGTGCGTCGTGCGGGCTTCTCCGTGGACGAGCAGAGCCTTGACCTGTCGCTGTCGGGCATGACCTGCGCGGCCTGTGCGGCCCGGATTGAAAAGATCCTGAACCGCCAGCCTTCCGTACAGGCCAGCGTGAATTTCGCGGCCGAACGGGCGCATATCAATTACATTCCCGGCGTAGTCGAGCCGGCTTTCCTGATCGGGAAGATCGAGAAGGCCGGATTTGGAGCGCAGCGTCTGGACGAAGGCACCCGTGAAGACCCCAAAGCCAAGCGGGCCGCCATCTGGAAGCGTGAGCGCAACCGCTTCATCCTGACGCTTGTCCTGTCCCTGCCGCTTTTTGCCGAGATGATCGGCATGTTCTTCGGGCGCATGATCGTGCCGGTTCCGGTGCAGTTCCTGTTCGCCACGATCGTGCAGTTCGTCTGTGGCGCGCATCTGTATCGCAGGGCTTGGAACGCCGTGCGCGGCGGCTCGGCCAACATGGATGTGCTGGTCGTGCTCGGAACGTCCATTGCCTGGCTGTTCAGTGCGGTCGTCGTGGTGTTCGGACTGCACCAGCATGTTTATTTCGAAGCCAGCGCATCCATCATCACGCTGATTTCGCTCGGCAAGCTCATGGAGACCCGCGCCAAGAACAAGACGAGCGCGGGGATCGAAAGCCTGCTCCAGCTTCAGCCGCAGATCGCGCATGTCGAGCGTGATGGTGCGATCGTGGACCGTGCGGTTGCGGACATGCATGTCGGGGACATCTTCGTCGTGCGTCCGGGCGAAAGCGTGCCTGTGGATGGCGAGATCATCGAGGGGTCTTCCGAAGTCAACGAGTCCATGCTGACGGGTGAGAGCGTCCCGGTTCTCAAGGAAGTCGGGCAGGACGTCTTTGGTGGCACGATGAACGCCAACGGTGCGCTGCGTGTCCGGGCGACCGGCGTGGGTGCGGATACGGCGCTGGCGCGGATCGTGAAGATGGTCGAGCAGGCACAGGGGTCGAAGGCCAATGTGCAGCGTCTGGCCGATAAGGTTTCGGGCATTTTCGTGCCTACGGTTATCGGGATCGCCGTTCTCACCTTCCTGATCGGCTGGGCCGTGACCGGTTCCGCGACATGGAGTCTCGTCTCGGCCGTATCCGTACTGGTGATTGCCTGCCCGTGTTCGCTGGGTCTGGCGACGCCAACGGCCATCATGGTCGGGACGGGGCGTGGTGCGCAGTCCGGCATCCTGTTCCGCAATGCCGATGCGCTGGAGCGGGCCGAGAAGCTCAAGACCATCATCGTCGACAAGACCGGCACGCTGACGCAGGGGCGTCCCACGGTTGCCGCCGTTCATCCGGCAACGGGCATGTCGGTGGAGACGCTGCTGAGCGTCGCCCATGCCCTTGAGCATAATTCCGAGCATCCGCTGGCCCGCGCCATTGTGGACTATACGGAAAGTCACGGTGTCAGTGCCGCTGTTGCCGCGGAAGGCTTTCAGGCTGTTCCGGGCAAGGGCGTGGTGGCGCAGGTTGGGGGACAGGAAGCGCGTCTGGGTTCGCCAGCCTTCATGCAGGCGAGTGGTCTGGATCTGTCTGCGCTGCCGGTTGCTGCGCTGGAAAGCGAGGGCAATACCGTCATCGCAGTAGCGCAGGGCGGTCAGGTTCTGGGCATTATCGCACTGGCGGATGAACTCCGGGCCGATGCTGTGGCGACCGTGAAGGCTCTGAAGGCCCGCGGCATCCGGGTCGTGATGCTGACGGGCGACAACGAACGCGCGGCCTCTGTCGTGGCGCGACAGGTTGGCGTGGATGACTATCTCGCCGGCGTGCTGCCCGAGCACAAGGCGGATGGTGTTGCGAAATACCGGGCGCAGGGCGGTCTGGTCGGCATGGTGGGCGATGGCATCAATGATGCGCCGGCCCTGGCGGCCGCCGATGTCGGCTTCGCCATCGGCGCGGGCTCTGCTGTGGCTCTCGATACGGCCGATGTCGTGCTGATGAAGAGCGAGATGACCGGCGTTCTGGATGCGATTTCGCTGTCCAATGCGACCCTGTCCAAGATCAGGCAGAACCTGTTCTTCGCCTTCATCTACAACATTCTGGGCCTGCCGCTGGCGGCTTTCGGAATGCTGAATCCGATCGTGGCGGGCGCTGCCATGGCCATGAGTTCCGTCTCGGTGGTCAGCAACTCCCTGCTGCTCAACCGCTGGAAACCGATCTCCGGCAAGTCCTGAGGCAGATGCTTCCGGGTGCGGTCACTGCACCCGGAACGGGAGTTTTCTGCGGGCGAAATCGAGCATGGCCGTCGCGCCATGCTCCCACAGACCCAGCGGTTCGCTGCTGCCGATATGGCCGACAGCACCCGCTTCCAGAAAATCCGACTGCCACTGACCGGCCAGTTCCCGCGCACGCGGCAGGGACAGCCAGGGGTCATTGCTGCTGGCCATGATCGCGGTGGGGACCGGCAGGGGTATGTGGGGAAGCGGGCCGAAAGCGCGGATGCGTTCGACTTCCGGATGTGCTGTCTGGTCGATATCGGCAGGTGCGACCAGAAAGGCCCCGGCCACCTTCTGGCCACCATGACGGCTCAGCCATTTCGCGCTCAGCACGCCGCCGAGACTGTGGGCGATCAGGAAAACCGGACGGGATGACGCCTCGACCGCAGCGGTAAGCGCTGCTTCCCAGTCTGCGGGGCTGGGCGTTTCCCAGTCCGTCTGGTGCAGACGTTTCAGGCCATAAGCCTGTTCCCAGTGAGACTGCCAGTGATCCGGACCCGAACCGAAGAGGCCAGGGATCAGCAGCAGTTCGACCTGCTGGCCGAGGCGCTGGAAGGCTCCGGCGATCTGCTGGCGGCCCGTATCAGGCAGGCCATGCGTGGCCCAGGCGGGATCGAAGGATGTCGGACGGCCGGAAAACAGGTTCATGACGTTATCTCCTCTCAGCCGTCCCGACTCTTCTTCAGGAGAGCGGAACAGGACTTCGAGTTAATAACGAACATAAACGCATATTAAATAAAACAACTTTTGTTTATAGTTGTTTTATTGATGCTCAAGCCAGCCCGTCGAAGAGCTGTGTGGAGAGGTAGCGTTCCGCGAAAGACGGGACGATGGCAACGATCGTCTTGCCGCGGCTGGAGGGCTTGCGGGCCAGTTCCATTCCCGCGAACAGGGCTGCTCCCGAGGAAATTCCGATGGGGATGCCCTCAACGGCCGCACAGAGCCGTGCCGTTGCCACTGCTTCCTGTTCGGAGACCTCGAACACGCCATCCAGCGCCTTGAGATCCAGCGTATCGGGCTCAAAACCCGGGCCGATGCCCTGAATGCCATGCGGGCCGGGCTCGTCGCCGTGCAGCACAGCACTTTCCCGCGGTTCCACACCATAGATCTTGATGGATTTACGATGTTTCTTGAGCCCGTGGGCAATGCCGGACGCCGTACCGCCTGTTCCCAGACCGGCCACGACCATATCGACCTTGCCTGCCGTATCTTCCCAGATTTCCTGAGCCGTCGTGGCTTCATGCACGGCCGGGTTGGCGTCGTTTTCGAACTGGCTCGGCATCCAGGCGTCAGGCAGGGTGCGGTTAAGCTGCTCGGCGCGTTCGATGGCACCGGCCATGCCGCGGGATGCAGGCGTCAGTTCGGTATCCGCGCCCATCAGGCGCAGCATCTTGCGGCGCTCGGTCGAGGCATTTTCCGGCATGGTGACGATCAGGCGGTATCCCAGCGCCACGGCCGCGAAAGCGAGCGAAATGCCGGTATTGCCCGAAGTCGGCTCGATCAGGACAGTGCGGCCCGGCGTAATCAGGCCGCGGGCTTCGGCATCCCGCAGCATGGCCACACCGATCCGGTCCTTGACGGAGCCGAGCGGGTTGAAGAATTCCAGCTTGAGGAGCAGCCGCCCGTTGAGATGCTCACGCTGGGTCAGGTGGGGCAGCGCGACCAGCGGTGTGCCTCCCACTGTTTCCAGAAAGGAGTTGAAAACGCGTCCCCTGGGGGCGGCATAACCTTCGAACGGGGCGGGGGACAGCGGAACCTTCTTGCTCATGGCCTCACTTAACACGGGAAATGGGGAAAAGGGCAGACGGTAAATGATGATTTCCGTTACAACGAAACAATAGCGTTATTATGTATGCGGCGTCGATATCACATCATGTTCATGCGTTATATGTTGACGGCACGGCGCAGGGCATCGTATCTGACAGCCTCAAGTGGCATCCACAGCAACGGGACCGGTCGGTCAATGATGTGTCGAATGTGTAGCACGCAGCGCAAACGCTGCTCCGCTTCAGGCCCGGAGGCAATCGTCTCCGGCGTGTCATAACGCCCGGCAACTGGCCCGATAAAAGGGGTGTCGGGCTCGTTCTTCAGGGTCCGGCATCATGCTTGGTTCAACAGTCATCGAAATCAACGGCGTTTTTCTCGGTGCGGCCATTCTGGTCAGCGAGAGCGGGACGAGACGCTTCTATGCCGCGCATGACAGCGTGCGCGCGCTCCACAATGAACTCCTTCCCGATCTGGTCGCGCTTCAGCAGCGCATCCGTCTGCATGTGCGCAGGCCAGCCTATCAACTGGTCTGATTGACAAAGACCCCCTTCTGTCCGGGCCCGTTCGTGCTGTAGAACGAAAAAGATCACGAACCGGAACGGATTGGAGCAGGCGTGGAAGGAAGTTATCGGCGGATTATCCGCGCTGTTCTGACACGCCGTGACGGCGCCTTCGCGGCTCTGCTCCTCCTTTCCATCATCTTCGCCTGCCTGTTGGCCCCGCTTTACGCCACTCTCAACGGGATTGACCCGTTCTCCTCCGACATCGCGGGGACGACGATCCGGAACGGGCAGCGCGTTGATCTCATGCAGCCGAATGACAATCCGCTTCATCTGGGTCTCAGTCCGATCGGACCGGACTGGCGGCCGGGGCCTTATGCGCTGGGGGCGGACTCGCAGGGACGCGACGTTGCCGCACGGGTTCTGTATGGCGGGCGCAATTCCCTGCTGATTGCGGCAGCCTCTGCGACGTTCTGTCTGTGTCTGGCGGCCTGTATCGGGATTTGTGCGGGGTATTTCGGCGGCTGGATCGACCTGATCCTGTCGCGCATTCTGGATATGCTCTGGGCGATCCCGGTCTATCTGTTCGCGATTTCGCTGTCCGTCGTCACGGTGGGGCATGGCATCCGGCTTGGGCCTGTGACCATCGGGGCGGATAATCTGCTGATCCCGATCGGGATTATTGCACTGGTCTATGTGCCTTATGCGGCGCGGCCGTTGCGGGCACGGGCACTGAGCCTGTCGCAGGCGGGGTTCGTCATGGCGGCGCGGGGGATGGGAGCGTCGGATTTCCGTATTCTATGGCGGGAAATCCTGCCGGGGCTGACGCCGACCATGGCCGTTCTGGCTCCCCTGGTGATGGCGCTGTGCATGCTGGCGGAATCCGCATTGTCCTTTCTGTCGCTCGGTGTGCAGGCCCCGGCGGCGTCCTGGGGGACGATCATTCAGGACGGAGAAGGGCTGCTCTATACGCGGCCCATGGTGGCCATCGTGCCGGGGCTGGCGATCGTTCTGACCGTTCTGGCGCTCAATGTTCTGGGCAATGCGCTGCGGGATCAGCTCGATCCGAAAGGAGCAGGCCGATGATCCGCAGTCTGGCTTCCCGGACCGGGCAGATGCTGCTGGTCATTTTCGGGATTTCCGTTCTGGTGTTCTGCATTTTCTTTGCGACACCGGGTGCGGACCCGACGGCGCGCATTGCAGGCCGGGGCGCCAGTCCGCAGGTCGTGGAACGCATCCGCGCGGAGTATGGGTTCGATCGACCTTTGCCCGTTCAGTACGTGAAGATGATGGAAAAGCTGTTCGTCACCCGGGACCTGACGTCTTTCGTCAATCACGGGCAGCGGGTTGTGCCGGAAGTTTTGCAGGCGGCACCCGTGACGCTCTCGCTGGTGCTGTGGGCGGCGTTTTTCTGGATCAGTGGATCGCTGGTGTTCGGGATTGCCTCGGCCGTTCTGCGCGATAGTTGGGTGGACCGGCTGCTGATGGTTCTGGGGCTGATCGGGCTGTCCATGCCGGTGTTCTGGCTGGGCGAGGTCGTCAATCTCGTCACGCAGAGCCGCTGGCATGACACGTTTCTGTTCCGCTGGGTGCCGCCGCTTGGATACGTGCCGTTTTCGCAGAGCCCGTGGGGCTGGGCAAAGGCGCTGTTCCTGCCCTCCCTGACGCTCGCTGTGTGTTTCATCGGCCTGTATGCGCGGGTCCTGCGTTCCGAACTGCTGACTGCCATGAGCGAAGACGCCATCCGCACGGCGCGCGCCAAGGGAGCCGGGCCGGTGCGCGTGTGGCTGTGGCATGGTCTGCGGCTGTCCTGGCTGAGCTATATTTCGCTGTTCGGGCTGGATTTTGCGCAGCTTCTGGGTGGGGGGGCGCTTCTGACGGAAGTCGTGTTCGCCATGCCGGGCGTGGGGCGGCTGACCTATCAGGCGTTGGCGACGCTCGACCTGCCGCTCATCATGGCGACCGTCATGTATGCCGCCGTGTTCGTCGTTATCGCCAATGCGCTGGTGGACGGGCTTTATGCCCTGCTGGACCCACGGATCATGGAGGGACGGCATGGGCGCTGATGCTCTTTTAAAGCTGCATCATCTGCATCTGGAGCTGCCGAATGGGACCGCTTTGCTGGAAGACGTGTCCCTGACCGTTTGGCGCGGGGATGCGCTGGGCGTGGTGGGGGAATCCGGGTCGGGAAAGAGCCTGACGGCCATGAGCGTCATGGGGCTGTTGCCGGGGCTGAAAGCCTCGGGTTCCATCCGTTTTGAGGGGCGCGAACTGCTGGGGATGAAAGATCGTGAGTGGCGGCGTCTGCGTGGTGCGGGCATGGCCATGATCTTTCAGGACCCGATGACGGCGTTCCTGCCGGTCCGCTCTATCGGGGCGCAGATCGACGAGCAGATCCGTTTGCATGAGCCCGTAAGCCGTCGCGAGGCCCGCGCGCGGACGGTGCTGCTGCTGGGACGGATGGGCGTGCCTGATCCGGAAGCGGCGGCGAAGCGCTATCCGCACCAGCTTTCCGGCGGCTTGCGTCAACGCGCCATGATCGCAATGGCGCTGTCCTGTGATCCGGCGCTTCTGATCGCGGATGAACCGACCACAGCACTTGATGTCACCGTTCAGGCGCAGATCCTGACGCTTCTGTGCGAAATCCGCGACAGCGGGGCAGGTGTGATGCTGATCACGCACGACATGGGCGTGGTGGCGCAGACCTGCACGCATGTGGCGGTCGTCTATTCCGGGCTTGTCGTGGAACAGGGGCCGGTTGCGGCAGTCATGGCGCGGCCGCTGCATCCCTATACGCAGGCTTTGCTGGAGGCGATCCCGCCGCTGGACGGTCCAAGGCCGGATGCGCTGCCGACCATTCCGGGGCGTCCACCGGCCCCCGATGCGCGGCCGGAAGGCTGTGTTTTCGCGCCGCGCTGCCGGTACGTGCGACCGGATTGTGCCGAGCGTCCGGCGCTGCGTGAACCGGAAGAAGGGCGGCGCGTGGCCTGCGTGCTGTACGACGCATGACCATCCTGCTTGAAGCGAAAAACCTCAGCAAACACTACCGCCTGTCGCATGGAGAAACCCTGCGCGCCGTGAGCGATGTGTCGCTGGTCGTGCATCGCGGGGAGGCGCTGGCGCTGGTCGGAGAGTCCGGCTGTGGCAAGTCCACGCTGGGCCGGACGCTGATCGGGCTGGGGGCGCCGAGTTCGGGCGATGTGTTCTTTGAGGGTGAACGGATTTCCGGTCTGTCGGACCGGGCGCTGCGCCGCTGGCGGCCGCGGATGCAGATGGTGTTTCAGGACTCGTCCTCGACGTTCAATCCGCGCCGCACCATCGGCGACACGCTGGCGGAACCGATGCGGATCCATGGACGGACGGGCATTGCAGAACGGATCGAGGCGTTGCTGGAGCAGGTGGGCCTGTCGTCTTCCGTTCTGTCCCGCTATCCGCATGAGTTCTCCGGCGGGCAGCGGCAGCGTCTGAACATTGCCCGCGCCTTGATGCTGGGGCCGGATCTTCTGGTGGCGGATGAGCCGACGTCAGCACTCGATGTGTCTGTGCAGGCGCAGATCGTGAATCTGCTGCGGGATCTGCGCAATTCGCTGGGCGTGGCGTGTGTGTTCATTTCTCATGACCTGGCGGTTGTACGTCAGATGGCAGACCGGATTGCCGTCATGTATCTGGGGCGGATCGTGGAGGAAGGGGATGTGATGGCGGTTCTGGAAGCCCCAGCCCACCCTTATACGCGGGCGTTGCTGAATGCGGTGCCGCGTCCGGACCGGCCCTTGCCGCCGCCGCTTAAAGGCGACGTGCCGAGCCCGATCCATCCGCCGCAGGGCTGTGCGTTTCATACGCGCTGTCCGCTGGCCCAGCCGCGCTGCTCGCAGGACCGGCCGGAACTGCGGCAGGTTGCGGAAGGGAGAACGGTGGCCTGTCATTATCCGCTGCTCTAAAAAAGGCAACGGTTTGTTCCGATCTTGGATATAGACGGCAACACCTGCCATGAGGCACAGAAGGCTGCACGCCCCCTCGTATTTTTGCCCGAGATTCCGCCCGATGCGCCAGACCATCCGTTTCTATCTGGGGGAAGACCTCTGCACGCTCAGGGATGTGTCCCCGACGCTGAGCCTGCTGGACTGGCTGCGTGATCGTGGCCGGACCGGCACCAAGGAAGGTTGCAATGAGGGCGATTGCGGGGCTTGCACGGTGCTGGTCGTCCGGCTTGAAGACGGGCGGCTGAACTGGCGCGCGGTCAATGCCTGCATCCAGTTCGTCAGCATGCTGGACGGCGCGCAGATCTATACGATCGAGGATCTCGGCACGCCGGATGCGCCGCATCCCGTGCAGAGTGCCATGGTTGAACAGCATGGCTCGCAATGCGGGTTCTGCACGCCGGGTTTCGTCATGTCGATGGCCGCCTATCGCAAGACCGAAGGGGCGACGGCGGACGATCAGGCCATTGATGACGCACTGGCCGGCAATCTGTGCCGCTGCACCGGCTATGCGCCGATTGTACGGGCCATGAAACAGGCGATGGCGGCGGGGCCGGACCGTTTTGATGCGCAGGTGGAGGCGATTGCCGCGCGTCTGACGGCGTTGCAGGACGGCGAAAGCGTGCGGCTTGAAGGGCCTGAAGGCACGCTTAGCATCCCGGCGTCTGCGGATGATCTGGCGGAGATCCTGATGGCCGATCCGGAAGCGACCATCGTTGCGGGTGCTACGGATGTGGGGTTGTGGGTGACGAAGGGGATGCGTCGCCTGAAGCATGTCGTGCCGATCGGGCGCGTTCCTGAACTGCGGGCTTTGACCAGAACGCCCGAAAGCCTGCGGATCGGAGCTGCGGTGACGTATCAGGACGCACGACTGGCCATTGCGGAACTGCTGCCGGATGCGGGGGAAATGATCCGCCGTCTGGGCTCCACGCAGGTGCGGAACAGCGCGACCGTCTGCGGGAATATCGCAAATGGTTCCCCGATCGGAGACGGGCCGCCGATGTTTATTGCGGCCAATGCGACGCTGCATCTGCGACGCGGGGCGGAGCGTCGGTCCATCGCGTTGGAAGATTATTTCATTGCTTACGGAAAGCAGGATCGTCAGCCCGGCGAGTTCGTGGAGGCGCTGACCATTCCAGCACCGGCACAGAACGCGCAGTTCCGCGCCTACAAGATTTCCAAGCGCTTCGATCAGGATATTTCCGCTGTTCTTGGCGCTTTCATGATCGAAACGGAAGATCAAGGTCGGATTGCCACAGCCCGGTTGGCTTATGGCGGCATGGCAGCCACGCCGAAACGGGCGTCAGGCGCAGAGGCGGCATTGCTCGGACGGGTCTGGGACGAAAACGCGCTTGAGGCGGCACGGACGGCGGTTCTGGAAGACTTCGCCCCGCTGACGGATATGCGGGCGAGTGCCTGGTACCGGCAGACCGTGGCCGCCAATCTGCTGACGCGGTTTTTTGAAGAAACGACGGGTACTGAACAGGCGCGCCTCGCCCGGACGGGAGGGCTGGCGCATGTCTGATCTCGTTCCGGGTGCCGCGTCCACCAGCATGAAGCATGAAAGCGCGCTGCTGCATGTGACGGGGCGGGCGACCTATATCGACGACATGCCTGAGCCACGTGGCACGCTGCATCTCGTGCCAGGGCTGAGCACGAAAGCGCATGCGCGGATCGTGTCGATGGATCTGGATGCCGTGCGCGCCGCGCCGGGTGTTGTGTGTGTGCTGACGGCGGCAGATGTGCCGGGGGAAAACCAGATCAGCCCGGTTCATCGGGAAGACGAGCCGCTTCTGGCGACGGATCATGTCCATTTCTGGGGGCAGGTGATGTTCGCTGTGGTGGCGACGTCGCGTCAGGCGGCGCGGCAGGCCGTGCGGCTGGCGAAGATCGAATATGAGGAAAAACCCGCGATCCTGAACATCGCGCAGGCGCGGGAGAATGGCAGCCCGATGGTCTGGCGTTCCCTGACCATGCAGCGCGGCGACGTGGAACGTGGCCTGAAGGCTGCGCCGCGCCGGCTGTCGGGGCAGATCGAGATTGGCGGACAGGAGCATTTCTATCTGGAAGGGCAGGCCGCGCTTGCCCAACCCGGAGAGGCCGGGGAAATGCGGATCTGGTCCTCCACGCAGCATCCGTCCGAGACGCAGCATCTGGTCGCCGCCGTGCTCGGGCGGCCGCATCATCTGGTTACGACGGAAGTGCGGCGTATGGGCGGAGCGTTCGGCGGAAAGGAGACGCAGGCCAATGCCTGGGCCTGTCTGGCCGCCATCGCCGCTGACCGGACCGGGCAGGCGGTCAAGGCGCGTCTGGACCGCGATGATGACATGATGGCGACCGGAAAGCGGCATGACTTCCTGATCGACTATGATGTTGGCTTCACGGACGAGGGCGATATTCTGGCCGTGGACATGGTTCTGGCTGCACGCTGCGGCTGGGCGGCGGATCTGTCCGGACCTGTGACGGACCGGGCGCTGTTTCATGCCGATAATGCCTATTTCTATCCCGATGTGCGGCTGAAATCCGAACCGTTGCGGACCAACACCCAGTCCAACACCGCCTATCGCGGTTTTGGTGGACCGCAGGGGATTGTCGCGGCGGAGCGTGTGATCGAGGAAGTCGCATTTGCGACCGGGCTTGATCCCGTGACGGTCCGTCTGCGGAATGTCTACGGGACCGGGACGCGCAATCTCACGCCGTATCACATGACGGTCGAGGACTCGATTACGGCCGAGATCCTCACAAAGCTGGTCGCGCGCTGCGATTATCAGGCGCGCAAGGCGGAGATCCGGGCGTTCAACCGTACCAGCCGCATCATCCGTCGCGGCATTGCGCTGACGCCGGTGAAATTCGGAATTTCCTTCACCGCCACCCATTACAATCAGGCCGGTGCGCTGGTGCATGTCTATACGGACGGCTCGGTTCAGGTGAACCATGGCGGGACGGAAATGGGGCAGGGGCTGCACACCAAGATGGTGCAGATCGTCCTGCGCGAGTTCGGCCTGACGGCGGATCGCGTCCGCATCACGGCCACGACGACCGGGAAAGTTCCGAACACGTCCGCCACGGCGGCGTCTTCGGGGGCGGATCTGAACGGCATGGCGGTGCTGGACGCCGTTCGGAAGATCAAGGATCGGATGATCACGTTCGCGGCTGAAAAATGGGCCGTGGCGGCCGAAGACATCCATTTCCGGCCCGATGGCGTACATGTCGGCGCGGAGATCATGACCTTCCAGCAACTCGCCTGGCAGGCCTATTTCGCGCGGGTCTCGCTGTCCTCGAACGGGTTTTACAAGACGCCGAAGATTTCCTGGAATCCCGAAACCGGGCGCGGGCGACCGTTCTTTTACTTCGCCTATGGCGCGGCCTGTGCGGAAGTCTCGGTCGATCTGCTGACGGGGGAGCACAGCATCGACCGCGTGGACATCCTGCATGATGCCGGACAGTCCCTCAATCCGGATATTGATATCGGGCAAATCGAAGGCGGGTTTGTGCAGGGCGCGGGCTGGCTGACAACTGAGGAGTTGGTCTGGGACCCCGCCGGACGTCTGCGGACCCATGCGCCCAGCACTTACAAGATCCCGGCCTGTTCCGACCGGCCACGGATTTTCAATGTGGAGCTGCTGGAAAATGCACCGAACCGGGAGGAGACGATTTTCCGTTCCAAGGCCGTCGGGGAGCCGCCTTTCGTGCATGGGGTCGCGGTTTTGCAGGCCATTTCAGACGCGATCGCCAGTCTGGACGACTACCGGACCTGCCCGAAGCTTGACGCACCAGCCACGCCTGAGCGGGTACTGAAAACCCTCATGTCGCTGCAAGAGCGCGCAGGCTGAGTATGCTCGCGGATGTTCTGCGCTGGCGGCGGGAGGGGCAGGAGATGGTGCGCCTGACCGTCATCCGCGCCCGGGGTTCGACGCCACGGGAAGAAGGCGCGTTCATGCTCCTGACCCAAACCGAGCAGACCGGCACGATCGGCGGTGGTCGGCTGGAATGGGACTGCATGGCGGAAGGACGCGCGCTTCTCGCTTCGGGAGGAGAGACGGTTGAGCGCTATATTCCGCTGGGCCCGGCCATCAACCAGTGCTGCGGCGGGGCGGTGACGGTTCGCATTGAGCGTGTGGGAGTCCCCGAGGCCCTTGAGGCGGAAATCCGTGCGGAATGGGAGAGGCTGCCGCAACTGCTGCTGTTTGGGGCCGGACATGTGGGGCGCGCTCTGGCGCGTTCGCTGGCACTTTTGCCGCTGCGGCTGGTCTGGGTGGATGCGCGCGAGGAGGAGTTCGGGACCGTGCCGCCAGGCGTGGAGGCACATGTCACCGAGCAATGGGAGCCGCTTGTTCAGGGTGCTCCCGCCGGATCGGGCGTTCTGGTCCTGACGCAGAGCCATACGCTGGATGCGCTCATCACGGGGGCGGCGCTGGAGCGCGGGGACCTGCGCTATGTCGGCATGATTGGATCGCGGACGAAGCGCAAGCGATTTGAGAGCGCCTTCCGTCAGATCGATATTCCGCAGGAGCAGATCGACCGTCTTGTCTGCCCGATCGGGGATTTCGGGGTGCGCGACAAGCGGCCGGAGGTCATTGCGACCTTCGTGACGGCGGAAATTGCGGCCCGGATGCTGTGCCAGACAGAGTCGTGCAGGGGGGATGTGGTTTCGGATACGAGTATTTCAGATATCGGTGATGTTACATTCGCCCCAATCCTGTCATAAAGCATGACCCTACAAGGGCGGAGCTCCTTCACTTTCCGGGTGTCACGGAAAGTTGATGTAACGGTGGGTGCGTCGGTGTCACTCCTTCTGCTTATCCTCCCCCGCATGAGCATGCAGCACCGGACGCAGCGGACTTCCGAAGTCCTGACTTTCTCTCCAGCTACCGGGAGTGGTCGAAGGAAAAAATCCCGGATTTCCCGCCTCTGTCAGATTGGTCTTGCACTGGGGGCTCTGGCGGGAACGTTTGGCATCGCACAGGCCGAGCCAACGGTCAGCACCGCGCTGACGCCGGCGCTTCAGCCTGCAAGCCTGCCTGCGGCCGATGCGGCTTTCGTTGATGATCTTGAAAAGCGCACGTTCAACTGGTTCTGGGAAACCGCCAATCCGAAAAACGGTCTCGTGCCGGACCGTGCGCCGCTTCCCAATGGCGCGGCGAGCATTGCCAGTGTCGGCTTCGGGCTGACGGCTTACGGCATTGGCGTGGAGCGGCACTACATCACCCGCCAGCAGGCCGTGGACCGGACCCTGACGACGCTGCGCTTCCTGGCCAGCCTGCCGCAGAACGATCATGTCTCGGGCGCTGCGGGGTATAAGGGTTTCTTCTACCATTTCCTTGATCCCAACACCGGCCTGCGTGTTGCCGACTGGTCCGAGCTGTCCAGCGTTGATACGGCGCTGCTGATGGGGGGCGTGCTGTTCTCGCAGTCCTATTTCGATCATGACACGCCGCAGGAAAAGGAAATCCGCGACGTTGCGGACAAGCTGTATCGTCGGATCGACTGGACTTGGATGAAGGCGCGTGGTCCCTGGCTCAGCATGGGCTGGATGCCGCCTCATACGTTCCTGCCGAGCGACTGGAAGGGCTATAACGAGGGTCTGATTATCTATCTTCAGGCTCTGGGTTCGCCGACGCATCCGCTCCCGGCCGAGACCTGGAAGGCATGGACCGCGACCTATGAGAACCAGTGGGGCGACTTCCAGGGCCACAAGCTGCTGAATTTCGCGCCGATGTTCGGGCATCAGTACAGCGAATCCTGGATTGATTTCCGGGGCGTTCAGGATGCCTGGGACCGGGCCCATAACGTCGATTATTTCCAGAACGGGCGTGAAGCCGCCTATGCCCAGCGGGCCTATGCGCAGGCCAATCCGGGCGACTGGAAGGATTACGGGCCCAATATCTGGGGTCTGACCGCCTGTGACGGTCCGGGCGATGCGCAGCAGGTCTATGACGGCAAGAAGCGTCATTATCTGGCCTATAGCGCGCGCGGAGCCGGGCGCGATTACATTCTGGATGACGGCACGATTGCGCCAACGGCCGTGGGTGGGTCCATCGCCTTTGCGCCGGAAATTGCCCTGCCGGCGCTCAAGGAAATGCGCGCCCGTTACGGGGACCGGATTTACAACAAATATGGCTTCCTCGACGCCTTCAATCCGTCCTTTGCGGATCAGAAAAGCTACTGGGTTGATGGGCAGCAGTTGGGCATCGATCAGGGGCCGATCCTGCTGATGCTGGAAAACTGGCGCAGCGGCCTCGTGTGGAACACGATGAAGAAGAACGTCTATCTGCGGACCGGGCTGGAGCGTGCGGGTTTTCAGGGCGGATGGATGCGGACCAAGACGGCGACGTCCAAGCCGGTTGGCCAGTCGCTCTGAACTGTCGCTCCAGGCGTGCGGGGGCCTGCGTTTGCGGGTGCCTCCATGAACCGGAGTTGCATCCCGAGCGTTTCTCACCGATCACTGATGTCAGAGCATCTTTGTGAAAGGAGAGCACCATGCGTCTCATTCTTGCCCTGCTTCTGCCCTGGCTGCAGTTCTTCACCATCGGCCGCCCGTTTGCCGGGCTGGTGTGCCTGATCCTTCAGATCACGGTGATCGGCTGGATCCCGGCTGCCATCTGGTCGGTCTATGCGCTGAGCCAGTACAATACTGATCGCAAGATCGCCGCTGGTCGCGGCTGACGTAAAAAAAAGCCCCCGTTCCGGCAAGGAACGGGGGCTTTTTTGTGCCGTAAGGGCCCGATTGAAGAGCCGGGTTCAGCGGCCGATATTGCGCAGGCTTACGCCCTGGTTGAGGCGGGTTTCGATGGCTTCAAGGGACACGCCCTTGGTCTCGGGAACGAAGAACAGCACTACGAAAATGAACACCGCATTCAGTCCGGCATAGAGCCAGAAGGTGTGCGAAGCCCCGAGCGTCGTGAGTAGCCCAAGGAACGTCGCACCGACCACCATGTTTGTGATCCAGTTGGTGACGGTCGAGCAGGTGATGCCGAAATCACGTCCCTGCAGCGGCATGACTTCCGAGCACAGAACCCAGACCAGTGGACCGGCCGAGAAGGCGAAGCCTGCGATGAAGCACAGCAGGACCGAGATCGCGAGGTAATGCGACAGGTCCGTATTGCCGACGGCACCCGACATGATGGTCGCCAGAACCGCGAGGCCAGCTGACATGATGGCAAATCCCGTGATCAGCATTGGACGACGACCCCAGCTGTCCGCAAAGGCAATGGCGATGAATGTGGCGAGCCAGTTGACCACACCAACGATTGCCGTGCCCCACATCTGGCCGCTCGACCCGAAGCCGACTTCCTGGAAGATGCGCGGCGCGTAGTACATGACCACATTGATGCCGGTGAGCTGCTGCATGACCTGAAGCACGATGCCGAGGAGGACGGCGCGGCGGAAGTTGCGGTTCTCCAGGAACATCGCCAGACCGCGCTGACGGTCATGGATCTGCCCTTCGATGTCGCGGATTTCCTGATGGGCGTGTTCGGGGTTGTGACGCAGTTCCTTCATGATCGACAGGGCTTCTTCATGACGGCCACGCAGCATCAGCCAGCGCGGGCTGTCAGGCAGGAAGAACGAACCGATCAGGAAGAACGTGCCGGGAATGGCCATGATCCCCAGCATCCAGCGCCATGAGCCGCTATAGGACAGGATGGCGTTGGACACGAAGGCCAGCAGGATGCCCAGCGTGATCATCAGCTGGTACATCGACACCAGACTGCCGCGCCGCGAGATATCCGAGACTTCGGAAATGTAGAGCGGGGCCACGAAGCTGCCGATACCGATCGCCAGACCCAGCATCGTGCGCCCGATGATCAGTTCGGACACAGAGGACGCCAGCGCGCAGACGAGCCCACCCGCTACGAACAGGAATGCGCTGAAGATTAGGGAGCGGCGGCGTCCGAACGCATAGGACATGCGGCCCGCACCGACGGCACCGACGGCCGCGCCGAACATCATGGACGACACGATCCAGGACTGCTCGAAATCGGTGGCGTGGAACTCGTCACGGATGAAGCCGAGCGCACCGGAGATGACACCCACATCCAGCCCGAACATCAGGCCGGCAATGGCAGCCAGGACGACGGCGAACATCATACGCCCGACCATGGGCGTTTTGACGGCGCCAGAAGAGTGGGCGCCAGCGGAAGCTTCGGAGGGGGCGGGGGAGGGGTTGAGCACTGTGTCGCTCATGACGGGAAAACTCCGGCGACCCGCAGGGCAGACCTGTCAGGGGAAAGGCAGAAAAAACCGGACAGAACAGCCTGTACCGGGGACCGAGGGGAAGGCTCTTCTGTGACAGGCACGATGATTCGCCATCTTGAGCCCTAAAGTATAACGCATAATTGGGAAAATATTCAAAACTATATGTGATAATCGGCTGGATTTTCTGTCCTGATGCAATCAGGTCACAGAGGAGGAGACAGGGACGCGCTTCCGCGCGGCCTGACGGATTGCCACGGACGGATCAGGGCGACACACTTCCTACCCTTTCCGTGTTCATGGACAAGCCCTCGTGTTCCTGCGTCAGCTGACCTATCTCATCGCTCTCGACCAGTACCGGCATTTTTCCCGCGCCGCGGAACACTGCAACGTGTCGCAGCCCGCGCTGTCAATGGCGATCCGTCAGCTTGAGCATGAACTTGGCGTGCCCATCGTCCGGCGCAACCGGCGTGTCCTGGGGCTGACGCCGGAAGGCGAGCGCGTACTGGCCTGGGCGCGGCAGACGATGGCGGCTCTGGATGGTCTGCGTCAGGAAGCCGATTTCGCGCATGAAGTCGCAGGGGGTACGCTTTCCATAGGCACCATCCCCCCCGCCATCCAGATCATGCCCCTGCTGATGGAAAGCCTCAGGGCCGCCGTGCCGGCACTCCATATGGAGCTGACCGTGTCCGCCAATACCGATATTCTCCATGACCTGACCGAACAGCGCCTTCAGATGGGGCTGATCTATCTGGATCAGGTTCCCGAAGACGGCAGTTTCGAGACGCACCAGCTTTATGCGGAACAGTATGTCTTCGTGGCCGGCTCCCGGATGGAGCTGCCGTCCCGCAAGACGTTCAGCTGGGCGGATGCGGCGGAACATCCGCTGGGTCTTCTGGGCCATTCCATGCGGACCCGGCAGATCGTGGATGAGTGCTTTGCGAAGGCCAGGGTCAGGCCCAATGTCCTGCTGGAGACCAACGCGCTCGAACTGCTGTATGTGGAGCTGCTCGCCGGGCGTCTGGCGACGATCCTGCCCGTCGCGGCCCTGCTGCATCAGCGTGATCCCGCCAATCCGCTCCAGATCCGCCGGCTTGCATCCTGTCCTTCCCCCGGGGTCGGTCTGGTGCGGCTGAAACAGCCGGTGCAGACGGCCCTGATGTCCCGAAGCTGGGAAATCGCCACGCAGCTCGTTCTGGAAGATGCACTGACAGTCTGACGCAGATCATAAGCGTGGCTTATGATGCAATCATGACAATGTGTTGGACAGGCCCGGACCGTTCTTCGCAGATTGCGGCTTTTCGGACGGAAGAGTGTCAGGTTTGAGCGGGAGAGCGGCCGATCTCGCGGTGTCGGGATCAACATTCGGATCGGAGCTGCGGGATGTCCTGACCGAACGCTGGGGCTGGCTGTTTGCCCCGTCCGCGAAGGATCTGGGCTTTGCGGTTCGGACTTCGGTTGCAGCGATCCTGTCCCTGCTCATCGCCATGTGGATGGAGCTGGACAGCCCGCAATGGGCGCCGCTGACCGTCTGGGTCGTGGCGACGGCCTCGCGCGGGGAGAGCCTGTCCAAGGCGCGCTGGCGGTTTGTGGGCACGATCATCGGGGGCTGCATGGGCGTCGCCCTGATCGCAGCGTTCCCCCAGCAGGCGGGACTGTTCTTCATCGCGCTCGCAGTCTGGATCGGGCTGTGCTGCGGTTGGGCGACGTTTCTGGACGGGTATCGCCGCTACGGGTTTCTCGTCATCAGTTTCACCTCCGCCATCGTGGCGACCGGCGCGATCAGCCAGCCCGACGACGTTTTCAACGTTGCCATGGCGCGGGGCACCTACATCATGCTGGGCACGGTCTGCGAAGCGGGGCTGGCGGTCCTGTTCCTGCCGAATGTGCAGAAAGAAGCCCGGGCTCGGCTGCTCGGAAAGCTTCAGCAGGTCACGGCAAAGGTGGCGTTCCACGCGGATGTGCTGCGGGCGGGGCGGTTCGATCCAGAAACCGAGGGGCGCCTGCTGGCCGAACTGGTGGATGCCAATACCCGCATCGAGTTCGACGTTCTTGAAATGGGATCTGGCACCCGACGCACCGCGGATCATGCGAGGGCGGTTCTGGCGCGTCTGCTCGCCGTTCTGGCCCGGGCGCAGGGAGGGGCGACCGGCATTGATGTGGACCGGGACCTTGAGGCCGCGCGGAATCATATCCATGCCATCATCGCGCCCCCGCCTCATGACCGCTTCACGTTCCGCACGCGATCCCCGCGCCATATCCTCGAAGCGGTCCTGAACGGGCTGCGGGCCGCGACGGGCATCATGGGCGCCTGGCTTTTATGGGAAGTCACGGCCTGGCCATCCGGGCCGGCCTTCGTGTCTTTCGTGGCGCTGGTGTATGGGCTGCTGGCGACCCGCGAGATCCCCGCGCTGGCGTCGTCCGGTTTCTATCGTGGTGCGGTGTGGTGCGCGGGTGTGGCGGGGATCTATGCGTTTTTCGTCGTGCCCGCCGTCACGGCGCCGGAATATCTGGCGCTGCTCCTGCTGATCCCGATGGTGATCGGCGGCTTGGCTGCCCGGGCGCCGAAGCTCGTGAACCATGCGTTTTCGTTCAACATGTTTCTGCCCGTCCTGATCGGCCCGTCAAATCTCATGCGCTATGACGAGGTGTCGTTCCTCAACGGCGCCAGCGCTTTTCTGGGGGCAGTCATCTTCACGCGCGTCACGTTCGGCGTGGTGTTTCCGTTCCGCGCTGACAGCCATCTCAGGCGCACGTCGGCCTGGGTCGAGCAGCAGCTCCGTTTTATTGCGCGGGGCGGTGGCCAGACGGTTCACCAGTGGCTGGCGATCAACGCCGCCAGCATGGTGCGCGCCGTGCGGAGCTGTCAGGGTGTCCCGCGGGATGTGATGCTCGCCTATATGGCGCGGCATCTCAATGCGATGGCGCTGGGCCTGTGGGTGATCGAACTGCGCGATGCCGCCGCACGGGAAACCACGCCCGTCTCCATCCGCAGGCGCCTGCAGGTCTTTCTGCGGGCGTGGTTCCGCAAGGGCGATGGTGCGGCTCCGCTCGCACAGACCGTTTTCCTGTCCCTGCGCAAAGATCCGGCCGTCGAACCCGACGTCCGGACCGCGCTGCAGCGGCTGGCGGGGGACGTGCCCCCGTCTGCCTGATCAGCCTTTCTGATCAGATGGTATCGACGGTGCCGCCATCGACGCGCAGGGCCGCACCCGTTGTGGCGGACGCCAGAGGCGAGGCGGCATAGACGACAAGATTGGCCACTTCATCGACCGTGGCCATGCGGCGCAGGATGTTGCTCGGGCGATGTTTCTGCACGAATTCCGCCGCCAGTTCCGCGACCGGGCGGGTGCTGTCGGGGTTCTGGGCCTTGAGCATGTCCTCGACACCTTCGGACAGGGTGGGGCCGGGCAGGACCGAATTCACCGTCACATTCGTGCCCGCCATCAGCTTGGCCAGACCGCGGGCCAGACCCAGCATGGCGGTCTTGCTGACGCCGTAATCGACCATTTCGACCGGGATGTTCAGTGCCGATTCCGATGCGATGAACAGCACGCGGCCCCAGTTGCGCTCCTTCATGCCTGGCATATAGGCGCGGGACAGGCGCACGCCGGAGAACAGGTTGACCTCGAACAGATGCTGCCAGCTTTCATCCGTCGTCTGGAAGAAATCGTTCGGTGCGAAAATGCCGGCATTGTTGACGAGGACATCCACACTGCTTTCGGCCTCAAAGAGCGCCTTGCAGCCTTCGGCGGTTCCGACATCGGCGACGACACTGCGGAAGGCGCCGCCCGGGACGGCCTTGGCCAGCTTCTCAAGGGCGCCATCGACGCCTTCCTGCTTGCGGCCGTTGATGATGACGGTGGCGCCCGCCTCGCCCAGCTTCCGGGCGATAGCAAGACCGATCCCGCCGGTCGAGCCGGTGACGAGGGCGGTGCGGCCGCTCAGATCGAGGTTCAGCATGGCAGACTCCTGAAAATGTGATCGCGTCCCGACAGGAACGTCAGGGATGCGGGAAAGTGGCACATTCTTTTGTAGAGGTTTCGTGACAGGATGCGAGACATACGGGATCTGCTATTGCTGTGACACACTTCCGAAACAGGATGTGTCAGGATACCGGCGCTGAGAGGGAGGAATGATGGATCTTGTGGAGGGCACTGAAGAGGCCTCCGGAGCGCTGATGCTGCCTCCGGCGTCTGCTGTCGGCCGTGCGTCCATCCTGTGTGTCCATCTTCTGGCCCTGGCCGCCGCTGAAGGCGGGGGAGAGGCTGCGCTTCTGCTGCGCGACGCCGATGGCGTGCGTATTCTTGGCGGTGAGGGAGGTGCGATCGCCGCGGAAGGCGCGGCCTGCCTCATGGATGGTCAGTCCCTTGATGCCTGCACCGTGCGGCTCCTGCCGGTGCGCTCCGGTGCGGTCGAGGTCTGGCTGTGCGTGCGGCGCAATGCGCCGGCGCTCGAGCATGTCCTGGCCCTGTGTGCCCTGCAGGTGGACGATCTGCTCCGTGAGCGCGCCGCGGCTCCGCAATCGGGGGAGCATGCGCTTGTGGAACGCATGCAGTTGCGGATGCAGCGGATGGCGGACACGGCGGATGTCGCGTTCTACCGCTGCGATTTTGCAACCCGCGTGGTGACGGGGGATGCGCGTTTCGCAAGCCTCTGGGGACTGCCGCCCGAGCGGCTGGCCGTGGGTGTGCCGATCGACGAACTGCTGGTGTTCCTGCATCCCGATGACCGGCTGGTCTATGACGGCAGTCTTGAGGACGAACTGCGGGACGAGGGCTGCTACGAGCTGCGGTTCCGGATTCTGGTCTCATCCCCGTCCATGCCCGGTTCCGGACAGGCGCAGTCACGCTCCCCCCGCAGTTCCAGGCTGCGGCATGTTCTGCTGCGCGGGTGGCGGGAGGATGAAAGCCGGCCCGACAGCCGCCGCAGTGTCGGACTCGCGATGGATGTGTCGTCCGCCTCCATGACGGCGGAAGCCCTGCGGTCCAGCGAGGCATTCACGCGGCTGCTGCTGTCCAGTCTGCCGGACTGCATCCATATTCTCGACTGCGAAGGTTGCATCCGCTTCGTCAATGAAGGCGGCATCAAGTCCATGGAAATGGACAGCCCGATCATCATGCACGGCCTGCCCTGGGTCGATCTGTGGCGGGGGCAGCCACGCCGCCGGGCCGCCCTGGCGGTGCAGACCGCTCTGGCCGGCGAGACAGCGCGGTTTCAGGGTTATGCCATGACCATGCGCGGGCAGCGCCGCTTCTGGGACGTGGCCGTGACGCCGGTTTTTGGCGAGGACGGCGATGTGCGGCGTCTGCTGGCGATCGGGCGTGACCTGACGGAGGCCAACCAGTCCGCTGAGCGGCTCCAGCTTGCCCTTGATGCAGGTGCGATCGCCGGGACATGGATGTGGGATGACAGCGCGTCCCGGATGACGGGGGATGTCCGGCTGGCGCAGACACTCGGGCTGGACCCGGCCCGTCTGCGCGAAGGCGTCATGCCGAATGTTATTTATGATTCGGTGGACCCGCGGGACCGGTTCGCCGTGGTGCAGGCCGTCACGGCGGCGACGCGGCGAGGCGGGAAATGCCGGTTCGAGTTCCGGGTGGATACACCGGAGGGACAGCGCTGGTTCGAGGGCAACGGACGCTGCGATCTGGGGGACGAAGGGCGCGTGGTCCGCTTCCCCGGCATCGTCTTCGATATCGACCGGAGCAAGCGGCAGGCGCTGCGGCAGGCTGCGCTGGTCGAGCTGGGAGACCAGCTTCGCGCGCTGGATGATACCGGCATGATGGAAGAGGTCGCTGCCCGCATCATCTGCCGTGAACTGGACGCGAGTGGTGCGGGCTATGGCGTCGTCAATGATGACTGGACCGGCATGACCGTTGGCGGCACGCCTGAGATCACGCGTCCGCTGGTGGGCGTGCGGATGTTCGCGGATTACGGCGCGTTCAGGCCGATCCTGGGACGGGGCGAGCCCGTGGCCATCGCCGATGTCCATACCGACGCCCTGACGGCAGGTTATGACGCCCGCTATGACGCCGAGGGCATCGTGGCGATCCTCTGCGTTCCGATCTTCAAGTTCGGGCGTTTCGTGGGGCTGATGTTCGTCTGCCACGATGCGCCCCATACCTGGACGGACGAGGAAATCGTCTTCACCCGCGCCGTGGCGGACCGCACCCATGCCTCCATGCGGCAGGCCCGCACGCAGCAGCAGATCCGCGACCTCAACGTCATGCTCGAAGAGCGCATCCTGCAACGGACCCGCGAGCGCGACCGGTTGTGGAACATTGCCCGCGATCTGTTCATCATCATCGACCGGCGCGGTTATTACGTTGCGGTCAGCCCGAGCTGGGAAGAGACGCAGGGTTACAGGGCCGAGGAACTCGCAGGGCTGCGGCTGGATGCGCTGTGCCATCCCGATGACAGGCGCATGGTGCTGGATACGTTCGAGCGTCTCCTGACGGGGACGCCCTGGCCGACGGCGGGGCTGGATGTCCGGATGCGGCGGTCGGACGGCACCTGGCGGACCTATAACTGGAGCTGCAATGACGAGGGCGATGCGATCTATGCGGTCGGGCGTGACCTGACCGAGCGCAACGAACTGGAAGAACAGCTTCGTCAGGCGCAGAAAATGGAGGCTGTCGGGCAGCTCACGGGTGGTCTGGCGCATGATTTCAACAATCTGCTCGCCGGGATCGGGGGCGGGCTGGAACTGATCGGGCTGCGCCTGGCGCAGGGGCGGACAGACGGGCTGGGGCGTTACATCGCGGCTTCGCAGGATGCGGTCCGCCGGGCTGCGTCGCTGACCCATCGTCTTCTGGCCTTCTCGCGGCGTCAGACCCTCGATCCCACGCCCACGGACATGAATGCGCTCGTTCGCGGGCTGGAAAGTCTGCTGCGGGGGACGGTCGGGCCGGGCATAGAACTCGTTTTCGATCTGCAACCGGGCCTGTGGCTGACGCGCGTGGATGCCAACCAGCTTGAGAACGCGATCCTGAACCTGTGCATCAATGCCCGCGACGCCATGCATGACCGCGGGACGATGCTGCGGCTTGAGAGCGCCAACAGGGTTCTGACGGCTGATGTTGCCTCAGACATGTCCATCCGGGCGGGCGATTATGTGGTCCTGACGGTGCAGGATGAAGGCTGCGGCATGGCGCCCGAGATCGTGCAGCGCGCCTTTGACCCGTTCTTCACGACAAAGCCGCTAGGGGAGGGAACGGGGCTGGGGCTGAGCATGATCTACGGCTTTACCCAGCAGTCAGGGGGGCAGGTGGAGATCCACTCCGCGCCGGGGCAGGGGACAGCCGTGTCGCTCTGGCTGCCGCGCTATCAGGGGCAGAAAACCATCCGTCCCGAACCGCCGCCTTTGCCTGTCGCCTCCCAGCCGCGCCTTCTGGAAGGGCAGCGGGTCCTCGTCGTGGATGACGAAGAGGCCGTGCGGATGATCGTGTCGGACATGGTGACGGATCTGGGCGGGATCGTGCTGACCGCGGCTGATGGGCCGTCAGCGGAGGCGCTGGCTGCGGAGAAAGGTGCGCCGGCGGTTCTCATCAGCGATATCGGTATGCCGGGTGGCATGAACGGCCGGGAACTGGGCGAGCAGATGCTCGGACGCTGGCCGGGGCTGAAGGTGCTGTTCATCACGGGCTATGCCGAGCAGAGCATTCTGGGCGATCAGGCTCTGGCGCCGGGTTGCGCGCTGCTGGTCAAACCGTTCACGGTTGCGGCATTCAGCCGGAAACTGGCCGTTCTGCTGAGCCGGGACTGAACCCGGCCTTTACGATGGGCGTTGGTCAGTCAGCAGGCTTTGTGCCCGTGGATTTTTTCATCTTTGCAGGGAGACAGACATGTCGGCACAGGTTCCATCCGCCGAGACTCAGACCGTGATTTCCTTTCATGACGGTCACACCATGCCCCAGATCGGGCTGGGTGTGTGGGAAACGCCGCCGGATGAGACGGCCGAGGTCGTGAAGGAAGCCGTGAAGCTCGGTTACCGGTCTGTCGATACGGCGCGTCTGTACAAGAACGAGGAAGGTGTCGGCAAAGGTCTGGAAGATCATCCGGACATCTTCCTCACGACCAAGCTCTGGAATGACGAGCAGGGCTATGACAGTACCCTGCGGGCTTATGACGAAAGTGCCCGCCTGCTACGTCGCCCGGTACTGGACCTGTATCTGATCCACTGGCCGATGCCGGCTCAGGGCCAGTATGTCGAGACCTGGAAGGCACTGGTCGAGCTGAAGAAATCCGGTCGCGTGAAGTCCATCGGCGTTTCCAACTTTGAGCCGGAGCACCTGGAGCGGATCATGGATGCCACGGGTGTCGTGCCGGTCGTCAACCAGATCGAGCTGCATCCCGATTTCCAGCAGCGCGCCCTGCGGGAATTCCATGAGAAGCACAACATCCGCACCGAGTCCTGGCGCCCGCTGGGCAAGGGGCGCGTCCTGAGTGACGAGCGGATCGGGAAGATCGCTGAAAAGCACAGCCGGACTCCGGCGCAGGTCGTGATCCGCTGGCATCTTCAGAACGGGCTGATCGTCATTCCGAAATCGGTCAATCCGAAGCGTCTGGCTGAAAATCTGGATGTGTTCGGCTTCGTGCTGGATGCGGATGACATGCAGGCCATCGAACAGATGGATCGCAAGGATGGCCGGATGGGCGCTGATCCGAATACGGCCAAATTCTGAGGAATATTCCCCTTTAGCAACATTAAGTAAAAAATCAGGCCTGTGCTATGGGCTGCCTCATGCAACCGGAAGGTGGATGGCATGAGGCAGCGTTTCAGTCGGGGTTTTGGGGCGATACTGGCGGTTCTTGCGGGGCTCGGAGTCTCCGCTGCCGGCGCCCAGACCGTGGGGGAGCAGACCGCAACCGGGCAGGGCAAAGCCTGGACGGACCAGTGGTTTTCCGACGTCTCTTTTGGCGCCCAGATCGAAGGCGGCGTGATGGGCAGTTCCAGCCATCCCGCCAGCAACCTCAATTTTGGCCAGCTCCTCTCCCCTTATGCCGATCAGGCAACGCTGAACCAGCTCACATTCACGCTCACCAAACCGGTCGATCCGATCGGCGGCGGATATGGTCTGGGGATGAATCTGCGGATGCTCTATGGCTCCGACGCCCGCAGCTACACGATTGCCGGTGTTTCAGACCGCTGGATCAATGGCCGCTATCAGGCCATGCCGGTCTTTGCCAATGTCGCGATCCACATGCCCTGGTTCACGGCCAAAGGGGTGGACGGGCAGATCGGTATCCTCACATCCCCCATGGGTGTGGAGGCGCTCGATCCCTCGACCCGCGCTTTCTATACGCTGGCCTATACGACGGAATATTCCACGCCGTTCGAGCATGTGGGCGGCATGTTCCAGCTCCATCTGGACGATCATTTCGATCTCCAGCTCGGGGCGGATACCGGCAACCAGACCTCTTTCGGGCGTGGCGACAACAATGGTCGTCCTGCGGGCTATATCGGTGTGACGGGCAACAATCTGGCGGACGGGCATCTGTCCTTCACCTATCTGCTGCGGGTCGGGCCGGAAAATGCCGTGCGGTCGCTTGGGCCGCGCGCAAATGGCGCCATGCGGTACTGGAACGATCTGAACGGGACCTGGACGTTCTCGAAAAAATGGAGCGTCACGGCGGAACTGAACCAGCTTCACGACGAAGGACTGCGTGCGGATACGTGGAGCGCGGTCGTGTGGGGCGGGTGGCACATTCACCCGAATTTGACCGTCAACGCTCGGGCAGAGCTGTATCGGGACAATACGGGCAGTTTTGTCGCCAGCTTTGCCGAGAACGAGGGCTATGCGCAGGCCATGCTCGGCAATCCGACGCGTTCGGAAACCGCGCCCGCCACGACTTATGGCGCGCTGACGCTCAACACGGTCTGGCGGCCGGATGTGGGGCATCACGTCAAGCTGCTCCAGTTCCGGCCGGAACTGCGCTTTGACCGTTCGCTCAATGGCACGCGCCCGTTCGATGACCAGCACCACATGGGGCGGATCCTGTTCGGGGCGGACATGACGCTGGGGTTCTGAGGAGCGCAATCCCTGCCATAGTTCGTTTCGGCAGGGGGAGGTGCGCTTGGCGTCGGATTATGGCAAGGAGATTGTCATGACGACTCCGAACGAAACCGATTTCCGCAAAGCCATGTCCCATTTCGCCACGGGTGTGGCTGTGGTGACGGCCAAAGGCAGCGAAGGCGAGCAGGGCGCGACCATCAGCGCCCTGACGTCCGTGTCCCTCGATCCGCTCCTGCTGCTGATCTGTCTTAACCGGGCCAGCGCGACCTATCGTGCGATTGCGGAAGCCGGGGTGTTCGGCCTCAGCATTCTGGGCAACGACCACAAGGACGTGGCGATGCTGTTCGCCAGCCGCACGGCCGACAAGTTCGGGTCGGACGTGATCGAGCGCGCGGCGGATGGCACGGCCTTCGTGCGCGACTCACTGGTCAAGATGCACTGCGAACTGGTCGAGACGTTCCAGGGCGGCACCCATGCCCTGTTCATGGCGCGTCCCGTTGCGCTGGAGCTCGATGAGAACCGCTCGCCCCTGCTGTATTTCCAGGGGCAGCTCGGCATCAGCCTTTAAGCTGCTTCGCTTCCCGTCCATCGGTCCGTGGCCATTTGGATGGCCGGAGCAAGGGGAAAGAGGCGTGAAGGTGCCGCGCCGACATGGCCGTGCCGGAGCAAGGCATTGCCATCCAGAGTGGCGCCGAAAGGCTGGAAACGCTCCGTGTCCGTCACGGGCAGGCAGAGCCGGATCCACCGGCGCTCTCCATCCACAGTGATGCAGGTTCCATCCTGAAAGGTCGGCCCCTCCGGCTGGGCCAGACGTTCGGCCAGATGCAGCGCCGTACAGGTTTCCCATCCCGTTCCGATCATCAGGACCTGCGCCTCCCTGTCCGACAGGGAGGCGAGGGGGGACTGGGCGCCGAACGGATCTTCCATTGGCTGACGCGCCAGAATATCCGCTGCCTGTGGTCCCAGAGCACTGAACGAGACCTGTGGATGCGTACTGCGCTGCACGCCGGTCCATGTCCTGAAGGTTTCGGCAATCTGCCCCATGCCGCGCGTGGGGGTGAGCTGCGGGTCATATGGCGGCATGGTCGCACGGATCGTCTCCCACCAGCTTTCCGGTACCGGCGGATCGCACCAGCCTGACGGATCGCTCAGTTCGGAAGACTGCGCGGGCATGACGATCGTGCCTTCCGGCCCGACCGCCTGGAGCAGGCTCCTGATCACGGCAGGCGCCCCGCCGCAGACCCATCCGATCCGGCTCAGCGACGCATGGACCAGCAGCGTCATGCCGGGCGTGATCCCGAGACGCTGGAAGTCCACCACAAGTCGGGCCTGCGTGACGGGTCCGCTGGAGCGGGCGATGGCGGCGGCTTCGGTCATGGGCTGGTTCAGCCGCGGCCGCGATAGCCGGGAACGTCCTGCGCGGGAATCCACACGCCCTTCGGCGGTTCACCCGTCTGCCAGAATACGTCGATCGGAATGCCGCCGCGCGGATACCAGTAGGCGCCGATGCGCAGCCATTGCGGGTCGAGCAGGGCGACCAGACGTTCGGCAATGGCGATGGAGCAGTCTTCATGGAAGGCACCATGATTGCGGAAGCTGGTCAGGAAGAGCTTGAGGGACTTGCTCTCCACGATCCATTCGCCGGGGATGTAGTCGATGACGATATGCGCGAAATCCGGCTGTCCCGTGACCGGGCAGAGCGACGTGAACTCCGGTGCCGTGAAGCGCACGACATACTGCCGCCCCTGATGCGGGGAAGGGACGCGCTCGAGGATGGCTTCCTCGGGACTCTGCGGTGTGGTGGTGGCTCGGCCGAGCTGGCTGAGAGCGTCGGTACCGGGTGCGGACGGGCCGGTCGGGTGATGGTCGGACATGATCGGAATTCCTCAAAGGGGCAGTGTTTTGTGTGATGTGGCCCAGCTTTCCCGGAGGCTCAAGGCATCTTCAGGACGAAAAGACAGTGACAGAGTTTGCATATTGGCGGGATTCGGTGCAGAAGACGGCGCAAATCCTCTCTTCGATGCCTCCCGTCTGGAAGACCAAATGGAACTCCGTAATATCGCCATCATCGCGCACGTCGATCATGGCAAAACCACGCTGGTTGACGCGCTTCTCAAACAGTCCGGTTCTTTCCGTGACAACCAGCATGTTGCCGACCGCGCCATGGACAGCAACGACCTCGAGCGCGAGCGTGGCATTACCATTCTCGCCAAGTGCACGTCCGTTGTGTGGAAAGAAACCCGCATCAACATCATCGATACCCCGGGCCACGCCGATTTCGGTGGTGAGGTCGAGCGTATCCTGAGCATGGTGGATGGCGCGATCATCCTCGTCGATGCCGCTGAAGGCGCGCTGCCGCAGACCAAGTTCGTGCTTGGCAAGGCGCTGGCCCGTGGCATCCGTCCGATCGTTGTCGTCAACAAGATCGACCGTTCCGATGCCCGTCCGGACGAAGTGCACGAAGAGATCTTCGACCTGTTCGCGTCTCTCGGCGCCGACGAGCATCAGCTCGACTTCCCGATGCTTTATGCTTCGGGCCGTCAGGGTTGGGCCGATCTGGAGCTTGACGGACCGAAGAAGGATCTGGCTCCGCTGTTCGACCTGGTGCTGCGCCATGTGCCGACGCCGAACGTGGACAAGGACGCACCGTTTGGAATGGTTGCCACCATTCTTGAGAGCGACAACTTCCTGGGCCGCATCCTGACGGGTCGTATCGATCAGGGCCGCGCGAAGGTGAACATGCCGGTGCGCGTGCTGCGTCCGGACGGCACGATCGTTGAGACCGGCCGTCTGACGAAGCTGCTGTCGTTCCGTGGCCTCGATCGCGTGCCTGTGGAAGAAGCCGAAGCCGGTGACATCGTGGCCGTGGCCGGTCTGTCCGACGCGACGATTCCTGACACGATCGCTGATCCGTCCATCGATGTGCCGCTGCCGTCGCGCCCGGTCGATCCGCCGACCCTGTCCATGACCTTCCGCATCAACGATGGCCCGCTCGGCGGTCGTGAAGGCAAGAAGGTGACGTCGCGCCAGATCCGTGACCGTCTCTTCAAGGAAACCGAAGGCAACGTGGCCATCAAGGTCACGGAAAGCCCGGAAAGCGAAGCCTTCGAAGTCGCCGGTCGTGGCGAGCTTCAGCTTGGTGTTCTCATCGAGCAGATGCGTCGTGAAGGTTTCGAGCTGACGATCGGTCGTCCGCGCGTTCTCTTCCGTGAAAACGAAGAGACCGGTGAGCGTGAAGAGCCGTTCGAAGAAGTTCTGGTGGACGTGGACGAGCCGTATTCGGGCGTTGTCGTCGAGAAGATGTCCCTGCGTAAGGGCGTCATGCAGGATATGCGTCCGTCCGGTGGCGGAAAGGTCCGTCTGACGTTCCTGATACCGTCGCGCGGCCTGATCGGCTATCACGGCGAGTTCCTGACCGACACGCGCGGCACGGGCCTCATGAACCGTCTGTTCCACGGTTATCTGCCGTATGTCGGTCCGATCGAAGGTCGTCGCAACGGTTCGCTGATCTCGGCTGAAGATGGTCAGACAACGCAGTATGCGCTGTTTGCCCTTCAGGATCGTGGTACGATGTTCGTCGATGCCGGTGAGAAGATCTACACAGGCATGATCCTGGGTGAGCATTCCCGCGAGAACGACCTCGACATCAACGCGGTTCGTGAAAAGAAGCTGACCAACATGCGTGCATCAGGCAAGGACGAAGCCCTGCTTCTGACGCCGCCGCGCCGCATGAGTCTTGAGCAGGCTATCGCCTATATCGAGGACGATGAGCTGGTCGAAGTCACGCCGTCTGCCATCCGGATCCGCAAGCGTTACCTGGATCCGCACGAGCGCAAGCGTGCTTCCAAGTCCCGCGAAGGCTGATCCATCCTTTTTCAGGGCTGGTTTGAAGGAAAAGGCGTGTCCCGGAGTTCCGGAACACGCCTTTTTTCATGGGCGCATAATGGAGTTTGTCTGAATTGAGGCGTCTTTGTGTATTGCACGGATACGGGACTGAAATTTCATAAAGTTAATGCGCGACCCTGCCAGACAGGAATGATAATGTTGCAGCCAAGGCCACTTCGGGGAAACTGAACGCTGGCTTGTCTTTATTCTGTTGTGGAGCTCCGTTTCCAGATGCGTCTTTTCAACCTCTCCCTGATCGCTGCCGTTTCCGCCCTGGCCCTGACGGCTGCTCCGGCGTTCGCCGATCCCACCACGACTGCTGCTCCCGCTGCGCCTGCCGCTGAAGCTCCCGCGGCTCCGGCTGCCGAAGCTGCACCTGCCGCCGAGTCCGATGCTGCCACGGAGACGGGCACGAAGAAGCATCACGGCAAGAAGCACCACCACAAGCACAAGCACCACAAGAAGACCTCCGCTGCCACGGATGCCGCTCCGACCGAAGCTGCTCCGTCCAACTGAGGATATGTTTTCCGGCCTTTCACAGGGCCACAGGACACGGAACGGGGTCTGCTCAGGCAGGCCCCGTTTTTTTATGACTCCGTCAGATTTCGGGGCGGGTTTTGCAGGCATTTGCATGTGCTCTCGCCCCTCACTACGCTGCTGGCATGACGTCCTGTCTTCTGAGCTTCCATGGGTCGATTGTCGCGCGGCGCGGGTTCTCGCTGTCTCTGGCGTCTTTGCCCGATGTGATCGCGGGGGTGGTGGATCCCGTCCCGCTGACCGGGAATGGCGGTCTCATGGAGCTTCTGCCGATCGATCCATCCGGGGGGCGTCTCCTGTATGCGGTGCGTGCCGGGAATGTCTTTCTGACAGCGGCGCCGGAGCGTGGATGTGGCACCGCATCGCAGATCCAGGGTTGGGAGCAGTTCCTCGCTCTGCCGGTCGCGCGCCTGCCGGAACTGCAGCGGCTGGTATCGCGTCCCTGGCATGTTGCTGCTGAACCCTTTTCGGTTCTGCGCCCTGCGATACAGGATTTCCAGCTCCGGGTCGGGGACTGGGCGGTTGCTCTGGAAACGCTCAATGTGCAGGCGCAGGAAGACGGGTCCGTTCTTCTGGCAGGCAAAAATGCGTCTCCCCTTCGGCTGGAGCCCTGTCCGTCACCTGAGGTGGTGGCTCTTCTGGAAGACGTCCGCAACGTTGTGCGGCGCGGAGATCAGGCGCCCTGGGCCCGTATCCGGGATTCGTTTGCGAGCCTTCAGTCGGAGGCCTTCAAAGTTGCCCTGTATCCCGAGGATCTGTCCCGTCTGCGATATCTGGCGCTGATCTGTGTGGATTGTGGCGAGCTGGCGCTGGCCGAGCGTGCGCTGGAACTGGCGCGGCGGGCCGATGATGGCGCGGACATGCTGTATTTCTTGGCTCTTCTGGCAATGCGCTGCGGTCATCACGTCCGGGCGGCTGACCTGCTGCATGCGGTCCTGCTGAAGCGCTTCCCGGAGGGCAACATTCCGCAGCGGATGCAGGATCTCGATGCACGGCTGCGTCAGGGTGAAAACGCCCTGTTCCTGGTGCCGGATCTTCTGCGGCATCTCCGTCTGACGCCTTTTGACGCGCTGTTCGAACGGGTTCTGACGCCTATGCCACTTGCGGAACGGGACGGGTGGGACATTCGGCAGACTTATGGACATCGCTTCGAGGAGACGTCCCTGCGTCTTGGGGAAAAACCCCGCCAGGCCCTGCTGGAACTGGACCGGCGTTTTAACGGGGACAGTTACTGGAATGCTCTTTGCAGCGGGCATCAGTTTTGGCTCGCGGGCAATGCGGATGCGGCCGACAGCCAGTATGCGGTGGCCAAAGCCTTGGCCATTCGGACCGGGCTCATGCCGATCCACTATAACTGTGGCGTGCTGTCCTGGCTGGGTGGGGCCGCGCGTGAGGGTATGGAGCAGCCGGTTCCTGACCGTCTGGGCATGGGGGAATGGCACTGGGAGGCCAGTGTTGCTCCCGGCGATGTCCCGGGTGCTCAGCCGCCAGCGCTCTGTCTCGTTTTCGGATGCGATGCCGGGTATTTCCGCTTTCTCCCCAAGCTCCTGCTGTCGCTGCTCAGGGTTTGTGCTACTCGCCTGGACCCGGCATTCCGGATCCGGCTGTGTCTGGGGATTGATACGCCGACGCCGGAGCAGCTTGCGTTCATGCGCGAACTGGTCGATGCCCTCGCGCAAAGGGATTTCGGTCTCGATATCACTCTGGCGCATGGACAGCTTACATGGCGCGATGCCGCGACCTATACGGCGATCCGCTATCTGATGTTGCCCGAAGTAGTACGGCGCTATGCCTGCCCGGTCATCACCGCGGATTGTGACGGTTATTTCCCCGATGACTTCCTGGCGCTGTTTGATGATCTCAGGAATACCGCTGATTACGGTTTCCGGCTTTATGCCTATAACCATGAAGGACGCCAGACTTTTGGCGAGCCCTGGGGGTTTGGCGCGGGGATTTCATGGTTCGGGGAAGCTGACAGGCTGCCGGAGATCGCGGCGTTCCTGCATGATTATCTTCAGGTCGCCTATGACCCAGCCAATCCGACGAACTGGTGCATTGACCAGTGCGCGCTCGTCCAGTCTTTCCGGCGGTTCGTGGCGCCGCGCTGGAGCGATCTGGGGATCAGGTTCATGGATGAAGGTACGCCGCTGATGGTCATGCCGCATCATGTGGGCGGCAAAGACGAACTCCTGCGCCGGGACGGAACCGTCTCGATGCAGGATGTCCGGGCGTTTTTCTCCCGTCCGTAAAAACCAACGGACGGGAGCGTGTCTCAGACGCCGTAGCGGTCGAGCGACAGGTCGAGGGACGGAATGGCGGTCTGGCGGCTGGAGATCTGGTCCGCGACGATCTGGCCGGAGCCTGCCGCCATCGTCCAGCCCAGCGTGCCATGGCCGGTGTTGAGCCACAGATTGCCGTAGCGCGGGGAAGGACCGACGATCGGCGTGCCGTCCGGCGTGCAGGGGCGCAGGCCCGTCCAGTATTTCGCGGACGACAGGTCGCCGCCGCCATACATCTCGCTGAAGGACAGCTCCAGCGTCTCGCGACGGTCCGGGCTGAGGCGCAGGTTGAAGCCGTTCAGCTCGGCCGTGCCGCCGATGCGGATGCGGTCGCCAAGGCGCGTGATGGCGACTTTGTACGTCTCGTCATTGACAGTCGAGACAGGGGCGCGGTTTTCATCCGTGATCGGCATGGTCAGGGAGTAGCCCTTGACCGGATAGATCGGCAGACGCAGTTCCAGCGGCTTGAGGAAGCGCGGTGAATAGCTGCCGAGCGCCAGAACATAGCGGTCGGCGGTCATGCGGCCAGCGCTGGTGCGGATGCTGACGATGGCGTCGCTGGCAGCTTCCAGAGCCTCGATATTGACGCCGAGATGGAACTTCACGCCCTTCTCTTCGGCCATCTTGGCCAGACGGCGCGTGAAGAGATGCGCATCGCCCGTCTGGTCACCCGGTAGCAGCAGGCCGCCCTTGAGCAGGTGCCGCGCATGGGCAAGGCCGGGCTCGCGGGCAAGGATCTCGTCCACGGTCAGCAGCTTGTGCTCGACACCGCTTTCGGCCAGCAGGCGCATGTCTTCGGCGGCGTATTCGATCTGGCTGTCGGTGCGGAACAGCTGGATCAGGCCCTTCTGGGCACCGTCATAGGTGATGCCGGTCTCCGCACGCAGCGTGTCCAGACGGTCACGCGCATATTCCGCGATCCGCAGCATCCGGCCCTTGTTGATGTCATAGGCTTTTTCCGTGCAGTTCATGAGCAGCTCGCCCATGAAGCGGAACATGGCCGTATCAAAGCGCGGGCGGATCACGAGCGGGCTGTGCTTCTCGAACATCCACTTCGCGGCCTTGAACGGCAGCCCCGGCATGGCCCAGGGGGTCGAATAGCCCGGAGAGACCTGACCCGCATTGGCAAAGGACGTTTCCAGGCCCACACCCGGCTGGCGGTCGATGACTTCGACTTCGTGGCCTTCCTGAGCGAGATACCAGGCCGTTGTCACGCCGATGACGCCGGCGCCCATAACGATGACTTTCATATCTGTCCTGCTGTGTTGTCGTTCGTGAAACCGCCCTGAAGCCATGAAAGCCAGCTCAGCGCTGCGAAAAAACCTGTCCGTTCTGCTCCGTCAGCCCGGCACGCCCTTGCTGGTCGAATATTCGAAATGCAGAGCCGTGTCGGGATGGACGATGGCATGGATGGCATGGGCCGCCATGGCGCCTTCGGAGAAGCCCTGAAGGATCAGCTTCAGCTTGCCCGGATAGGTCGCCACATCCCCGATCGCGAAAATGCCCGGCGTGCTGCTCTCGAGCGTGGCCGGGGTGACGGGGACGGTGTTGCGATGCGTGTCCAGCCCCCAGAGCGCAATCGGCCCCAGATCGGTGGACAGCCCATAGAACGGCAGAAGCGCATCGGCCTCGATGTGGCGGGATGTGCCTTCAAGCGTCGTGACTTCTACGGTCGAGAGCACGCCGTCCGTGCCGTGCAGGGCATGGAGCTGATAGGGCACGACCTTCTCGATCTTTCCGGCTGCAATCTGCTGTTCGATGCGCGAAAGCGTCTCGGGGGCGCCGCGGAAGCGGTCCCGGCGATGCAGCAGATAGACCTGCGCGGCCACTTCGGAGAGGGACAGCGCCCAGTCCAGCGCGGAATCGCCGCCGCCTGCGACCACGACGCGCTTGCCTGCGAAATCAGCGCGTTTTTTGACGTAATACTGCACAGCCCCCGTGCGCTCATAAGCCTCAAGCCCGTCGAGCGGCGGACGGTTCGGCCCGAATGCACCGGCACCGGCGGCGATGATGACAGCTTTCGCGGTGATGACGTCGCCGCGTGCGGTCTTCAGCGTGAACGCCCCGCGCTGGCCTTCCAGCGTTTCAACCCGCGAGCCCAGCAGGCGCGGTACGTCGAACGGTGCGATCTGCTGTTCGAGCGCCTCGATCAGCGCGCCGCCTTCGATGGCAGGATGGGCCGGGATGTCGTAGATCGGTTTTTCCGGGTAGAGCGCCGCACATTGTCCGCCTACGCTGTCGAGCGCGTCGATCAGGACGCAGGACAGCTTGAGCATGCCACATTCGAATGCGGCGAAGAGGGCGGTCGGACCGGCGCCGACAATCGCGACATCGGTGTTGAGGGTTTGAGGTGCAGTCGTCATGACCTGTTTCATAATCGGTTTGAAGAGGTTGGGGTAGGGCATTGAAGGCACGATATGCGTTTGTAATTCAGGACCTCAAAGGGCTCGGCGGGACCGAGCGCTCGGCCTGTGCCGTCATGAACGGGCTGGTCCGTCAGGGCTGTGACGTGCGTCTGGTGGAACTCGTCGGGGCGGGCGCGCCGGCCTTTCCGCTGTCGCCCCAAATCGCCGTCTCGTGCCTGTTCGACCGGCCGGTGAAGATCTTCAATTCCTGGTTTCGCATCGTCTGGCGGCTGTCGCGTCTGCTGAAGCGGGAGAAGATCGACACTTTGGTGGTCGTGGAGTCCACCCATGCACTTTACGGCGTGGCAGCGGCACGGCTTGCGGGCGTGCGCTGTGTCGTGTGGGAGCATTTCAATTTCAACGTGACGCTGAACCGTCGCAAGCGCGTCTGGGGCCGACAGATTGCCGCACGGTGGGCTGATGATATCGTTGTCCTGACGCAGCGGGATACGGCTCTGTGGCGTGAGGGCACGACGGTCCGGGCGCGTCTGACCGCCATTCCGAACATGGCCCCGCCCGTGACGGACAGGCCTTATCCCGAAGCGTCCCGTCTGGTTCTGGCTGCGGGACGCCTGACCGAACAGAAGGGCTATGACCTGCTGCTCCGGGCCTGGCGGATCGTGGAGCAGGACCCGCGGAGCGCGGGCTGGGAGCTGCTGATCCGTGGCGATGGACCTGATCGCGAGGCTCTGCTTCAGCAGGCGCAGGGTTTGCATCATGTGATGATTGCGCCCGCAACGGGGGGCATCGATGCCGATTATGCCCGGGCTGCTCTGTTCGTGGCGTCCTCGCGTTACGAAGGGCTGCCGATGGTGCTGCTCGAAGCCATGGCGGCCGGGGTTCCGGTCGTGGCGTTTGACTGCGAGACCGGCCCCGCGGAAATCGTCCGCGATGGCGAGACGGGATCGCTGGTTCCGCCCGAAGAGCCCGAAGCTCTGGCCGTTGCCCTGTTGGAACTGATGGGCGCGCCCGAACAGCGCCAGAATATGTCAGCCCACGCCCGTCAGCGGGCGGCGGAATTTCAGGAAGGCCCGGTCATGGCGCGGTGGAAAGCGCTTCTTCAGCACACATCCGGCTGAACGGACACGGATGTTCCCCAAACGTGCTTGCTGGCTCCGGACAGTCGGGCCACATTGGCCTCATGCAGATACGCCTCGATGACCAGCTTGCAACCGAAACTCTGGCGGCCCTGATCGCCGATCGCTGCGCGCCCGGAGACTGCCTCGCGCTTTCGGGCGGATTGGGGGCCGGGAAAAGCACGTTCGCCCGGGCGTTCCTGCGCCATCTGGCACAGGATCCGCAGATGGAAGTACCCAGCCCCAGCTTCGCGCTGGTCCAGCCTTACGAGACACCGAAAGGGGCGGTGCATCACTATGATCTGTGGCGGCTGGATGGGCCGGATGCGCTGTACGAACTGGCCTGGGACGAGGCGTGCGAGGGCATCATGCTGGTCGAATGGCCGGAACGGGCCGGGGACCTGCTGCCCGAAGGCGCGCTACATCTCACCTTCGGTCCCGGAGACAGCGAGGATTCCCGCCTCGTGGAGCTGACGGGCTGGCCTGAAGAGCGCCTGACAGGATTGAACCCATGAGTGGCGTCGTCACCATTGCCGGCACGGAGCCGTTTCTGGACCGTGTGGCGCAGGAATGGCTTGAACAGGATCCGGCAGCCGCAACGGATGGCCCCGGCCTGATCCTTGTCCCCAGCCGTCGCGCGGGCCGTGCGCTGATGGAAGCGTTCCTGCGGGCTCTGGATACGCAGGCCGCACTTCTGCCGCGCATTGTCGCCATCAATGACGTGGACGAGGATGCGCTGGCGTCCATCGGGATCGACGTCGTTCTGCCGCCCCCTGTGGAGCCGCAGCGGCGTCTGGCCGTGCTCTCGATGCTGATTCTTCAGACGCCGCTCGTGAGCGTTGGTGTGGACAGCACCAAGGGGATCGATCGCGCCTGGCCGCTCGCCAAGGCGCTGGCGGACCTGATGGACGAGGCCGAGCGCAGCGGCGTGGATCTGGCTGAACGTCTGCCGGATGCGGTGGAGGAGCGCTTTTCCGATCACTGGCAGCAGACGCTGAAATTTCTGGAAATCGTGACTGCTATCTGGCCGAAATGGCTGGAAGAGGAGGGGCTGTCCAACCCCGTGGCGCGGCAGATTGCGCGTCTGAAAGCACAGGCGCAGGCCTGGGCGGAAAAGCCGCCGCTGACGCCCGTCTGGGGTGTAGGCTTCGCGGATGGGTCTGCGGCGGTGTCGGATGTGCTGGCCGTGGTGGCGCGGCTTCCCGCCGGGCTCGTGATCCTGCCGGGCGTGGATCTGGGGATGACGGATGAAATCTGGGCCGATCTACCACCGTCACATCCGCAGGCTGGCCTGAAGGAAATCCTGACGGATCTGGGCCTGTCCCGCGAGGAACTCACGGACTGGGATGGCGGGCGGGATCGCGGGCGCGAACTGATGCTGCGCGAGGTCCTGCTGCCGGAACACGGGATCGAACACTGGGGGCAGGACAGCCGTCCGCGCGATATCGATGGCCTCTCCATACTGCCCGCGCAGGACCAGCAGCAGGAAGCACAGGCCATCGCCCTGATCCTGCGTGATGTTGTTTCCGAAACCGGGAAAACCTGCGCGCTCGTCACGCCGGACCGTGCTCTGGCGCAGCGCGTGGGGACGGAGCTTCTGCGCTTCGGCATCCACGCCGATGACAGTGCGGGCGAGTCCCTCTCCCAGACTCCGGCCGCCGTCTTCCTGCGCCTGATCGCGACTGCCGCTGAAGCGCGACTGTCACCGGTGGCGCTCCTGTCCGTCCTGAAACACCCGCTCGCCGCTCTGGGGCGCACGCCGGGCGACTGCCATGCTTCGGCCCGGCGGCTGGAACGGCTCCTGCTGCGTGGGCCTGCCCCTGCGCCAAGCATCGCGGGTCTGAAAGCCGCCCTGCACGACTATACGCAGAAGAAACATGCCCCCGATCACGGCGCCAGCGCGGACGCCCCCGACGAGCCGGAAGGCCCCGCCGCTTTCATCGCGCGTATCGAGCAGGCCTTTGATCCGCTCCTGTCAATCGAAGGCGCCATTCCCCTGCCGGAACTACTCGAACGCCTGATCCACACCGCAGAGGCTCTGGCGGCCACGGCGGAAGAGCTGGATGCGCCGGAAGACGAACCGCGCCATCCGGGTGCGCGTCTGTGGCTGGGTGAGGACGGCGAGGCTCTGTCGCGCCATCTGGCGGCGCTGATCGTCAATACCGGCATCCTTCCGCCGCAGCGCCTGACGCATCTGGATTCGTTCCTCAACACGTCGATGGCCGGGCAGATGCTGACCGGTCTGCGTGCGCATCGCGGAGGCGTGGAACTGGCGCATCCGCGTGTCTCGATCCTTGGTGTGCTGGAAGCGCGGCTTCTGGCGTTCGATGTCGTGGTGCTGGGTGGACTGAACGAAGGCGTCTGGCCGCCCGCGACCGATCCGGGCCCCTGGCTGAGCCGCCCGATGCGCGTGCGCGTCGGTCTGCCCTCTCCGGAGCGGCAGACGGGCGTGAGCGCGCATGATTTCGTCTCGACCATTCTGGCGTCGAAGGAAGCCGTGTTTGCCAGTTCGGCCCGGCGTGAGGGTGCGCCCGGCGTTCCGGCGCGGTGGATGGTGCGGATGGATGCGTTTCTTGGTGGACGGTCGCAGAGCCTTCCGCTGCATCCGGCGCTGGACTGGCAGCGCTGTCTGGATCAGCCACTCGCAGGCGCCGAGGCCGTTGCTCCGCCCGAGCCACGTCCGCCCGTCGCCCTGCGCCCACGTGGTCTCAGCATCACCGAGATCGAAACCTGGATGCACGATCCCTATGCGATCTATGCCAAGCATGTCCTGAAGCTCCGGGCGCTCAAGCCACTGGAGGAAGGCGCGGAACACGCTGATTTCGGCATGATCGTGCATGATGCGATGGAACGTGTCCTGAGCGACTTCCCCGAGCGCTGGCCCGCCAATGCGAGCGCCATCTTGCGTCGCGTTTTTGCCGAGGAACTGGCGAAGGCCAATATGCGTCCGGCCCTTGTGAACTGGTGGGGCCCGCGTCTGGCCCGGATTGCGGACTGGGTGGCGGAAAAGGAAGCTGCCTACCGTCTGGACATGGAAGAAAGTGGTCCGGCGCAGGGGCGGTTTGTGGAGGTCACGGCGTCTTTCCGTCTTCAGGCGGCTTTCGCGCCGTTCGAGCTGCGCGGCCGTGCGGACCGGATCGATATTGGCGCGGATGGTCTGGCAACGGTCTTCGATTACAAGACCGGGCAGCCGCCCAGCGGGAAGAATGTTGCGGAAGGCTGGTCCGTCCAGCTCGTGCTCGAAGGCGCGCTGCTGGCGAAAGGGGCGTTCAGGGACGTTCCAGCTGTCGAGACGAAGAAACTGCTCTACTGGCATCTGACCGGCGGGGACGATCCGGGCAAGGAAAGCGAAGTACCCGGCTCACGTTCCGGCACGGATGCGCCGACCCTGATCGGTGAGGCCATGGAAAAACTCCGGACCCTCGTGGACGAATACGACAATCCCGATCAGCCCTACCGCTCCCAGCCCTGGGCCGGGCATGTCCCGCGCTACACCGACTACGCCCAGCTTGCCCGCGTGGATGAATGGCGCGCAGCCTATGCGGAAGGAGAGGGTGAATGAACGATATGCCGCCTGCGACGCGCCCCGTTACTCGTGACGAAGTCATCGCCGCTGCCGACCGCACGCAGCGTCAGGCTTCCGATCCGCGTGCTTCGGTGTTCGTTTCGGCCTCGGCGGGCTCGGGCAAGACGAAACTGCTGATCGACCGCCTGTTGCGGCTCATGCTGCCGCTCTATGTGCAGACCGATGACGGCGACACCATTCTGGTCGATGGTGCGCATCCCTCGCGCATCCTGTGCCTGACCTATACCAAGGCTGCCGCCGCCGAGATGGCCAACCGGCTTCAGCAGAAGCTGGGAAGCTGGGTCTCGTTGCCGGATGCGAAGCTGGGTGTGGAACTTGAAAGCCTCGACGTTCCCAACACGGACGAAACCCGCCGCCGCGCCCGCGCCCTGTTCCTGTGCGTGCTCGATCTGCCGGGCGGTTTGCGGATCGAGACGATCCACGCCTTCTGCCAGTCCCTGCTGCGGCGTTTCCCGCTGGAAGCCTCGGTCGATCCGCATTTCACGCTGATGGAAGATACCGACACCACGCTGGCCTTGCGTGAAGCGATGGAAGACGGGCTGGCCCGTTCGCCGGAACTTGCCGCCGATGTGGCCGGAACGGTAGGGCTGGACCGCTTCTTCCAGCGCATCCGTACGCTCAACATGGAGGAAAGCCGCGCCCGTCCGCTGCTGGAACGCTGGGCGATCCTGCCGGACAGCGTGGTCAGCGCCTATCGCAAGGCCCTGAAAGCCGGGCAGCAGAGCCTTGAAGACCTTGAAAACCTCGCCTGCCAGCCGCCGAAGGAGGACGATCTGCGGGCTGGGCTGCGGGATGTGCTTGGGCTCGTGACGCCTGCGGCCCGTGCCAATGTTGAACAGATGCTGGCCTGGCTCGGAACGGAACCGTCTGAACGTGCGCCCGCAGTCTGGGCGAAATGTCTGCTGACGGACAAGGGAACCGTGCGGCAGATGAACCGGATCGTCGCCAAGAAAGCGCAGGAAGCCGTTCCGGGGATTGTACATCTGCTGGAGGACGAGGCGCAGCGTCTTCTCGATCTTCAGGCCAGCCTCAAAAGCGCACGTCTTGTTCTGCTGAACCGCGCCCTGCTTGGTCTGGCCGCGCCGATGCTGACGGCGTTTCAGGCCGGCAAGTCGGCCCGCGGGCTGGTCGATTACAACGACCTCATTCAGGAAACCCGCAACCTCCTGCGCGATCCGGGAGCGGCCTGGGTGCTCTACAAGCTCGATGGCGGTATCGACCATCTGCTGCTGGATGAGGTGCAGGACAATTCCGGCCTGCAATGGGAAATCGCCGGCGCGCTTACATCCGAGTTTTTCGCAGGTGAGGGCGCGTGGGAGATGGGGCCGCGTCCGCGCACGATCTTCGCGGTCGGCGATTACAAGCAGTCGATCTATGGCTTCCAGGGCGCCCAGCCGGAAGAGTTTCACCGCTGGCGCCATGAATTTGCCAGCCGGGTGCGCAATGCCGGTCTGCTGTGGCGCGATCCGGAACTGAACGTCTCCTTCCGCTCGGTCCCGCCGGTCCTGTCTTTCGTGGACGCAGTGTTCTCCCAGCCTCTCGCCGCGCATGGCCTGTTGCAGGAAGGCGAAAAGACGCTGCGCCCGCATGTCTCGGCCCGTCCGGGGCAGGGGGGGCGCGTGGAACTCTGGCCGCTCGTCCCCGTCATGCAGGGCGAGGACGACGACGAAGGTCTCACGCCCTGGCGTGCGCCATCCGCCAATACCGGACAGCGCAGTGCCCCGCAGCGTTTGGCCGAAGCTCTTGCGGAATGGATCGACCAGCAGATTGGCCGTCCGCCCCAGCCGGGACAGGCGCCCCTGACAGCGGGCGATGTGCTGATCCTCGTCCCCCGGCGTTCGCCATTTCTGCGTTCGCTGATCCGGGCTCTGAAATCACGCAATGTGCCGGTCGCGACGCTGGTCCGGGTCGGGCTGACGCAGCAGGTTGCGGTCCGCGATCTCATGACGCTCTGCGCGGCTCTGCTCCTGCCGCAGGATGATCTGACGCTGGCTTCCGTCCTGACATCCCCGCTCGGCGGGCTGACGGACGACTCGCTGATGGCGCTCGCCACCCGCAATGGCACGGCCCATGCCCTCGGCCCCAAAGGCCAGCCGCTCTGGACCGTTCTGCGGGAACGGCATCGGGAGCGCGAGGACTGGCGTGCGGCCTGGGAAATGCTCTCAACGCTGTACGCGCGCGTCGATTATGCGTCTCCGTATCGGTTGCTTGCCGAAACGCTGGGCCAGCATGGCGGCCGGACGCGGCTGCTGCGGCGTCTGGGGCCGGAAGCGGCTGAACCGGTGGATGAACTGCTCACAGCGGCTTTGCGCTATGAAGGCCTGCATCCGCCGTCGCTTCAGGGCTTCCTGCACTGGCTCGAAGCCAGCGAGATCACCAGCAAGCGCGAGGCCGAAAGTGAACTCGGTGCCGTCCGCGTCATGACCGTGCACGGCTCCAAGGGGCTTCAGGCGCGTCTGGTCGTCATGCCGGACACGACCTCCAAGCCGCCGCCGGGCAGTGATTTCCTGTGGGAAGAGGCGGGCGCGCTCGAACTTCCGCTCTGGGTGCCGAAAAAGGACATGGGGACGGACGTCACGACGGCCCTGTCCGAACGGGACGCCGAAAAATCCCGCGCCGAAAGCAACCGCCTGCTTTATGTCGCCCTGACCCGCGCCAGTGACTGGCTGGTGATCTGTGGGGCCGGGGCCAAGCGCGAGCCTGCGGATACAAGCTGGTATCGGCAATGTGAGGTGGGGTTCCGGCAACTGGCCCATGCGCGATCCGAACCTATGGATCTGGGCTGGGAAGGCGAACGGCTCGTGCTGGAAGAAGGGCGGACACTTGCCCCCGTTGTTTTCCAGCCCGGATCTGCCGAACCGCCCTGCGCGACGTTGCCGGACTGGATGGGCCGCGCTCCGGACTGGAAGCCGTTCATTGCCCAGCGTGAGGACGCCATGACGCGCCCGCTCGCCCCCAGCCGCCCGGATGGGGCGGAGTTCGGCGAACTTCCGGCTGCGCGTTCACCGCTGGAGCTTCTGGCTGGTCGTCCGACCCCGGTGCGCGAACAGGCCATGCGGCGCGGCACGATGATCCATCGTCTGCTCCAGCTTCTGCCCGAAACGCCGGTGGCAGAGCGTGAGGCCGTGGCCCTGCGCTGGCTGTCCCGCCGTGCGCTCGGCCTGACGGAACCGGAAATCGATCGTCTGGCCCAGCAGGTTCTGGGTGTTCTGTCCCATCCCGACCTTGCGCCGCTTTTTGCGCCCGGAAGCCGCGCGGAACAGCCGATTTCCGGTGTCAGCGCGGGCCGCGTGGTGCTGGGGCAGGTGGATCGTCTGCGGATCGGGGACGGGCAGATCTGGGTCTGTGACTACAAGACGAATCGCAATCCGCATCTGCGGGCCGAGCGCACGCCGGTTGTCTATCTGCGGCAGATGGCGGCCTATCGTGCCGTGCTGGCGCAACTTCATCCCGGCTACGACATTCACTGTTCTCTGGTCTGGACGGAAGGACCGGCCGTTGTCACACTTCCGTCCCTGCTGCTGGATCAGGTCCGTCCCGGAGCTTGATGCAGATCAAAAGCCCCTTGCAGTGAGGGGCCGGGCAGCCGATATCCGTTCTCAGAAACATCATTCGCCACAAGGAATACCCTCATGAGCGCAAACACCGTCGCCGTCAGCGATAGCAGCTTCGAAGCCGACGTCCTGAAGTCCGAAGGTCCGGTTCTGGTCGATTTCTGGGCGGAATGGTGCGGCCCATGCAAGATGATCGCTCCGGCACTTGAGGAAATCGGCGCCGAGTACCAGGGCCGCCTGAAGGTCGCCAAGGTCAATATCGACTCCAACCCCGAAGCGCCGACCAAGTATGGCGTGCGCAGCATCCCGACGCTGATCGTCTTCAAGGACGGTAAGCCGGTTGCCCAGCAGATGGGTGCGCTGCCGAAGAGCCAGCTCAAGGCCTGGATCGACCAGTCCCTCTGATCCTCCTGAAACGGGTAAGGGAAGGACGATCAGGGGGCGTGGTCACGATCCTGCGCATTGTGTAGGATCGTTTCATGCGCTCGAAAGCTCCGACCTTCCCGACCCCCGTTCTCCTGACCTCCAGTGAGGAGCTGGCCCGTATCTGCGAAAAACTGCAGAACGAGCCTTTCGTGACCATCGACACGGAATTCGTCCGGGAACGGACATACTGGCCCGAGCTTTGCCTGGTGCAGCTCGCCGGAACCGAAGATGTCGTCCTGATCGACACGCTGGCACCCGGCATCGATCTTGCCCCTCTCGGCGCCCTTCTGGCCAAACCGGACTGCACCAAGGTCTTCCATGCTGCCCGGCAGGACCTTGAGATTTTCCTCCATATTTTCGACCGCCTTCCGGCTTCGGTTTTCGATACGCAGGTTGCTGCCATGGTGGCCGGTTTTGGCGATCAGGTTGGCTATGACAGTCTGGTCGGCGCGATTACTGGTCGCAGCATCGACAAGGCGCATCGCTTCAGTGACTGGTCGGCCCGTCCGCTCAGCGCGGCGCAGCTTGCCTATGCCGCCGCCGACGTCACCCATCTCCGAACGGTCTATGCTGCGCTGCGCAAACAGCTTGCCGAGCAGGACCGTCTGCACTGGGCCGACTCCGAACAGGCTATCCTGACGGAAGAGAAGACCTTCCGTCCCGATCCCCGTCGCCTGTGGGAAAAGCTGAAGGCCCGGACCAGCAACCGGCGGATGCTTGGCATTCTGCGCGAAGTCACCGCCTGGCGCGAACAGGAAGCCCAGAACGCCGATATCCCCCGCCAGCGCGTCATCCGTGATGAAAGCCTGCTGGAAATCGCGGCCGTTCATCCGGATACGGTCGAGGCTCTCTCCCGCATCCGGGGGGTGACCCGGGGTTTTGCCGAAGGCAAGATGGGCAAAGGCCTTCTCGAAGCAATCCGTATCGCGCAGGAACTGCCTGAGTCCGAACTTCCCAAGGCCCCTTCGAAATCCGATCGCCCCCGGCCCTCCACAGCTCTCGTTGCGCTTCTGCGTGTGCTGCTGGCCGCCAAGTGCGAGCAGCACAAGGTGGCCCCCCGCCTGGTGGCTTCTTCGGACGATCTGGACCTGATTGCGCTTGGTGAAACCGATGTGGGCGCGCTGAAGGGCTGGCGTCGCGAACTTTTCGGTCTGGATGCCCAAGCGCTGGTCCGTGGCGAAATCGCGCTGGCCGTCGTGAACGGCCTTGTGGAGCTTCAGCGGGTCGCCGAACCGGCCTCGTAAGAACCGCCTTCGACGTGGCGGGGAGTTTCTGGTAAGAAACGTCCCGAAGATGTTCCGGGTCCGGTGGTCCGGGATTGAAAATCAACAGGATATCGGGCCGGTTCAGGCACCGAAGCGGGACAGGGAAACGAACATATGGAGTGGACGGACGAGACGATCGCCAGACTTCGCGATCTGTGGAGTCAGGGACTTTCGACCGCCGAAATCGGCCGCCAGCTCTCCATCACCAAAAATGCCGTCGTCGGCAAGGCGCACCGTCTGGGCCTGCCGCCCCGCCCGTCTCCCATCCGCAACCGCAAGGTCAAGGACGGTGAAACGGGTACGACGGAAGCCACCCCCCGTCGTAAAAGCCCCTCTCGCGCCAAGGCTGCCGAACCTGCGGGAGCGGACCTGTTTACGGATAAGGAGGCAGCTTCCGCCAAGATGTCTGTGGGTGTTGCGGAAAAGGTGGCAGAAAAGCCTGCTGCTCCGGTCCATAAAGCACCGTCTATCGCCCCTGAAGCCGCGAAACCGACGCCCCAGCCGGCCGCTGTCTCACGTCCCCACTCGGCGGCCGCCAAGGAGGCCGTCACAGCCCGTCGGGAGCCTGCTGTAGCCCCCAAGCTGGAACCTCGCGTCGCTCCCGCGCCGCGTCCGGCCATGCCGCCCCGCTTTTCGACCGCTGGCATCGACCGCCCGACCCGCCGTGGCCCGTCCTGCTGTTGGCCCATCGGCGATCCTGGTACACCGGGTTTTCATTTCTGCGGCGCGACACCGCTTCCCGGAAAGCCTTACTGCGCTGAGCATGCGGCTATTGCGTATGTAAAGATCCGCGACCGTCGCGATTAAAAGGCGCACTAGCCGGAAAAGGCCGTCCTCTCCCTCGGAGAGGCGGCTTTTTTTTATGCCTGTACTTCTGCACGGGCATCATTCATCGGATTGTAGGGAGTTTTGCAGAAGGCTGTAGTCAAGATGATCCACATCCCGCTTGCGGAAGTGATCCATGACAGCCATGTGCTACGGTCTGTAATGATGGGGGATCTGAGACTGCTTGAACGGCCAAGTCTCTGAAAAAGAGGAAAAATGGTGCTGCTGGACAGGATTGAACTGTCGACCTCTCCCTTACCAAGGGAGTGCTCTACCACTGAGCTACAGCAGCATACCGTTGCCTTGGCGCGCTTCGTAACGGGTCAGCGCGCCAAGCGCAAGCCTTAATCGTCCCGATGGACCTTTTCCATGCGCTCGTGGCGTTCCTGTGCGTCGATGGACAGGGTCGCGATCGGGCGTGCTTCAAGGCGTTTCAGGCCAATCGGCTCTCCCGTCTCTTCGCAGAAACCGTAGCTTCCGTCGTCGATGCGTTCGAGGGCCATGTTGATCTTGGTGATCAGCTTGCGCGCCCGGTCACGGGTGCGGAGCTCAAAGGCCCGGTCCGTTTCGACGCTGGCACGGTCGGTGATGTCTGATTCATGAATTCCGCCTTCCGAGAGACTCGCAAGGGTTCCATCCGCCTCTTTCAGCAGATCCAGACGCCAGCGCAGAAGCTTCTGCCTGAAGTACTCGACCTGAAGCGGGTTCATGAACTCTTCATTGTCGGAGGGTCTATAATCCGGCGGCAGCGTAATCATGCGCATCCAATCCCTGGCTGATCTGCCAACGTCCGCTTCCAACAGCCGCAGGCGATAACGCGCGGCTTATAGCCACCCCAGCCGCATCCGCCAACCCCGAACATGCTTTGCCCGTTTGTCGGAAAGCGCGGAAATCTGCGTCTCTGTTAGGGGTTTCTTTACCCTGTACGACCATCCTCAACACCTGAGACCCCCAGACCTGTCTTGCAGGCATCAGGATACACCCCGCCGCCCATGCGCTTTTTCACGCAATATCCGTTCCCCCTCCGGCCCCTGACGCAGCGACTGACTGCGTTTGTCTGTGTCGGACTGCTCCTCCTGCCGGGCTTTACGCTGGCAGCCAGCGTCCGCATCAAGGACATCACGGACATGGAAGGTGTCCGGAGCAACCAGTTGATCGGATACGGTCTAGTGGTGGGCCTGAATGGCACGGGCGATCGCCTGACGAACACGATTTTCACCCGCGAAACCCTCATTTCCATGCTGAACCGGCTGGGTGTGAATATCCGCGATCAGGAAACCCAGCTTCAGACGCATGACGTTGCCGCTGTCATGGTCACGGCCGATCTTCCGGCGTTTGTGCACGGAGGCAACCGGATCGATGTCACGGTCTCGGCGGCGGGCGATGCGTCTTCCCTGACAGGCGGAACGCTTCTCGTAACGCCGCTGATGGCTGCTGACGGTGAGGTCTATGCTGTTGCGCAGGGGTCTCTGGCGACCAATGCCTTTTCGGCCCGTGGTGCGGCTGCGTCCATTACCCGCAACGTGCCGACCAGCGGACATATCGCCAATGGCGGTATCGTCGAACGCGAAGTCCCCTTTGACCTCAGTCATCGTGCGAACCTGCATCTGAGCCTGCGTAATCCCGATTTCACGACGGCGAGTCGGATCGCGGCCATCATCAACCGGACCTTTGGGCCGATTGCGATCGTTCAGGATCCACGGACAGTCCTGCTGGATCTGAGCAATCATGATCCTGTCTCCACGCTCTCCCGAATCGGAGACCTTCTGGTCACTCCGGATACGCCGGCTAAGGTGGTCGTAGACGAAGCCAGTGGCACCATCATCATGGGGGCAGACGTCCGGATCAGCACGGTTGCCGTGGCGCAGGGCAACCTGACGGTTCAGGTGACGGAGACGCCCCAGGTCTCCCAGCCAGGGCCATTCTCCGGCGGTCAGACGGCCATCGTGCCCCGCACAAACGTCAAGGTGGACACGGGCAAGACCCATCATCTTGCGGTCGTTCCGGGGGGCACCACGCTCCGGGAGCTTGTTTCAGGGCTGAATGCGCTGGGAGTAGGGCCAAGAGACATGATCAGCATTCTGCAGGCCATCAAGGCCGATGGCGCCCTGCAGGCAGAACTGGAGATGCGTTGATGACAGTATCCTCGACCACCGCCACGGTATCGCAGGGATTGCCACTGCACGGGCAGAAGGCAGATCCGGCCAAGACTCTCAAGTCGGCTCAGAGTTTCGAGTCGATGGCTATCAACCAGATGCTTCAGCCCATGTTCGCGACCGATGACAACAGCGAGAATATGTTCAGCGGTGGAGCAGGGGAAAAGCAGTTCCGGCCCATGCTGGTGGAACAGATCGCCAAGCAGATGGAAAATAACGGTGGAATAGGCCTGACGGACGCGATTGACCGTCAGATGCTGGCCATGCAGGAGCAGAAATGAGCGCTTCCATTATTCCGGTCATGCAGCGGCTGATCGCCATTCTCGAAGCGGAAAACTCTGCACTGGAAGAGGCGCGGATTCCGGACGCTCTGGCTCTTCTTCCGGAAAAGCAGGATGCAGCCAGAACGCTGGAGCAGGAAGTTTCCGCGGCCAATGACCGCAGGGAGAATCTTTGCCCGTGCCGCCCGGAGGACGATGAGGCTGTTGCGCGGGGTGACTCGCCGGCCTTCCCCTATCGCGACCTGCTGGAACAGATGACGGAACTGGGCAATCGCAATGGCGAGCTTCTGCAAAGGGCCATTACAGCCCAGAAGCGCGTCATCGAACTGCTGACATCCACGCCGATGACAGCTCAGCCGCAGAATTACGGCAATCAGGGTGGCTATGCTCCCGTGACTGACAGGCCGGCCCTGTTTGTCAGCAAGGTCTGAGCTGCAGGGTCAGTCTTCGGCGAGAACCTGATGACTGACCTTGACCCTTCCGACGCGTCGGCGATCCATTTCCAGAACCTCGAACAGCCAGCCCCCGAACGCCACCTTGTCTCCCCGGGCCGGAACGCGCCGCAAAAGCGCCAGCATCACGCCGCCGAGGGTATGATAACCGCCGGCGCCTGGTAGTTCCGGCAGGTCGAGACGGGAACGCAGTTCGTCCGCCGGCATGAAGCCATCGAAAATATATTCGTCTTCACCTTCGGCCGCCTGAAGTTCCGAAGACGAGGATTCGGTCTTTTCCTCGCCGACAATGGCTTCGAAAACGTCCGAAGGTGTCACGATGCCCTCGAAGGAGCCGTATTCGTCCAGGACGAAGGTGATGCCAAGATTGACGCCGCGCATGCGCTCGATCATGTCCTGGGCGCTGAGGCTGTCTGGAATGACCGGCGGCTCACGCAGGACCGCATCGACGGAAACCGGAAGCTTCAGCAGCAGCCGGTCCATGATGTCCTTGGCCAGAATGACACCGACGGGATGATCGACGTCTCCCTCACAGACGACAATCCGGGCGTAGGAAGACTGGCGCAGTTTGCGGACCAGTGTTTCCTGATCCGCATGTCTGTCGATCCAGAAAAGCTCGTTGCGGGGGGTCATTATGGCGCGGACGGGGCGGTCTGCCAGACGCAGAAGGCGCTCGATCATGGCCTGTTCGTCGGTTTCGAGAACGCCTGCGCGGGCACCTTCGGCCAGAACGGCTTTCAGTTCCTCTTCCGTTACCGCTGCGCGTGTCAGGGGGCCGACACGGAGCAGGCGGAGCACCAGCGAGGACGTGCCGCTGAGCAGCCAGACAATGGGCTGTGCGATCCGGGCCACGCCGACCAGCAGCCATGCCAGCCGCGAGGCAATGGCTTCTGGTTGCTGCAACGCGATCTGTTTGGGGATGAGTTCACCGAAAACCAGCATGGCGAAGGTGATCATCGCCACGACCAGCACGATCGAGACTTCGCTCGCAATCGGACGGAGGGAGGGAATATTGGCGATCCATGCCGTGACGGTACTTTCCATCTGGCTGCCGCCAAACGTACCTTCAAGGATGGAGACCAGCGTCATGCCCACCTGAACGGTCGGCAGGAAGCTGTGCGGATCTTCTGCCAGCCGGATTGCGGTCGTAGCCCCCCGGACTCCCTGCTTGGCCAGTACGTCCAGCCGTGGCCGCTTTGCCGAGATGAGTGCCATTTCTCCCATGGCAAACACGGCATTGAGGAAAATGAGCAGACAGATAACGAGGATAGGGGTCAGCATGATCCGGCCAGAATAATGAAGACACAATCATAACAGGACGACTGGCGGATGCCATGCCCTTGATTGCGCCCCCGCAGCGGAAAGACTTTCCCCATAAAAAAACCGGCTCGCGAAGAGCCGGTTTTCTGTTTCGTACCAAGGAGGAAGCGCGTCTTCAGTCTGCTGCGTCAGCCACATCCGAGACCGTGTTGGCCGGACGGCCATTCACGCGGACGCGGGGACCGCGGGCCGGCTTGGCGCCCGTGGAGATCCGCTCCATCTGCTGCTGGACCTGCTCCTCGTAGCCGTATTCGGCCGGGCGCTGGTTGGCGAGCGAGATTTCCGGGACCATCGGCTTTTCGGTTTCCGGTCCGAACAGGGCCACCTTGGCGATATGCCAGGGACGCGCGACGGCATCCATGACGGCCGTGGACTCGTAGCCGGAATGCACCATGCAGTCGGCGCATTTTTCGTAAGCGCCGGTGCCGTACTGCTCCCAGGCCGTATCGTCCATCAGCTCCTTGAAGGTCTTGGCATAGCCTTCGCCGAGCAGATAGCACGGACGCTGCCAGCCGAAGACCGTGCGAAGCGGCTTGCCCCACGGCGTGCAGTGATAGTTCTCGTTGCCGGCCAGGAAGTTCAGGAACAGCGGAGACTGCGTGAAGCGCCACTTCTTGCCCTTGCCGAGGCGGAAGATGTCGCGGAACAGCTGCTTCGTCTTCTGGCGGTTCAGGAAGTGTGCCTGGTCCGGTGCGCGCTCATAGGCATAGCCCGGAGCGGTCATGATGCCGTCCACGCCCATCGCCATGACTTCGTCGAAGAAGGCCGCAACGCGTTCCGGAACTGCGCCGTCGAACAGGGTGCAGTTGATGGAGACGCGGAAACCACGGGACTTCGCAAGACGGATCGCTGCGGTCGCACGCTCGAAAACGCCTTCCTGACAGACGGAAGCGTCATGCATGAGCTGGTCGCCATCCAGATGCACGTCCCAGGAGAAGAACGGGGAGGGCTCGTAATCGTCGAGCTTCTTCTCCAGCAGCAGGCCGTTCGTGCACAGGTAGACGTATTTTTTCCGCCCGATCAAACCTTTGACGATCTGGGGCATTTCCTTGTGCAGGAGAGGTTCACCACCGGCGATGGCGATGACGGGGGCACCGGCTTCCGTGTCGGCATCCAGGCATTCCTGAAGGCTGAGACGCTGGTTCAGGATCTGCGCAGGGTAGTCGATCTTGCCACACCCGGCGCACGCCAGGTTGCAGCGGAACAGCGGTTCGAGCATCAGGACCAGCGGATAGCGCTTGCGGCCCGTGAGGTGCTGCTTGACAACGTACCGTCCGACTCGGACAGCCTGCATCAAAGGAACGGCCATTATAATCCTCTGGTTCTAGCCTCCGGAAGGTGCGTCCATAGGGCGCCCGGGGCCTTGCACATCGTGGATGGCCCGTGGCTGTCTTCCTTGTCCCGGCTCCGGAAAGTCGGGAAACATGAAGGACCATCGAGCATTAGATTGACTGCCTATAGACCCATTGTCGTGTTCGCCTCAATGTCAGGCTGCATAATTCGCATCAGGGCTGTGGCTAATCGAGCACAGATGGATCTATGGATGCCAGAACTTGTTACAGGGAACTTGATACAGTGTGTCATGAACCTGATCTCTACGCACGGAACTGTCTACAGGACGAAAGCACGATCATGATTTGCCGTTTTTCCCCGAAAGTGACCCTGTCCCTTCTGTCAGCCTGTCTCCTGACGGGGCCTGTCGCCATGACGGCGCTCTCCTCCCCTGCCCTGGCCCAGACGGCCGCCGAGGCCGCACCGGCTGATGCGACATCTGCGGTGGCGCCGATCTCGGCCCTGTATGACGCCCTGAAAGCCGCCCAGAAGACGGGAAAGACCGCCCAGCAGCGCGCGACGATGATCGCCCCGGCCGTGGATCGTGCCTTTGACCTCGAAGCGATTCTCCGTCGCTCGGTCGGCGTGCGTTACAACAGCCTGAGCCCAGCAGACCGGACCCGTCTGCTGGGATCTTTCCGCCAGTTCACGATTGCGCGCTATGCTTCTTCGTTCAAACCCGAAGCTCCGGCCGCCTTCACGGTCAACCCGCAGACGCGCCCCAACCCGACTGGCGGCCTGATTGTCGATACGACGATCGGTGGCACGGATGGGGGTGATGTCACGCCGATCGACTACATCATGACGAATGGTACCTCCGGCTGGCGGATCACTGACGTCCTGCTCAACGCCCATATCAGCCAGGTGGCCGCCCAGCGCGCCGATTTCGGCGGAGCTCTGAGCCAGGGGGGCGCCAGCGGTCTGGCAGATCATCTGGACAGTAAGACTGCCCATTTCCTGCATGACTGAGTCCGCCCCCGCGACGGCACCCTTTCCCAAAAACGTTCGGGAAGGCTAGAAGACCGTCGTGCCCTTACCTCTTACGATCGCGGCCGGTTTCTGCGCCCTTGTTTCCGCCGCCGGCAATCTGCAGGCGCTGGCGGGCGCAACCCTGCTCGCACGGTTCCGCCGGACGGAGCGAAGAGCGGACGAAGCCCTGCGCCTGTCGGACCGGACCTGGCCGTCAGTCACGGTTCTCAAGCCGCTGCACGGCAATGAGCCGCTGCTGGAGGATGCGCTGGAAAGCGTGTTCACCCAGGACTATCCGGATTTCCAGATCGTCTTCGGCGTTCAGGACAGGGAAGATACCGCCCTGGCCGTCATTGAGCGCCTCCGGGCGCGTCATCCGCGGATTCCGGTCAGCGTGGTGATCGATCCGCAGGAACACGGTCCGAACCGCAAGGTTGGCAATCTGATGAACATGTACGGTGAAGCCCGTCATGACATTATCGTGATTTCCGACTCCGATATTCACGCCAGCCCCAACTACCTGCGTCACGTCGTGACGAGTCTGGAAGAGCAGGGGACGGGCCTGGTTACGACATTGTATGCAGGGCGTCCTGCCGCAGGCACGCTCGTGCAGCAGCTCGGCGCCTGCCAGATCAATCATAACTTCCTGCCTGGCGTCATGATGTCCCGCTTTCTGGGGCGTCAGGACTGTCTCGGGGCCACAATGGCCCTGCGGCGTCAGACCCTTGAGGAGATCGGTGGCCTTGAGGCGCTGGTCGATCATGTGGCCGATGATGCCGAACTGGGTCAGCTTATCCGGGCGCGGGGTGAGAACATCGCCATTGCGCCTACCCTGACCCATACCACCGTGGGCGAGCATTCCATCAGCGACCTGCTGGCCCATGAGCTTCGCTGGGGACGGACCGTCAAGAACGTCGCGCCTGTCGGCTACGGACTGTCCGCCATCCAGCTTCCCCTGTTCTGGGCCGTGACGGCTGTCCTGTTCCGTCCGAACGCCTGGTGGACATGGTTCATGCTGCTTCTGACATGGCTGGTGCGCGCCATCGGAAGTCGTATCATGGACCGTGCCACGGACTGTCCGCTTCCGGCCGCAATCCCGCTTCTGGTGGTCCGTGACTGGCTGTCTGCGGCCATTATGGTGGGCAGTGCGCGCGGATCACGCGTTGCATGGCGGGGCAGAACGGTCCATATCGCCCGAAGAAAACGAAATTCCGCGTCCTGCGCCACCTCGCTCCAGGCCGGCGCCACCCACAGGAGTGTCCGATCATGATGAGAACCCTTTTTCTCCAGCCTCCTTCCTTCGACGGCTTCGATGGTGGCGCTGGCTCCCGCTACCAGGCGAAGCGTGAGATCAAGTCCTTCTGGTATCCGACATGGCTGGCGCAGCCTGCCGCGCTCGTTCCCGGATCGCGCCTGATCGATGCTCCGCCGGCCAAGATGGGCATGGATCCCATTCTCGAAGACGTGAAGAACCGTGACCTCGTCGTCATGCACACCTCCACGCCGTCCTTTGCGTCCGATGTCCGCGTTGCCCAGATGCTCAAGGATGCGAATCCCAAGCTGATGATCGGCATGGTGGGCGCGAAGGTTGCCGTCCAGCCCAACGAGAGCATGGAGAAGGGTGGTCCGATCGACTTCGTGGCCCGCAACGAGTTCGATTTCACCATCAAGGAAATCGCCGAGGGCAAGCCGCTCGCAGAAGTGGACGGCATCACCTGGCGCAATGAGAAGGGTGAGATCATCGCGAACAAGGATCGCGCGATGATCGAGGACATGGACAGCCTGCCGTTCGTGACCGAGGTCTACAAGCGCGACCTCAACATCAACGACTACTTCATCGGCTACCTGAAGCACCCGTACATCTCGATCTATACGGGCCGTGGCTGCAAGTCGCGCTGCACGTTCTGCCTGTGGCCGCAGACGGTTGGCGGTCACCGCTACCGGACCCGCAGTCCCGAGCATGTGGCCGCCGAAGTGCGTCTGGCCAAGCAGTACTTCCCCGAAGTGCAGGAATTCATGTTCGATGATGATACCTTCACGGACGACCTGCCGCGTGCCGAAGCCATTGCCCGGGAAATGGGCAAGCTCGGTGTCACATGGTCCTGCAACGCCAAGGCGAACGTCCCCTACGAGACCCTGAAGGTTCTCAAGGAAAACGGCCTGCGCCTGCTGCTGGTCGGCTACGAGAGCGGCAACCAGCAGATCTTGCACAACATCAAGAAGGGCATGCGCGTCGAGACCGCCAAGGAATTCACGCGCAACTGCCACAAGCTGGGCATCAAGATCCACGGAACCTTCATCGTCGGCCTGCCGGGCGAGACGAAGGAGACCATCCAGGAGACGATCAAGTTCGCCAAGGAAATCAACCCGCACACCCTGCAGGTCTCCTTGGCCGCGCCGTATCCGGGCACGTTCCTGCACAAGCAGGCGACGGAAAACGGCTGGCTGAACGAGGCGGAAGCCGAACTGATCGATGAGAGCGGCGTGCAGATCGCCCCGCTGCATTACCCACACCTGTCGCACACGGAAATCTTCGAGAGCGTCGAGGAGTTCTATCGCAAGTTCTACTTCCGCGGCTCCAAGATCGCCTCGATCGTCAACGAGATGGTCCGCAGCCCGCAGATGATGAAGCGCCGCCTGCGTGAGGGTGTGGAGTTCTTCCAGTTCCTCAAGGACCGTCACGCCGCCTGAACGGTGCGCGCCTGACCGAAAACTACCCAGGGGTCATGGCAGATGTCATGGCCCCTTTTTCGTGAGACCTGCCATGACATCCAGCACCCTTCGCCGTGCCATCGTATCCGCCGATGATTTTGGCATGAGCCTCGAAGTCAACGAGGCCATCGAACAGGCCCATCGCAATGGAATCCTGTCCACGGCCAGCCTGATGGTTGCGGGCGATGCCGCCGAAGACGCCATCCGGCGGGCGAAGACCATGCCGGATCTGAAGGTTGGGCTGCATGTGGTGGCGATCGAAGGCAAGTCCGTCCTTGATCTGCCAGCCATTACGGATGAGCAGGGCTGGTTCGGCCGCAACCAGCTCCGTCTTGGCGTGGAGTATTTTTTCTGCCCGGCCGCGCGCCATGCCCTACGCCGCGAGATCGAGGCCCAGTTCCGGGCCTTTGCTGCGACCGGGCTCACGCTCGATCATGCCAATGCCCACAAGCACATGCATCTGCATCCGACCGTGGGGCGCTTCCTGATCGAGTCCGGTCTGGAGCATGGATTGCGGGCTGTCCGCTCGCCTTTCGAGCCGCCGGAGCCTGTCGAGGCCAACGATACGCTGGGAGACCGTGCCCTGCGTCACTGGATCGGCGTCCTGCGCCACCAGATCCGCAAAGCGGGGCTGAAAACCAATGACTGGTGTTTCGGTCTGCGCTGGTCCGGTCACATGACGCCGGACCATATCCGCGGCCTTATTCCGCGCCTGCCGGCTGGCACGAGCGAAATCTACTTCCACCCCGCCACGGCCCAGAACGCCATGATGAAGCGCTTCATGCCGGGCTATGAGCAGGAAGGCGAGCTGGCTGCCCTTCTGGACCCGGCCGTGCGGGCATCATTCGACCGGTATGGTGTCGCCCGCATCGGCTGGGCCGATCTGTAAGACCGGCTCTGACCGATAGGGCAGGGCGAGGCTCAGGCCGTCAGCGTAAACGCCTCGGTCGGGCGTGCGCCGTAACGGGTGATGATCTCACCGGCGGCCTGGTTGCCCAGCTTCGCGCAGGTCACGAGGTCATGCTTCTTGCTCAGACCGGCAAGGAAGCCCGCGGCGAATGCGTCACCCGCGCCCGTGGTGTCCACGACCTTCACTTCGGTCGTCGGCACATCATGGCGCTCTCCGTCGCCGATGACGACCGCGCCCTTCTCGCCACGCGTGATGGCGGCCAGCTTCGTCTCGGCGGAGACCTGCGTGATGGCTTCTTCGAAATCCGTGACTTCGTACAGCGCCAGAAGTTCGGCCTCGTTGGCGAACAGGATGTCCACATGACCGGCCACGAGTTCGTGGAAGGCGGCGCGGTGACGCTCCACGCAGAACGTATCGGACAGCGTCAGGGCGACCTGACGGCCGGCCTTGCGGGCCAGACGGGCAGCGTGTTCGAACGCCTCCTGGGCATGCGGCTTGTCGTACAGATAGCCTTCCAGATAGGTGATCGCCGCATCGGCCACGACGGATTCATGCACGTCCTCGGGCGTGAATTCCGTGCAGGCGCCGAGATAGGTGAACATTGTGCGCTGGCCTTCCGGCGTGACCAGAACGATGCAGCGTGCGGTTGGGGTGCCATCGGCGGCCGGCAGCGGCTCGGACGGGAAGGTGATGCCCTGCTCGCGGATGTCGCGTGTGAAGTGGTCGCCGGCTTCGTCAGCCGTCACCTTGCCGAGATACGCAACCTTTGCGCCCATGCGGGCCGCCACGACGGCCGTATTCGCGCCGGACCCGCCGCCGGTCACGTTTTCGATATCGACGCGGCTTTCGATGGCATGCGCCGTGGGAGCGTCAATCAGGGTCATGCTCCCGGCAGCGGCGCCAAGCCCGTCGATCAGATCCTGACCCACAGGGGCGAGGACGTCGACGATGGCATTGCCGATACACAGAAGGTCATGCTGGGGTGCAGACATTGGAACTCCGGTCAGGTCGCTGAAAACTTCGGAAAAAAACATCTAACGGGCAGACTGCGCCATTAAATCAACACGATCATAGGTCCCCTCTGGGTTCACGCCAACTCCCGGTCCGTCCGGCGCCGTTTTCATGCGTGGCCCTTCGCCACATTTATGGAAATGCGCGTCTTGTCCCGCCGGGTGGTGAGCGTGTAGCGTTGTCGAAAGGCCCGACCTGACTGTTCCGCCTTCGCGAGGGAGCATACGGGAGACGCCCTAGACAGAGAGTGTTCTTTACCAGATCCGCAGCGGGGTTTCCTTGTTCAGAAGACGCAAACCGGAAGATGACTCCAAACCTGCAGAGAACAGCAAACTCGCAGGGCAGCCCATTTTCCCCAACCGGCCGGACGCTCCCAGCCAGACGGCTCCCGCGTCAGGATCCGGATCGCCCACCAGTCCCCAGCAGCCCAACCAGCAGAAGGACCCCGCTCCCATGGGTCGTACCCCTTTCCCGGCGCCGCCGTCCCCCAACTCTCCGACGGGCGCGATGCCGGCAGGGGCTCCGCGCCCCGGTGCGGCCGCCGTTCCGGGCGCCCCGCGCCAGACCGGGCCGGAGCGCCGCACGCTCGTCGTGGGCCGCGGCATCAGCGTCCAGGGTTCGGTGCAGGACGCCGAGCGCCTCGTGGTCGAGGGGACCGTCGAGTCCAGCATGATCCAGGCCAGCGAGCTTCAGGTCACGCATGGCGGCGTCTTCCGCGGTGGTGTTGAAGTCGAGGACGCGGAACTGGCTGGCACGATTGACGGGACCCTGACCGTCAATGGCAGCCTGACGATCCGCTCCACCGGCCGTCTGATCGGCAAGGTGAAGTGCCGTCGCCTGCAGGTCGAGGACGGTGGCCAGATCACCGGTCAGCTCGAAATGATCACGGATGGTGCGCCCGCACGCCCGGCTGCCAGCGAAGCCGCCAAGGCTGAGCCGGCTGCTGGTGAAGGCTCCAGCGAAGCACCCTGATCCGTTTTTCCGGACCAGCAGGAAAGCCCGTTCCCGTGCCGGGGCGGGCTTTTTTGTGTCCGGGTCCTTTCCGCTGGCGGCAGAACATCGCACAGGGCCGCCCAGACAGGAGAAACTCCATGACATTCCGTCTGCTCCCCGCAGTTGCCGCAGCCCTGCTGTGCGCCCCGTTCGCCGCGTCCGCGCAGGGTCTTTTCGGTCAGGCCCTGACGGGCCAGGCCACCCACGACATGCCTGCTTCCTGCGATAATGCCCGCTTCCTTGCGGACCAGCAGGGCCTTGAGCAGTCCGGCCCCACCCGCATCGATCTTCCCGAGCATCTTTGCGGGCAGGTTCTTGCCATATCGCCCAGAGCCAAGCGGACCCGCAGTGGCTGGCACGGTTATTTCTACGTTTCGGTCGGGCAGGGCGTCTCCATCCGGATCGTTTCCGATCTGGATGAAATGAATGCTCCGCAATGGCCCTGGGTCAACAAGGGCGATCAGGTCGAGGTGCAGGGCCGTTACTATTACGACAGCCTGCGCCGTCAGGGCGTGGACTGGACCCATCATGGTACGAGCCGCAAATGGCGCTGGCCGGGCTATGTCGTCGTGAATGGCACCCGGTACCAGTAACGAAAAAGGCCCGGCGAGACAGTGTCTCACCGGGCCTTTTTCTTGTTGGAAAGGGCTTCAGTTTGTCGCTTCGTCTTTCTTCGAAGCGCCATCTTCGCCCTTGGCGCTGTCCCGGCCTTCGATGATCTCGAAGTCGAGCGCGCCGTTTTTCATGCCGATCTTCACGGCGCCGCCCTGAGCCAGCCGTCCGAAGAGCAGCTCTTCCGCCAGCGGCTTCTTGATGTGCTCCTGAATGACGCGGCCCAGAGGACGCGCGCCATACAGGCGGTCATACCCGCGCTCGGCCAGCCATTCCTTCGCGCCCGACGAGATCTCGATCGTGACGTGACGGTCTGCCAGCTGGGCCTCAAGCTGGAGCACGAATTTCTCAACCACGCGGCCCACCGTTTCCGGCGTGAGGTTGGCGAACGGAATGATCGCATCCAGACGGTTGCGGAATTCCGGCGTGAACAGGCGCTTGATCGCCTCTGCATCCTCGCCACTGCGTACGGTCCGGCCAAACCCGATCGTCTCCTTGGACAGGTCCGCTGCACCCGCATTCGTGGTCATGATCAGGATCACGTTGCGGAAATCAACGACCTTGCCGTTGTGATCCGTCAGGCGACCATGGTCCATGACCTGAAGCAGGACATTGAACAGGTCCGGATGGGCCTTTTCGATCTCGTCCAGCAGAAGGACCGCATGCGGATGCTGGTCGATGGCATCCGTCAGCAGGCCGCCCTGATCGAAGCCGACATAACCCGGAGGCGCGCCGATCAGACGGGAGATCGAATGACGCTCCATGTATTCGGACATGTCGAAGCGGATCAGTTCGATCCCGAGCGAGTTGGCAAGCTGCTTGGCGACTTCCGTCTTGCCGACGCCCGTGGGGCCGGAGAACAGGTAGTTGCCAATCGGCTTTTCCGCATCGCGCAGTCCGGCACGGGACAGCTTGATCGCAGCGGCCAGCGCGTCGATCGCCTTGTCCTGCCCGAAGACCATGTTTCGCAGATCCCGCTCCAGATGGCGCAGGGTCTCGCGGTCATCGGCCGAGACGCTCTTGGGCGGGATGCGGGCGATCTTGGCGATGGCCTCTTCCACGTCCTTCAGCGTCACCGTCTTGCGGCGCTTGTTCTCGGGCACGAGCATCCGCGCGGCACCGACTTCGTCGATCACGTCGATCGCCTTGTCCGGCAGCTTGCGGTCATGGACATACTTGGCTGCCAGCTCGACCGCACCACGCAGGGCCTCGTCGGTATAGCGGACCTTGTGATGCTTTTCGTAGCTGCCTTTCAGGCCGCGCAGGATCTTGATCGCATCCTCGATCGAAGGCTCCGGCACGTCGATCTTCTGGAACCGGCGGACAAGCGCCCGATCCTTCTCGAAATGCTGGCGGAATTCCTTGTAGGTCGTGGAGCCGATGCAGCGCAGCGTTCCGGCAGCCAGGGCGGGCTTGAGCAGGTTGGACGCATCCATCGCCCCGCCCGACGTCGCACCGGCACCGATCACGGTGTGGATCTCGTCGATGAACAGGATGGCGCCAGGGGTCTGGTCCATTTCCGTCACGACGGCCTTCAGCCGCTCTTCGAAATCGCCGCGATAGCGCGTGCCGGCCAGAAGCGAACCCATGTCGAGCGAATAGATCGTGCTGTTCAGCAGCACTTCCGGCACGTCGCCTTCCACGATCCGCTTGGCCAGACCTTCAGCAATGGCCGTCTTGCCCACACCTGGATCGCCCACATAGAGCGGGTTGTTCTTGGTGCGGCGGCACAGGATCTGGATCGTGCGTTCGATTTCCTGATCGCGGCCGATGAGCGGATCGATCCGTCCCTCACGCGCACGTTCGTTCAGATCGACGCAATAGGTCGCCAATGCGCCTTCCTTGGCACTTTCCTTGCGCTCTTCACGCTCGGACGTGTCCTTGGAAGCCGCGGCCGGACGCCGTCCCGCGCCACGGTCCGGAGCCTTGGCAATGCCGTGAGAGATGAAATTGACCGCGTCGAGTCGCGTCATGTCCTGCAACTGCAGGAAATAGACGGCATGGCTCTCGCGTTCGGCGAACAGGGCCACCAGGACGTTCGCGCCTGTGACTTCGTCGCGACCCGTGCTCTGGACGTGAATCGCCGCACGCTGGATCACGCGCTGGAAGGCCGCGGTCGGCTTGGGTTCTGTCGGGCGTTCTGCCGCCAGTCCCGCCAGATCCTTGTCCAGGAAGTCCGTCAGGTCGGAGCGCAGCTTGTCGAGGTCGATGCCGCAGGCCCGGAAGACCGTCAGGGCATCGTCGTCCTCTGTCAGCGCGAGCAGAAGATGTTCGAGGGTTGCATATTCGTGACGCCGGTCACCTGCGAATGTCAGGGCGCGGTGGAGCGTCTGTTCGAGCGTACGGGACAGCATGTGATGGCGCTCCTCTCGACCTCTCGTAGGAAAGGTATCTTGTCGCGGAGTAACGTGTAACGCCAGCCAGAAACGCAGATGGAAACAAGAAAATATCCTGCGTCCGCGCTTTTCTGTCTGTCAGACGGATCAGTCTTTCTCGATCGTGCACTGAAGGGGGTGCTGGTTCTGGCGCGCCAGGTCCATCACCTGTGTCACCTTGCTCTCGGCCACTTCATACGTGAACACACCGCAGATTCCGACGCCACGCTGATGGACCTGAAGCATGATGGACGTCGCCTCATCGCGCGTCTTGGCAAAGAAACGCTCCAGGACATGCACCACGAATTCCATCGGCGTGTAGTCGTCATTGAGCATCAGGACCTTGTACATGGAAGGCTTGCGCGTCCGGGTTCGCGGCCGCACCACCACCCCGATGTCAAGGTCTTGATCCCCGTCTCCGTCCCCAGGTCCGTTCCCGGGCCCATGGGGCGGAATGGAGTCGGGAGACTCCGGCCCCATGCGGGATGCGAGCCGCGGGAATGCGGCACGGGGAAGGCCATTCAGACAGGGGGGAAGATCATAAGAAGACATGACTGGTATGATATGGTGCGAATTTCGGTCTTGAGAAGGGCCGCGCGCCTCTGAAATGAGGTTTTTATGCGCCCTCTGCCATGATGCTGCCGCGTTTGCCTCCTGCTTACGAAAAATTAAGGAAAGTCCTTCAAAGCTGGTGGACGGGAAGTTTTCAATGCGCCTAGAGTATCTGCAACGCCGGTGGCTTTAGAGCCCGAAACCCTTCCCGCGACGATGTTCCGTTCAGAGGCTGTCAGACAAATGCGTTTTCCGTTCCAGAAAGCTTTTCTGTTGTGCGCCATGACAGCCATGGGTCTGGGATCTGCCAAAGCGCAGTATGCCGGACATATCTCCAGCTATGTGATGGATGCCCGCACGGGCGCGGTTCTCTCGGCAACGGATGCCGAGCTTCAGCGCTATCCGGCGTCCCTGACCAAGCTCATGACCCTGTATCTGACCTTCCGCGCCCTTGAGGCCCATCAGATCACGCTCGACGATCAGGTTCCGGTCTCCATTCACGCATCCGTCCAGGCGCCTTCCAAGCTCGGGCTCGTGCCGGGGACGCGTCTGACGGTGGAACAGGGTATTCTGGGACTCGTCACCAAATCCGCCAATGACGCCGCCTGCGCTCTTGGTGAGTTTCTCGGCGGGGGGGACGAGGTCCGCTTCGCGCAGCTCATGACGCAGCAGGCCCGCGCCCTCGGCATGACCAACACGACCTTCCGCAATGCGTCCGGCCTGCCGGATCCGGATCAGGTCACCACGGCCCATGATCTTGCCCTGCTGTCACAGCATCTGATTTCGGATTTCCCGCAGTATTATCACTATTTCAACGTACCTTCGTTCTACTTCCATCGCCGCATGGTCCCGAACCATGACCCGATGCTGAAGATCTATGCGGGCGCGGATGGTCTCAAGACCGGCTATACCGATCTTGCAGGCCACAATCTCATCACGTCCGCCCAGCGCGGCAATGTCCGCCTGATCGGTGTGGTCATGGGGGCGTCGAACAATACCCGCCGTTCGATGGAAATGGTGTCGCTGCTCGACAAGGGCTTTGCCGATGAGGGGGTCGCGCCCCAGCCGCTTCTTCACCCGGTGGCACCGTCCGGCGTGCTGATGGCTTCGGCCCGTCGTCGCGGTCATTTCCGTCACTCTGTCCTGCTCGCGTCGTCGCGTCCGATGGAAGTGGCCGATGCCCCGACCGCTCCGCGCCGTTATGGGCGGATTTCCCATCATGGCGCGGCCGTCCGGATGGTCAGCGCGCGTCATGTCGTCGCCCACAAAAAGCGTTCCCGGCACAGCTGATGCCGAAAATCTGACCTGCCGCCTTGCGATCCAGTCCGGACAGACGCATTTTGTCCGGGCTTTTTGAAGATTGAAGGATCGGGCAGCAGATATGGATAAGGCACGGGGTATCGTTCTCTACGATCAGGACGATTTCAAACATCTGCATCGCGTCGGTCGTCTGACGGCAGAGGCGCTGGACATGATCACCCCCCATGTTCAGCCTGGCGTCACCACGGAAGAGCTTAACCAGCTTATCCATGACTTCACGATCGCTCATGGCGCCACGCCGGCCCCGCTGAACTATCGCGGCTATCCGAAATCCTGCTGCATCTCGATCAACCACGTCGTGTGCCACGGCATTCCGGGCTCCAAGAAGCTGTCCAACGGGGATATCGTCAATATCGACGTCACCTCCATTCTGGATGGCTGGTATGGCGACAGTTCGCGCATGTATGTCGTGGGCAAGGCGCCCAAGAAGGCCGAGAAGCTGGTCGATGTGACCTATGATGCGATGATGCGCGGCATCGCCCAGGTCCGTCCCGGCAACACGCTTGGCGATATCGGCCATGCCATCCAGGAATATGCAGAGGCCAACCGCTTCTCCATCGTGCGGGATTTCTGCGGCCATGGCATCGGCCGCGATTTCCACTCCGAGCCGAACATTCTGCACTACGGCAGGCCGGGCGAGGGCGTGAAGCTCGTGGAAGGTATGGTCTTCACGATCGAGCCGATGCTGAACATTGGCCGTCCGGACGTGAAGATCCTTGATGATGGCTGGACAGCCGTTACCCGTGACCGCACCCTGTCCGCCCAGTTCGAGCATCAGGTCGGCGTGACGGCCGATGGCTGCGAAATCTTCACCCTGTCCCCCAAAGGCTACACCAAGCCACCCTACGGAGAGACTGCATGAGAGCGTTTCCGCTTCTTCTCGCCACGCTCCTGATCAGCAGCACGACGCTCGCCAATGCCGCGCCTCAAGCGCTCAGCTCCGCCCATGATCCGCTGGCCTTCGGTCCGGATCATGTCAGTGCCGGTGTTCTGGCTTCGGGGCGTCACGGCATGGTGGTCTCGGCCCAGCATCTCGCCTCCGATGCGGGCGCGAAGATTCTGGCGCAGGGCGGGAATGCGGTCGATGCGGCTGTGGCTGTCGGATATGCGCTGGCCGTGGTTTACCCCGCAGCCGGCAATATCGGCGGCGGCGGCTTCATGACCCTGCGCCTGAAGACCGGCCAGACGGTCTTCATTGATTTCCGCGAGCATGCTCCGGGTGCCGCAACGGCCACGATGTATCAGGACGCTTCGGGCAAGGTCATTCCGGGCCTCTCCACCGAGGGCTGGAAGGCCGTTGCCATCCCTGGCACGGTGGCGGGTCTGGACGCTATCCTGCAAAAATGGGGCCACCTGTCGCGCGCCAAGGTCATGGCGCCTGCCATTGCGCTGGCCCGTGACGGCTTCATTCTGAATCAGGGCGATGCGGATCTCCTGCACACGTCTACGCGCTATTTCCAGAAGGACCCGTATGCCCGGGCGTTCTATCTGCGTCCCGATGGTACGCCGCTTCAGGCCGGTGACCGTCTGGTGCAGAAGGATCTGGCCAACTCCCTCGAACTGGTCGCGAAGGAAGGCCCTAAAACTTTCTATGAAGGTCCGATCGCGAAAGAAATCGTGCGTGCAAGCACGGAAGGCGGCGGTCTGCTTCAGCCTGCCGATTTCACGTCCTATCACATCCGCCATCTCGAACCGATCCGCTGCACCTATCGCGGTTACACGATCGATACCGCGCCCCCGCCGAGCGGTGGCGGCGTTGCGCTTTGCGAGATCCTGAACATCCTGTCCGGCTACGACATGCATGCGCTTGGCCTGCACACGGCACCGTCCGTGCAGCGTGAAGTTGAGGCCATGCGGCACGCCTATTCAGACCGCCGTGACCTGGGCGATCCGGATTTCGTGCACAACCCCGTCGAGCACCTGACCGACCCGGCCTATGCCTATCAGATCCGTCAGGGCATCCCGACCGATCACGCCCTGTCGTCCAGCACGCTGAGGGCAGGGGAGCCGCTTCCCGCTCCCGTGGCGCAGGGGGCGCCTGACACGCAGGAAAAGCACGAGACGACGCAGTTCTCCGTGCTCGATCATGATGGCATGGCCGTTTCCGCGACCTATACCCTCAATGGATGGTTCGGTGCGGGCGTGATGGGTGGCCATACCGGCATCTGGATGAATGACGAAATGGACGATTTCTCGTCCAAGCCGGGTGCGCCCAACATGTTCGGCATTGTCGGTTCGGAAGCGAATGCGATTGCGCCGGGCAAGACGCCCCTGTCGTCGATGTCACCGTCCATCGTTTCGCGTGATGGCAAGACCGTCATGGTGATCGGCAGCCCGGGTGGGTCGCGGATTCCGACCATCACGCTGTCCGTCATTCTGGGTGTGATCGATTACGGGCTGGATATCCGTCAGGCCGTGGATCTGCCGCGAATCCACGAGCAGTGGGAGCCTTCGGCTGTCGAGCTGGAACCCGGCGCGCTGTCTGACGAGACCATGCAGACCCTCAAGGCCGAAGGCTATGCCCTGTCGCCGCATCGCCCCTGGGGGGTGGCTGAAGGTATTCTTGCGGACCACCCGAGCCTGTCCGCTGCCAAGACCGGCCTGATCTATGGTGCAGCTGATCCGCGCCACATGGGCGGGGCGGCTGTCGGAGAATAAGACGGGACAATGAGGGCGCACTCTGATGATTGGGGGTTGTCAGACACCCCTCTCTCCGTGTTAGGAGAGCGCCGGGAGGTCGGCTTTGGACGGATACCTTGCCAACCCGGTCAGGTCCGGAAGGAAGCAGCCGCAGTGAGTTTTATCCGGGTTGAATGTCCGGCCTCCTACCTCACACAGATCACCGGACGCTCCGGTTCATTCCATGCAGCGTCCCGACCGTTAGTGCACGGTCCCATCCTCGGTGCTGAGGGTTCAACACTTCCATGACTGATGACAACGACGATCTCCCCCTGCCGCCCGAAAATGGCGGCGGCTTCTTTGGAGACGCGCCAGAGCCGGAAATGTCTGCGCCTCCGGCTGCCGAGGCCACGCCCTATCGCGTTCTGGCCCGCAAATACCGTCCGCAGACCTTCGATGACCTGATCGGTCAGGATTCCCTCGTCCGCATCCTGCGCCGTGCTTTCGAACTCAAGCGTGTGGCACATGCCTTCATGCTGACCGGCGTGCGCGGTGTCGGCAAGACGACGACAGCCCGGATCATCGCCCGCGCCCTGAACTGTGTGGGCCCGGACGGCAATGGCGGTCCGACCGCCGATCCTTGTGGCGTTTGCCCCAACTGCACTGCCATTCTCGCGGACCGTCATCCCGACGTTCTGGAAATGGATGCCGCTTCCCGCACCGGCGTGGACGATGTGCGCGAAATCATCGAGGCCACGCGCTTCCGCCCGATGCAGGCGCGGATGAAGGTCTTCATCATCGATGAAGTCCACATGCTCTCACGCAACGCTTTCAACGCGCTGCTCAAGACGCTTGAAGAACCGCCGCCGCAGGTCACGTTTATTTTCGCCACGACCGAGTTGCGCAAGGTCCCGGTGACGGTGCTGTCGCGTTGCCAGCGTTTCGACCTGCGCCGTGTTCCGCAGTCTCTTCTGGCCGGGCATTTCCACAATATTGCCGTTAAAGAAGGCGCGATTCTTTCTGAAGACGCGCTTGCCCTGATTGCCCGTGCGGCGGATGGCTCCGTGCGTGACGGGCTTTCGCTGCTCGATCAGGCCATCGCGCAGGGGGCCAGTGACGCCGATGCCGTGGCCGATATGCTCGGCCTGGCGGATCGCGGACTGGTCTTCGATCTGCTGGACGCCCTGATGGCTGGCAAACCAGCGGACGCGCTGGACCTGACCGATCAGGCCTATGCCCGTGGTGCCGATCTCGGCGTTCTGCTGGCGGATCTGCTGGACCTGCTGCACCTGATTTCGCGCCTCAAGGCCATTCCCTCGCTACGGGAAGGCCGGGATCTGCCGGAAGCCGAGCGCACGCGCGGTGCGGCTCTGGCCGATCGGCTGTCCAATGCTGTTCTGGGGCGCGCCTGGCAGATCCTGCTCAAGGGGGTGCAGGAAGTCGAGACCGCTCCGGATCGCCGTCAGGCGGCCGAGATGGTGTTGATCCGTCTGTGCCATGCCAGCCTGCTGCCCACGCCGGACCGCCTGATCCGCCAGTTGACCGAAGGGGGACAGGACCTGTCGCTCCCGGCTGGTCCGTCCGGCCCGATGGGGGGGGCGTCTTCCGCCGCGCCGTCCGGGGCGGTCAGTGGCATCGCGTCCAGCAGTGTCAGTGAGACCTCTGGTGGTCCCGGACCCCGCGCGCATGTCCGGCTGGTCGCCAATGGGGGTGAGATTGTCGAGCCCGGCATCGGTTATGCCGAGCCGGTTGCGGAACCAGAGCCCGAACCCGAGCTTCCGCCCCCACCACGGACCTGGCGTGAAATGGTGGCGATGGTGGCGCGTGAGCGTGAACCGGTTCTGCATGGCCTGCTGCGCAATGCCGTGCATCTCGTGCGCTTTTCGCCGCCGGATGTGCAGATCCGCGCCGAAGAGCCGCAGGCCCGCATCGAACGCCAGCTTCAGAAACTGCTGGACCGTGTCTATCCCGGCCAGTGGCGCGTCAGTGCCTCAACGGCTCCGGGCGAGCCGACGCTGGATGAGCAGGGTGCCGAAGTCATAGCGATCAATCAGGCTTCGGTGGAGCAGCACCCGCTGGTGCAGGCCATCCTGAAGACTTTTCCGGGCGCGAAGATCGGGGACGTGCAGGATCATTCCCTTGATGAATACGGTCTGCCGCCGGAAATCACCGTGCCGCTGACCGATGACGAACCGCCCGATCTGGAATTCGCACCCCTGGATGCCGATTTCCTTGATGAAGACGATCTGAACCTGAACCGATAGGACGATACCGATGAAGAACCTTGCCGGACTGATGAAGCAGGCCAGCCAGATGCAGGCCAAGATGGAAGCCGCCCAGAGCAATCTGGCGTCTCTCATTGTCGAAGGCTCTGCCGGTGCGGGTCTGGTGACGGTCAAGCTGACGGGGAAGGGCGAGATGCGTGATCTGAAGATCGACCCGCAGCTGGCCGATCCGAGCGATATTGAAACGCTTCAGGACCTGATCGTTGCCGCCTATACGGATGCCAAGACCAAGGCTGAAGCTGCAAGCTCTGAAGCCATGCGTGACGTAACCGGTGGGCTCGACCTTCCGGCCGGTCTGAAGCTGCCGTTCTGATCCGGCTGACAGGGACTGCACGCCCATGATGGGCCACGGCGACATCGACCAGCTGATCACCATGCTTGCGCGTCTGCCGGGACTGGGGCCACGCTCCGCCCGTCGGGCCGCGCTGGCTCTTCTGCGCCAGCCGGAAAGCCGGATGCTGCCGCTCGCCCATCTGATGGAGCGCGCAGCCACGAGCGTGAAGACCTGCACCCTATGCGGCAATCTCGATACGGTCGATCCGTGCCATATCTGCACGGATGCAGGGCGTGACCGGGGCCTGATCTGCGTGGTCGAGACCGTGGGCGATCTTTGGGCGCTGGAACGCGCAGGCGTCCATCGCGGCGTTTATCAGGTTCTGGGCGGCACCCTGTCCGCGCTCGCCGGGCTTGGCCCCGATGACCTGAATGTCCGCCCGCTGTTCGAGCGGATCGAGGAAGGCGGGGTAAGGGAAGTGATCCTTGCCCTGAGCGCCACCGTTGAAGGCGCAACGACCGCGCACTGGCTTCAGGAGCGTCTGCTACCCACGGGCGTGACCGTGACGCGCGTGGGGCATGGCGTCCCCATGGGCGGCGCACTGGATGTGCTGGATGACGGCACGCTGGCTGCGGCCCTTACGGCCCGTCGCTCTCTCTGACCATGACGCTGCCCTTCCGGATTCCACTGCGCGTTCCCCGTGTCGCGCTCGTCACGGGAAGCGCGCGCCGTATTGGCGCTGCTCTCGTGGAGATGCTGGCGGAGCAGGGATTCGCGGTCGCCATTCACTGCCGTGACAGTACGCGCGAGGCTGAAGCCCTGCTGGAGCGGATCGGCGGCAAAGGCTGCGTCCTGCAGGCAGATCTGCAACGCGAAGAGGATGTGGAAGCGCTTCTGCTTCGTGCCAGCGCCGCGCTTGGCCCGGTCGGCATCCTCATCAACAATGCGTCCGCCTTTGTCCGTGATGAAATGGGCAGCGTGACCCGCGAAAGCTGGGACCTGCATCTCGAAACCAATCTTCGCGCGCCGTTCGTTCTCTCACAGGCCATGGCGCAGGCACTTCCCGAAGAGGCAGAGGGTCTGATCCTGAATATGCTGGACCAGCGTGTCTGGAACCTGACCCCGCATTTCGTCAGCTATACCCTGTCCCGCACGGGGTTATGGACCCTGACGCAGACCATGGCCCTCGCACTCGCGCCCCGGGTGCGGGTGAATGCGATCGGTCCCGGTCCGGTCCTGCCGGCCGTGCGTCAGAGCCAGGAACATTTTGACAGCATGTGCGCGCGAACTCCGCTGCAACACGGCTCCTCACCCGAGGAAATCGCTCAGGCTGCGCTCGCGCTGTTTGCGTTGCCATCCGTGACAGGCCAGATGCTTGCGCTCGACGGCGGCCAGCATTTGAACTGGTCGCCCGCGTCCTGAAGTCTCAGGGGCGGATCGCGGCCGGAAGATAATCTTCCACGACGAGTGAAATCGGCGCGTCATCGACCCCGCGCCTTAGCAGCGCGCGGTTTTCCAGAACGATTCCCGATACCCTGCCCGGAAAACGTGTTTCGAGTCTCTGACGCCGGAAAGCAGTTTGGTGGACCACACGACCGAACGGCGTGTCCGTCTGTTCCAGCAGGGTATTCATGGCGGGGGAGAGGCGCTCTGGCACATACCAGTTCCACGCATCCGACAGCACGGTCTCGCCGCACAGCAGCCGGACATGACGCGTCATGACCTGATGCGTTTCGCGGACCTGCAGGAGCGTCAGAATATCTTCCGTCACCGGCCGGTCCACGCTCAGGCGGATCACGCGGATCGGGGTGGGGCAGCGGGCCTGAAGTGCTGCCGTGGCGCTGGGCTGGCTATCGAGCCGGGCCCTGAATGCGCGAACGGCTGCGCTGTCCGGGGCAAATACACCTTCCGGATCAGAACAGCCGCTCATCAGTACCGCCAGAAAAACAGCCCAGAGGACTTTGGAGACAACCTTAGTTGTCGTCGCGGTCATCCTTGTCGTTCGGGACTTCGATGTCATTGCTGAGATCATCGTCATCGTCCAGATCGTCGTCCGGGGCGATCACATCATCATCGTCCTCGTCTTCGGCGACTTCCAGATCCACATCGTCCTCAAGCTCGGCGGCCTTGGGCTTCGGATCCTTCTCTTCCGGCAGCGGAACCTCGCTGCGCTTGAGACGGGAATCGTCCGGCTGCGTCGTGCCGCATTTCGGGCACACCGCAGGGACGCGGTTGAGGTCATAGAAGCGGGCGCTGCATTCAACGCATGTCCGTTTCAGACCAAGTTCGGGTTTTGCCATTGTGCGGAGCCTGCTAATGCCTCGAATAAGGAACGCGGCCATGCCATCTTGCGCGCGCCCTGTCAAATCCCGAAGCATGATTCCTGACAGTTTTCAGGCGCATGACTGCGCCACCCCGGCATGATTCACGAGGTGATTGACAGGCGAGGGGAGCCCCAGCAAGAACATTGCCATGCAAGTCTCGCGCCCCCTGACCGTCTCCGCGTCCCCCAAGGGACTTTCCGGCCGCACCCGTGTCCCGGGTGACAAATCCATCAGCCACCGCTCGCTGATGTTCGCCGCTCTCGCCTCAGGCCGGACCTATGTGACCGGCCTGCTCGAAGGCGAGGATGTGCTGCGGACGGCAGACGCCATGCGCGCGCTGGGCGCGACCATCACGCGTGAAGGTGCGGACTGGGTGATCGAGGGGCGCGGCGTGGGCGCCCTGACCGAGCCGGCAGATGTGCTGGACATGGGCAATTCCGGCACGGCAGCGCGTCTGCTCTCCGGAATCCTGTCCTCCCACGCTTTCAACAGCATCATGACGGGTGATGCCTCCCTGCGTTCGCGTCCCATGCGCCGCGTGACGGTTCCGCTGGCGGCCAACGGCTCCGAGTTCCTGACCCGCGAGGGTGGTCGCCTGCCGATGGCGATCCGCGGCACGGGCGAAGCCAAGCCGATCGAATACCGCCTTCCGGTCGCGTCCGCCCAGGTCAAATCCGCCATCCTGCTGGCCGGTCTGAACGCCCACGGCACCACGGTTGTGGAAGAGCCTGTCGCGACCCGCGACCATACGGAAAACATGCTCCGCCACTTTGGTGTCGAGGTCGATGTTTCCCGCTTCGGTGCCGGCGGACGCCGAATCGCCCTGACGGGTCCGGTGCGCATGACCGCCCGTGACGTGACCGTCCCCGGCGATCCGTCCTCCGCAGCCTTCCCGATTGTTGCCGCTCTGCTGGTGCCGGGTTCGGATATCTGGATTGAAGGCGTGGGGCTCAACCCGTTGCGCACGGGTCTGTTCACGACGCTGATCGAAATGGGCGCCAGTCTCTCTATCGAAAACGAACGCATCGAAGGCGGTGAGCCGGTCGGCGATCTGCATGTGCGCTACAGCCAGCTCAAGGGCGTGGATGTTCCGCCCGAGCGCGCGCCGTCCATGATCGACGAATATCCGGTTCTCGCCGTGGCCTGCGCCTTTGCGGACGGTTCCTCCCGTCTGCGCGGTCTGGAAGAGCTGCGCGTGAAGGAAAGCGACCGTCTGGCGTCCACGGTTGCGCTGCTGAACGTGAACGGCGCTGAAACCGAAGTGATCGGCGACGATCTCATCGTGAAGGGCTATCACGGCCCGCTCGGCGGCGGCACGGTCCAGACCCACATGGATCATCGCCTCGCCATGAGCGCCGTCGTGCTTGGTCTTGCCGCCCAGAAGCCCGTGAACGTGGACGACACGGCTTTCATCGAAACCAGTTTCCCCGGCTTCGTGGACCTGATGAATGCCCTCGGCGCGGGGCTGACACCGTGACCGTTCGTCCGCTTGTAATTGCCGTCGATGGTCCCGCCGCAGCCGGGAAGGGCACGCTTGCCAAGGCGCTCGCTGCAAAGCTGGGCCTGCCATACCTTGATACCGGGCTGCTCTATCGCGCCGTTGCCCGCCGGATGGTGAATGCCGGACTGGATCCGGCTGGTGATGCGTCGGCAGAAGCCCAGGCCCTGCAACAGGCCGATCTGGCCCGCACGGATCTGCGCGTCCCCGAGATCGACCGTGGCGCTTCCCTCGTGGCAGCGCAGCCCGCCGTCCGCGCGGCCCTGCTCGAACGCCAGCGCGTCTTCGCGTCGGAAACGGGCGCGGTCGTGGATGGTCGTGACATCGGCACCGTCGTTTTCCCCGATGCGGACGTAAAGTTCTTCATTACGGCTTCGCCCCGCACCCGTGCGCTGCGCCGTCATCATCAGGTCCATGGCGGGACTCCGCTGGGCGAGGCCGCCCTGGAGGCTGCCGTGGCCGAGATCGTGGCGCGGGACGAGCGCGACTCATCGCGTGAAACCGCTCCGCTGGTGCAGGCTCCCGACGCCATCCTGATCGAGACCGACACGCTCTCTGCCGCCGAGGTCCTTGATAAGGCCTGCGAAACCGTTGTCCTGCGTTGCGCGCGAAACTGACCTGACGACGCAGCGCCCGAAAAAGCGCCTTTTTTTATTGACACCGCGCCCCCGCAGGGTGTTGGTGCACCGTATCACCCGGCCGCAAGGGCAGGGAGATGGTCTGTTCTGCGTCTGGCAGGCAGGTCAAACAACCAACAACCCGATCTGACCGTTCAGCGGCAGCGGGGAGACGTCCGGTCCGTCATGGATCTGGCGCAGACGTGGATATCCGCTCCGCCAAGGGAACGGGCATCCGGGAATATAGTATCTACATGGCTTCAGCCACTCAGACCCCCACGGCCGATCACGGTACCGAGGATTTCGCAGCCCTTCTCGAAGAGACCCTGGGCCGCGACACCGGCTTTGACGGCTCCGTCGTCACGGGCCGCGTTGTCCGCCTGACCGACGAATTCGCAATCGTCGATGTCGGCCTCAAGAGCGAAGGCCGCGTCTCCCTCAAGGAATTCGGTCCGGCCGGCGTTGCCCCGGACGTGAAGCCGGGCGACGTCGTCGAGCTTTATGTCGAGCGTTACGAAGACCGTGACGGCTCCATCGTCCTGTCGCGCGAGAAGGCTCGCCGCGAAGAGGCATGGACCGCCCTGGAGCGTGCATTCGCCAACAACCAGCGCGTCAACGGCACGATCTATGGTCGCGTCAAGGGCGGCTTCACGGTTGATCTCGGCGGCGCCATGGCGTTCCTTCCGGGCAGCCAGGTCGATATCCGTCCGGTTCGTGACGTCGGGCCGCTGATGGGCCAGCCGCAGCCGTTCCAGATCCTGAAGATGGACCGCGCCCGTGGCAACATCGTTGTCTCGCGTCGTGCCGTTCTCGAAGAGACCCGTGCGGAACAGCGCTCCGAGCTGATCCAGGGCCTGAAGGAAGGCATGATCCTCGACGGCGTCGTCAAGAACATCACCGACTACGGTGCGTTCGTTGATCTCGGCGGCGTTGACGGCCTCCTGCATGTCACCGACATCGCCTGGAAGCGCATCAACCACCCGTCCGAAGCCCTGCAGATCGGCCAGCCGGTCCGCGTGCAGGTCATCCGCTTCAACCCGGACACGCAGCGCATCTCCCTCGGCATGAAGCAGCTTGAAGCTGATCCGTGGGAAAACGTCGCCATCAAGTATCCGGCTGGTGCACGCTTCACGGGCCGCGTCACGAACATCACCGACTACGGTGCATTCGTGGAGCTGGAGCCGGGCGTCGAAGGTCTGGTGCACGTTTCCGAGATGTCCTGGACGAAGAAGAACGTCCATCCGGGCAAGATCGTCGCCACTTCGCAGGAAGTCGACGTCATGGTCTTGGATGTGGACAGCGCCAAGCGCCGCATCTCCCTCGGCCTCAAGCAGGTTCAGCGCAACCCGTGGGAGCAGTTCGAGGAAGAGCACAAGGTCGGTTCGATCATCGAAGGCGAGATCCGCAACATCACCGAATTCGGTCTGTTCGTTGGTCTTTCCGCCGACATCGACGGCATGGTTCACATGTCCGACCTGTCCTGGGACGAGCCGGGCGAAGCAGCCATGGCGCACTACGAAAAGGGCCAGGTCGTCAAGGCCAAGGTTCTCGACGTGGATCCCGAGAAGGAGCGCATCTCCCTGGGCATCAAGCAGCTTCAGGAAGATCCGGCAGCCGACACTCTGTCCCGCGTCCAGAAGGGTGCTGTCGTCACCTGCGTCGTGACGGCTGTTCAGAGCAACGGCATCGAAGTGAAGGTCGACGACGTTCTGACCGGCTTCATCCGTCGCGCCGAGCTGGCCCGTGACAAGGCCGAGCAGCGTCCGGAGCGTTTCGCAGTCGGTGAAAAGGTTGACGCCAAGGTCGTCTCCGTTGATCGCGCGTCCCGCAAGCTGGCCCTGACGATCCGCGGCCGTGAGGTCGAGGAAGACAAGCAGGCCATCAACGAGTACGGGTCTTCTGACTCGGGCGCGTCCTTGGGTGATATCCTGGGTGCCGCCATCCGCCGCCGTAACACGGACGCCTGAGCTCCCGCTTTGGTGAACCGGGAGAGGATTTCCTTTCCCGGTCGGATATGAAAAGGGTCGCTTCGGCGGCCCTTTTTTTATTGAAAATTCATTCTTTCCGAGTGGGCTTTTTCTTAACGGCGCCATCCGCTACACAAGAGAATGCGCTGAGACGGAAATGTCGTGAACGGAAGGGCATGCCCTGCTGGAATCCGGACGACTGGCCAATATTGAATATGGGAGTGGGCATCCGAGCCCAAGAGATTGATGGCGGTCATTTACAACACAAACTATACCCACAATCCCAATTCCTATCTGACGCTTGCTGTTCAGCGGGCAGCCCAGACGCTCTTTGGCAAGGAGCATGTTGTTGTTGCGGACAACATGAGCCTGGCTGGTATCGCGGCATCAGGTGAGCATGATGTCCTGATCTGCCTGGATGCCCAGCGCATCAATCTGCCCCTGATCCGTCGTGTGCGCCCTGCGTTCAGGACCATGATTCTCTGGACTTTCGAAGACCCCTTCATGCGGGACTTCAATGTCGAGAATGCCGAACTCTTCGATTATGTCTTCACGAATGATCCGTCCTGTGCCGAATATTATCACGGCAAGGGGCACTACCTTCCGCTGGCCGCGAGTCCGTCGATTCACGAGCGCGCTGTGCTTCCCGCAGCCGAGCTGGAATATGATATTTTCTTTGCCGGTACGATGTGGCCTAATCGCGTCCATACCCTGCGCAAGGTCATCGCGGCGTTCCCCGATGCCCGTCTCAAGCTCGTCTGCCCGACCAACGAATTCCTGCCACCTCTCCCGGCCGATCTGGCTGCGCTGGCCATCCAGCGCCCGATCAGCCACGAAGCCTTCATTGATTTCGCGAATGTCAGCGCCGTCACCCTGACCATGTTCCGTGACTATGCCAGTCACGGGGATGTCAGCCAGGCTACGGCCCCTGGCCCACGTTTTTTTGAACTCGCGCTGGCGGGTGCCGCACAGGTTGTCGAAGCTCCGGAAAGCATGGCGGCTGAACATTTCGAGACGGTGAATGGTATTTCCCTTGCCCGGGATGCCAATCAGGTCGTCAATGCCATTGCCCGGCTGCTCCAGCAGAAGGGGGCACGTCGCAATGCGGCTCTGGCTGCGCAGAAATCCGTCGTATCGCAGCATCTGTACGAGCACCGTCTCGAAAAGATGCGCGATATTACCGGGGCCGATTTCGGGCGCCGGACCCAGGCTCTTGGGCCCCTGCGTCGTCGCCGGCGTCTGCGTGTGCTGATGTGCACGCATTCCACGATTCACGAGCAGGCATGGGGTGGTGTTGAAGTCTATCAGCAGGGCCTGTGCGCGCTTCTGTCGCGTGATGTGGAATATTTCTACTGGTTGCGTCGTGGCGGTTTCTGCCGTCTGACCACGGCCAATGGCCATGAACTGGAGCGCTTCGACGTGCCGGAAGTGGGCTGGCAGGACGCGATGTGTGATTCGCCGGAAGAAATGGCGTTTTCCAGCGTTATCAGCCAGTACAATATTGATCTCGTTCACTTCCAGCATCTGGGGCATCACGCCCTGTCGCTGCCGATCATTGCGAAGGCCAATGGCGCGGGCGTGATTTTCTCCGCCCATGATTTCTGGCTGGTTTCTGCCCGTTACAATCTGCTGAATCACGAGCTCCGCTACGTCGAGGACGAGGTCCGCTCCGTTCTGGCCGCCGATATTACCCTCAAGGCCTCCGAAAATGTGGATCATGGCGGTGAGCAGACCCGTCGTGCCTTCGTGGCCAAGATGCTGCATTCCGTCGATGCCATCCTGTTTGGCACAGTCCATTCCCGGAACCTGACGCACGAAATCTATCCGGTGCTTGATACCAAGCGCAGCCTTGTGATGGGCATTCCCAGCCCGGACAACACCGTTCCGGTCGTGATGAAGCCCTACGAGCCTCTAGGGGATCGCCCTCTCGGTGTTGCGATTGTCGGGAACTTCCTGCGGACCAAGGGTGCCGATACGATCCTCAACCTGATCGATATCGCTCATCCGGACCATTTCGTCTTCCATATCTTTGGCTATGTGCATCCGGAATATGAAGCGGTCCTGACTGCGGTTCCGCGTCCGAATGTCAAGATTTACGGCCGTTATGAGATGGGAGACATCGAGGCGCTGAAGGTGGCCGATGTTGCGCTGAACCTGTCGATCTGGCCCGAGACCTACTGCATCTCCCTGTCCGAGGCCTGGCAGAATGGTCTCATCCCCATCGTGACCGATGTGGGCGCTCTGGGAGATCGCGTCGAAGACGGCGTCAACGGTTTCAAGGTTCCCATCAGCCGCCCGAGCATGGTGCTCGAGCGGCTGGAACTGCTGCGTTCGTCCGAACCCCTGCGGCGTCAGATCATGCAGAACATCACGCCTGCGCTCTGGACCCATGCCCGGGACTATGCTGATGAACTGCTGGCGCTCTATCACGATACGGCACCGCGTCGCGAAATGGGTGTGTCGGAACTTCGTCTGGATGCCGGGCAGGTTCATCTTCTGGCCCATCCCACCTGGCGCCATCAGGCACCGCCGCGGCACATCTTCGATCCGCCGACCGCGCGCGATCTGTCCGTGGAAATGCCGGTCCCCGTTTCAGACTGGTTCTCGGTGCAGGGTGCCGAATGTTATATCGATGACATCTGTCACCATGTTTTCTCCGGTGTGGAAGAGAAGCCCTTCCCGGGAGCACCCGAGTTCCATATCCGCGGATGGATGATCCTTCCCGGAATCAGTTCTGCGGGGCAGATGTTCACGGTCCTGCTGGGCGAAGACCCCGACAGCGCCATGATCTTCCTGGAATGCCAGCGCGAGATCCGGGCGGATATCGCAGAGCTTTTCGTCAATGCTCCGCGTCGTGCCGGCTTCTCCGGTAAGGTTGCGCTGCGTGGGAAATGGTGTGAGGGACGTTTCCGCATCGGTTTGATCAACGTGGTCAACGGTCAGGGGGCGTTCCAGCTGACGTCCATGCAGATCGAAGTCGAAGGTGGCCAGATCCGGAAGATCATCCGCTCTGCTCCTTCCAACGACCTTATCCTGTCCGACTTCCGCCGTGTCTCCCATAGTGACGGTCTGATGCGTGGTGTGAAGCTGTCCGGTGTCGGCAAGCACCAGATGCATCCTTACACGTCCGGGGCACTGGATTATTCCATCGATGATTTCACGGGGCTGGCTGGCGATCCCCCCGCTGAGCTGACTCCGGATGGTCCTCTGGCAGTCCGGGGGTGGATGTTCTTTCGCAATCTGTCCCGTGCCGGCCAGGTCTATGGCGGGCTGGTTTCGGAAAGCCGTGATGAGATCGTATTCTTCGCGCTGGAACGTGTGCTCCGTGCCGATGTCGGGACAGCGCATCGCGATGCACCGATCTGTGCCGGATTCTGTGGTACGTTCATGCCGCGCGAAGGCTATGCCCGCCCGCTTGATGGCGTCTATCGTTTCATTCTGGTGAACGTCGTGGGAGACCTCTACGGATCGAGGATGACGAATATTGCCGTGACATTCGATAATGGTGCGATCCTGTCTGCGGAATATGTCGACCTGCACACCGAGAACGTCGAACGCGGGGAACGTCTTCTCGCGGGAAAAATCGTTTCCTGACCTGCGAGCAGGAGGCTTGCCCTGATGTCCGAAACTGTTTCAGCCCCGTTATCCGAGACGCGGGAGCCCCGGTGGGCCCGCTTTGATACGCAGTGGTATCTGCTGCGCTATCCCGAGGTGCGGGACTGGATGCGGGAAGAAGGACAGGACGATCCGTATGCGTTCTATCTTCAGACGGGCCAGCGTTACGGACATTCCCCGAACCGGTATTTTGATGAGATCTGGTATCGTGACGCGCACAAGGATGTGCGTCAGGGGCTGATCCGGGAAGAATGGGCGTCGGGTTTCGAGCATTATACTGCAACCGGATACAGAACCCATTCTCCGCACTGGCTGTTTGACGAACCGGGATACCGCCGCCGTTATCCGGAGCTCACGCAGCGTTTTCTGAGCGAGAACGGTTTTCGCAACGGCTACGACCATTATCTTGAGATCGGAGAGAGCCACTATTACAGAGGACATCATTTCTTCGATGATGAACTCTGCCGCGAGCTTTCCCTGATATTTCCGGACTGTTTTGACAGCCGGATCGGGCTGTTCGGGTCATGGCTCGGACTGCCGGCCCATGTTGCAGATGCCGGACGCGTCTCGTGGTATTTCGACCCGGTCTGGTATCTGACGCGCTATCCCGAGGTCCGGCAGGAAATTGCCGCAGGTCATTATTCGAGCGCCCTGCATCATTACCTCACTAACGAAACACCGCGTCTTTTCGATCCCCAGGAGTTCTTCTCCGAAGAGTTTTATCGGCAGGCCCATCCGGATATGGTGCCGTCGCTGGAACATGGATATTTCCGCAACGGTTACGATCATTTCGTCCGTTACGGCGCGCTCGAAGGGCGTGCGCCGCAGGAAAACGTGGATCTTGCCGCCCACATGGCGCAGGCGCAGGTCCGCAATGACGTGCGCAATCGCCTGTATGACAGCGCCTTCGCCCATCTTGTCGCCGGCCGGACGGGGCTGGGCGAGGGGCGTATGGCGGCGCTTGCGGCTGTGTCCGAGATTCACGAGGAACAGTCCCGGGTACTGTTCGAGCGGGAAGCGGAGGCCATCCTGCCGTCACTGGTCCGGCATCCGCTGGACTTCACGGTTCACGGTGTTCCTGAAGTCAGCGTCCTCATGGTCGTCTATGACCGGATTGCCCTGACAGCGCAGGCCCTGGCTTCGCTGCGCGCCAACTACGCCGGCGCCGTCCAGCTCATACTTGTGGACTCGGGCTCGCATGACCAGACCCGCCATATCGGGCGGATGGTGCGGGGCGCCACGATCCTGCGGTACCGCTACAATATCGGGTACCTCCAGGCGTGTAATCTTGCGCTGGAAAAAGCGGAAGCGCCGTTTGTCCTGTATCTGAACAACGATATCCGCCTGTATCCCGACGCCATCGTCAACGCGCTGAAGCGTCTGCGCTCCGAGGCCGCGATCGGGGCAGTGGGCGGCAAGCTGATCCGCACGAACATGCGCCTGCAGGAAGCCGGATCGATCATCTGGCGGGACGGTGCGACTTACGGTTATCTGCGCGAGGATGATCCGAACCTGACGACGGCCAATTTCGTCCGGGACGTCGATTATTGTTCGGCCGCTTTCCTGATGGTCCGTACGACATTGCTGCGCCGTCTGGGCGGGTATGATCCGCGGTATACGCCAGCCTATTTCGAGGATGCCGATCTATGCGTGCGGATTCTCAAGGCGGGAATGCGCATTATCTATGATCCGGACGTGGTCATCGAACATCTGGAGTTCGGAAGCTCCGGTGCGGCCGGATCCCATGCCCTGATCCGGGGCAATCTCAAGACATTTGCCCGTCTGCAGCAGGATTTCCTGCGTCATCAGCAGCCGGCTCACATTCGCAACGCCGTTCTGGCGCGCGAACACCGGATCAGCCAGCGCAAACGGGTCCTTTTCATCGAGGACCGTCTGCCTCTGCGGCGTCTGGGATCCGGCTATGTCCGCTCGAATGACATCATTCATGAGATGACGGCGCTGGGATATCAGGTCACGGTTTTCCCAGTGCTGCCCAGGGATCAGACGGCCATCGACCTGTTCGGGGACTTTCCGGAGACGGTGGAGCTGATCGTGGATCGTGATCTGTCCAGTTTCGCCGACTTCATTCAGGAGCGGGTCGGATATTACGATCTGGTCTGGATCGGTCGCACGCATAATCTGGCGCGCCTCCTGCCCCTGCTCAATGAATCGAGCCGCTATCTGCCTTCTGCCGGTCCGATCCTGGACACGGAAGTGATCGCCACGCCCCGCACGCTGGAGCGTATCCGGGTTCTGGATCTGCCGGAGCCGGATATCAGCTTCGATGACATGCTTCAGCAGGAACTGGACTGTGCCCGGTTCTGCCAGCAGATCATCGCGGTGACGTCCCATGACGCGGATCTGGTGCGTCGTGCGGGCTATGAGAATGTCTCGGTGCTCGGGCACGAACTGCAGCCCCAGCCGACGCCGGCACCGTTTGAGACCCGGCACAGCATCCTCTTTTTCGGCGCGATCCATGACGAGGGTGCGCCCAACCACGACAGTCTTGTCTGGTTTGTGGACAGTGTGCTGCCGATTCTGGACAGGGTTCTGCCGCCGGATGTCCATTTCACGATCGCCGGTTATGTGGGGCCGGATGTGGATATGACGGTTTTTTCGACGAACAGCCGGGTGGAAATCGTGGGGCCTGTGGGGGATCCGCGGGAACTGTTTGACCGGCACCGGGTGTTTGTGGCGCCGACGCGGTTTGCGGGCGGGATTCCGTTCAAGGTTCATGAAGCGGCGTCCTATGGTCTGCCGCAGGTCGTGACGACGCTGCTTCAGGAAGAAGTCGGCTGGACGGATGGTGCGGAGATCCTGGCGGCTCCGTCGGACGATCCCGAGGCGTTCGCGGCTGCCGTGGAGCGGCTTTATCAGGACGCGGAACTGTGGGAGACTCTGAGGGCTGGCGCGCTCGCGGCTGTCGAGCGGGACTGTTCTCCGGTCCATTTCCGGCAGGCGCTGTCAGGGATTGTTCAGGGCTGCATTGCATGACGTGCCGGGGAACTCCGGTTTGAAAAGTTTGGGAGAGCAGGGAAGGTTATGGACGCAGTGAATGAAACGATCGTGGAAGCCGGAAGCGCCAGCAGCGGGACGGCCAGCGGGATGAGTGGCCTGACAGGGCGCGTTCTTGTCTGCAGTGGTGGCCGGTATGAAAGCCAGGCCAATGCGCAGATCCGTGAGTCCATCATGGATGGCTGGGCGGACTGTTTTGGCGAGGACAACGTCACGGCCGTCCATATTTCGGCCGCGGCCAGTTCCATCCGGATCCTGAAGCCGACGATCGTATTCGCCATCGGCTCCTATCTTCCGGAAAGCACGTATTTCGGCGAGGTCTGCCGCGAGGCGAAGAAGATCGGCGCGGTGACGGTGTTCTGGGCGACGGAAGATCCCTACGAGCAGGACGCGAACTATCGCATCGCCGATGATTTCGACGTGATCTTCTCCTGCGATCGCTGGGGACATAATTTCTATCAGCGCGAACGGGTGTTCCATCTGCCGCTGGCCGCCAGCCCCAAGCTGCATTACGGCGAGATCGAAGCGGATTCCGAAAAGACGATCGACGTCCTGTTCTGCGGCGTGGCGTTCACGAACCGCAAGGACATCGTCCGCAACCTGCTGCCTGTTCTGCGGGACCTGAACATCAAGATCGTTGGTCCGGGCTGGGGTGAGCTTGGGATCGGGTTCTCCGATGCGCGGATCGAGAAGTCCCAGCTTGTGGAGCTGTATCGTCGCTCCAAGCTGGTGCTGAATCTTGGCCGTTCGCTGAGCTTCGAGAACAAGCGCTTCGTGATTGCGCCGTCCACGCCGGGACCGCGGACATTCGAGGCTGCTCTGGCCGGGGCGTTCCAGGTGTTCCACGAGGATACGCATGAAATCCGCCGCTATTACTCCGCCGACGAGATCCCGGTGTTCTCCAACCGCGTGGATTTCGAGCGGCTGGTGACGACGTATCTCGACAACAACGATCTGCGCGTGAAGATGGCCCGCAAGGCCCAGGCGCGGACGCAGGCCGAGCATCTGTACAAGCATCGCATCCAGTATGCGCTGCGCGTGCTCAAGGATGAGGGGCTGATCGGCTGAGGGCCGGCCTGACGCTCTTTCCTGCCTGAACCTGAAAAAGCCGGAGCGTGTCTCCGGCTTTTTTGTGTCCGGGCTCAGGCGTTAAGCATGAAAAAAGGCCACGGAGCAGTCCGTGGCCTTTTTGCTGTTGTGCCGGAAAGGAAAGATCAGTTCGGCTGCGGGCCCATGACGATCTGGGCCAGGTCGGTCGGGCGGACCCATTTGCGGAAAGCGGCCTGCACCTGCTCGGGCTTCATGTCGTAGATCGCCTGAGCGGCCTTGGCCGGGCTGTCGAGCGGCAGGTCCAGGGCGATCAGGGACAGGTAGCTTCCGGCCAGCGCGCTGAAGCTGGCGCGGGACATGGGCTGGCTACGCAGCAGTGACGCCTTGGCGAGATCGAGGCTCTCCTGCGAGACGGGGGTGTTGCGCATGTCCTCGACATCCTTGACGGCGAGTGCACGGGCCTTGCTGACCTTGTCCGGATCGGCGCCGAAGGTGATGCCGAAGCCGCTGCGGGTGCGGGAATAGGTGAAGCCGCTTCCGGCACCATAGACATAGCCCGTCTTCACGCGCAGGTCCTGCATCAGGCGCGAGGAGAAGCCATCTCCGAGGATCGTATTGCCGACGGCCAGAGCATGGCGGTCGGGGTCCGTGACCTTCATGCCGATGGTCTCGACGAGCTTGACCTCATCCTGCGAGCGGCCCGGATCCGCGACGACAGCCTGCGAGGCGCGGCTCAGCGGGACGGTGGGCAGATCGACGACGGGCTTCGGTCCCACGGCCTTCCAGACGCCAAAAGCCTTTTCCACGTCCGCTTTCGCGGCTTCGGGGCTGATGTCACCGACGATGACGATGGTCGTCAGGTCCGGGCGGTAGGCATGGGCGTAATAGGCCTGCACGTCCGCAAGCGTGAGCTTGCCGATTGTGGCGGGAGTCGCTTCACGCAGGGTGGGATCCTGCGGCGGGACCAGCGCCTTGCGGGCGGCACGGCCGAAGCGGTAGCCGGGGGACTGGAGTTCGCCGGCCTGCGCCTGCGCGGCCTGCATCTGGGTGATGCGGAACGCCTTTTCCGGGAAGGCCGGGTTCAGCTCATGATCGGCCAGCAGGGCGAGGCCCTTCTCGAAGTTCGGTGTCAGGGTGCTGAGCGAGAAGGACAGGCCGGCTTCCTCGTCCGCCGAGATGTCGTCGAGGGCGCGGGCGAGGGCCAGACGGTCATGCGTCTTGCTGCCGTAGAGGAACATCTGCTCGGTCACATCCGCCACGCCTTCCTGACCGGCGGGCTGTTCGAGGTCCGCGTTCTGGCGGATGCGGCCGATCAGTTCGACGGTGTGGCTGACATGCTCGGGCTGGACCAGAAGATGGAGGCCGTTCGACAGCGTATAGGCGGCCGGGAGCGGGGCTGCGGCCGGGATGGTCAGGCGGGCGAGGGCCTGCTGTGCCCAGTCGGGCAGGGCGACCTTGCCGGAGGGCGGCGTGTTGAAGGATTCCGCGCCGCCAAAGCCTTTCTGCCCAACCGGCTTGCCCGAGGGGCTCGGCGTCAGGGTGGCGGTGATGGCGTGGGCAGGGTCGAGCAGCTTTTTCGCCAGAGCGTCAACCTGCTCCTTGGTCACGTTGCGGAAGGCGGCCAGCATGTCCTGCGGGTCGTTCAGGTGCTGAATGGCAACGGCCTGCGACCAGCTTTCCGCGAGGCCGGAAATGCTGTTGGCGTTGAATTCAAGCGAGGCGATTTCCTTGCGGCGGGCGGCTTCGATCAGCTCGGCCGGGATGCCGTGGGTGCGGAAATTTTCCATAATAGTGGCGACACTGGTCCGCAGGGCGTCCGGGTTCGCACCCTTGGGGAAGCCGGCATACACGACGCCCAGACCGGCCTGCGCTTCGGGGTCATACATGAAGCCGGTATCCAGCGCCTTGCCCGACGGCACGAGATCGAACAGGGCGGCGCGCTGGCTGCTGATGGCGTCGGCGAGCAGGGTGGTTGCGGCGTAGTCGGGGTCGCGCTGGCCGGGCATGCGCCATGCCATGGTCACGAGGCCGATCGGCAGGTCGGTGTCGAGCGCGATGCTCTGGGCCTTGGCCGGGGTGGGGGAGACGGTGCCACGCTCCGGCAGGGTGGAGGCGGGGATAGTGCCGAAAGCGGCCTGAACCTTCTTCAGCGTATCCTGCGGGTCCACATCGCCGGTGATGACCAGCACGGCATTGTTGGGCGCGTACCAGGACTCATAGAACTTCTTCAGCAGGGGCGCGGTCGTGGCGTCGAAGGATGGGCGGGTGCCGAGGGCGTCCTGCTCGTAGGGCGTTCCGGCATAAAGGGCGGCGCGGATCTGCGAGAGATAGCGATAGATCGGGCTGGAAAGATCGCGCGAGACTTCCTGCTCGATCGCGCCTTTCTCATGCGCCCATTCGGCCTCGGTGATGTTCAGGCCGCGCATGCGTCCGGCCTCGATCCGCAGCAGGACGTCGAGATCGCTGGCGGGGGCCTTGAAGTAATACTGGGTGACGTCTGACGTCGTGTCGGCGTTGTCGTTGTTGCCGAGCTGCGCGCTGATGGTGGAAAGCTGGTCGCGCGACAGGGTCTGCGAGCCGTTGAACATCATGTGCTCAAGCGCATGCGCCGTACCCGGAAAGCCTTTCGGTGCGTTCACCGAGCCCGTCTCATAGTTCAGCATCGTCTGCACCACCGGAGCGAGGGTATCGCGCACCACGATGACCCGCAGCCCGTTGGAGAGGGTCGCCCGCGTGACCGTCGCGGGGGCGGCACTCGTTGCTGCCGCATTCGTCGTGGAGGCCGTAGCCGGTGCGGCCTGGGCGCCCGCAAGGACCGGAGGCGCCAGCATGGTGGCTGCCAGCAGGGACAGGCGGGACAGACGGGAGAGTGCGGACATGTGTTCAGAACTTTCCAGAGGAGAAATGTATCTTCACAAAAGAGTAAACCGGTTGTGCTGGTCCCTGTCCAGCATGTGTAGCCTGTGTTGATCGGGCTGTATCTGACGGTCGGATGAAGAAAAAATTATGTGCAGGGGGACGTCTGGCCGGATAAAGTGTGTGTGATGACTTTACCTGAACGCATTGCCCATGTGGATGACTGGCTGCTCGACCGGCTGTTCCAGCCTGTGGCGGATCGCCTTCCCGCGCGTCTGACGGCGCTACAGCTTGGCCTGAGCTGCCAGCTCGGCGCGCTGATGCTGGACGGACTGTCTCTCGTGCTGCCGATGCTGCTGTTCGGGGCCAGTCTGGCCAATATGATCGACAGCGCGCTGATCTGGTGCATCAGTCTGGCGTTCTTCCTCGGCATGAAACGTTCGGCGCCGCTGGTGCGTCCCGGGATGCTCAATCCGCTGCGGCCGCTGCTGCGGGCCATGCGCCTGCTGTCTCTGGCATTTCTGGTCTACCAGCTGTTCCGGGGCATGGGGGCGCCGGGCTTCATCTGGCTGCTGACCCAGATGACCACGATTTCCCAGCTCCTGTTCACGGTGGGCCTCTATCTCGTGGCCTGCCAGCCGCGCCCGCCGTATCAGCGCATGTCTACTCGCAGCGGCCCGATCATCGAGGGCGTCTGGGGCACCGGGGGCCGGATCAACTCCTGACGCCAGGTTCCCTCGCTACGCCCATCAAGGAAAAAGCGCGTGACTTCCCGACTGAGAATTCTGCATTGCCTCTCGACCCGGGAATTCGCGGGGACGGAGCGTCATCTTGCGGAACTCTCCGCCATTCAGGCACAGACCCATGACGTCACGCTCCTTCTGGACCGCAATACGGTCGATCCGCTGACGGGCGGAGACATCAGCGGGTTTCTCTGCCCCGAAGTGAAGGTCATGCGGGCCGGGGTGGCAGGATATCTTCCCGCTCTGGCCTCCGAACTGCGCAGCGGCCGTCATGATATCGTCCATACTCATCTCGGCCGTGCCTCCGCCCGGGCGAGCTGGCTGCGCCGGGCTGGGCTTGCGGGGTCGGTTCCGGTTGTGGCCACGCTGCACACCTCCTATCGCGGCCGCAGTTATGGTGCGCATGACGGGCTGGTCTGCATCGCGTCCTGGCAGCAGGAGGCCCTGCCGGCAAAACAGCGTGACGCCTCAGCGCTGATCCCCAACTGGACGGTGCCTCCGGCATCAACCTGTGAAGCGCGCGCGGCTCTGCGAGAGCGGATGCGGCGGGAGTGGAGGATTCCGGACGGGGGCGTCGTAATCGGCGCCGCGGGACGGATGGTTGAGGAAAAGAATTTCGGGCTTCTGATCCAGGCCTGGAAGCAGGCGGAGCTGAAGCCCGGGACCCGTCTCGTTATGGTGGGCGACGGGCCGGAGCGTGGTGCACTGCAACAGGCTGCACAGGGGCGGCCGGACATCATCTTCACCGGGTATCGCACGGACATGCCCGATCTTCTGGCGGCGTTCGATGCGTTTATCGTGCCCTCACGTCATGAGCCGTTCGGGCTGGTGCTGCTGGAGGCCATGGAAGCCGGATTGCCGGTCTGCGCTACGGCCGCCGGTGGTGTGAAAGATATTCTGGCGGATGCGCCGGATTGTCTGGTAGCGCCGGACAGTCTGGGGGCTTTGATGGAAGGGCTGCGGCGTCTGGAAGGGGCCACGCCGCGCCAGTGGGACATGTCGCGCTACAGGATCGGTGTGGCGGCCAGCAAGGTCGAAGCGTTTTACCGCCGGTTTCGCTGAGAGCTTACAGCTCGTAGTAGCGGCGGGAGACGTAGCTGGAGAGGCCTTCGTCCGGCATGATGTGCCAGCCGTTGGTGATGGCGGGAATGAACTCGCACAGGAACACCAGCACCGACAGGAAAAAGAGCAGCATGCCGTGTCCCACGATCTGGATGCGGCGCCAGAAATAGAGCGGGGGCAGGAGGATCCACAGGATCGTACCGGGACGGAAGCCCGCCGCCAGCAGGCTGCGGCGGTCCATGATCAGCGCGCAGTAGAAAATCCCGACACTGACGATCATGGATCCGATATTGCTCGCAAACTCCGGAACGAGACCGAATCCTTCCAGGATTCCGACCGCCATGCTGCCGAAGAACGGGCCGATCAGGCTGAGCCACAGCCAGCGGTTGGAGATCAGGCTGGCGGGAAGGGCCGGGGGAACGCCTTCGGGCTGGGGCGGCCAGAACACGCAGCTTCCAGCCGGGTGCCATTCACCGCCGAAATCTTCGGTCCAGCATAGGGTGGAATGCCCGATGATTCCTTCCGTGACGAGGGCTTTCATCCCGTCTGCGGATACAGGCCCCTTGCGGGTGCCATGTTCTTCGTAAAACCAGCTCACAGTTCGTCCTTATTTCCGGCGGCGCATCGTCGTTCCGGCTCCTGCTGGTTCCTGAACGGCTCAGTCTCTCACGACTTTTGGGGTTTTTGGCAAGACCTATCCCGTCCTGATTATGAGGTGCGGCCCTGTCGCCATGTATGAAAAAGGCCGCAGGTCCGTGTGGAGCTGCGGCCTTGTTTCATGATGTCCAGACTGGATCAGCTCGTGTGCTGTTTCAGCTCGCGGCGGACATCGGCGGGGCGCATCGGCATGTGACGCAGGCGGACGCCGACGGCGTTGAACAGCGCGTTGCCAATGGCGGGAGCGACGACCGTAACACCCGGCTCACCAAGGCCCGTGGGCTTTTCGGTGTTCTGGATGAACTCGATGTCGATGTCCGGCACATCGGGGATGCGCAGCGGGGTGTAGGTGTTGAGGTTGCGGTCCTTGATCGTACCATTGACGATCTCGGTGCCCTCGAACATCGCCATGCTGAAGCCCCAGAGCGCCGCACCTTCGGTCTGGGCGAGCGCGCCGCCCGGATCGACGATGGTGCCGGCATCGAGCACGAGCCAGAGCTTCTGGCAGGTGATGATGCCCGTCTTGCGGTCGACATGGACCTGCGCCGCACCGGCCGTCCACGTCGGCATGCCGCGTTCCTGGCCGAAGCTGGTGGCGATGCCGATGCCGGTATCGGCCGGGAGCTGCTTGTTGGCGTAACCGATCTTGTCGGCCAGACGCTGGAGCACGGCGGCCTGACGCTTCGCGCCACCCACGGAGTTCGGAGCCTGACCGGCGTTACGGCCTTCAGCCGTGAACATGGACAGGCGGAACGCCAGCGGGTCCTGCTTGGTGGAATGAGCCAGCTCGTCGAGGAAGCATTCCAGAGCCCAGGGCGTCCAGCCCGCACTGACCGAGCGCAGCCAGCCAGGACGGAAGGTTGCGTTAGCCAGATCGTTGCTGATGGCGCGGACGCGGGTCGGCCCGGTTTCGTACCAGTGATCCGCACCGGCAATGGCGAACGGATCGTATTTCTTGCCGTCTTCGCCGGTGGCGAGGAAGGCCGGAGCCATGACCTGCGTCGGCCAGCCTGCGACCGCCACATAATCCATGCCCACGATCTTCTTGCGGTCGTTGTCGAGTGCGACCTTGATCGTCTGGATGGACGGCGAGCGGATGGAGTCCAGTTCCATGTCGTCGGAGCGGGTCAGGATCAGCTTGACCGGTGCGCCGCCGATGGCCTTGGAGGCAAGGGCGGCCGGGATGCAGTAATCGCCGTTCAGACGACGTCCGAAGCCACCGCCGAGCATATAGGTGCGCATGACGACCTGCTCTTCAGGGACCTGAAGTGCCTTGGCGAGCTGCGGCAGGATCAGGGACTGCCACTGGTTGCCGGTGTGGATTTCCCACATGCCGTCAATGTGACGGGCCACGGCGTTGACTGGTTCGAGCTGGTAATGCGCGACGGAGGCACAGGTATAGCTGCGCTCGAAAACCTGACCGGGGTGGATGGTCAGGGCTTCGTCCACGCCCTTGTCGTTGAAGACGCGGGTGCCGTTCTTCGGATCAGCAGCCAGCTTGCGGCCGTGCTCGATGATGTCCGCCTCGGAGACGTTGATCGTCGGGCCGGGAGTCCACTGGACCTTCAGGGCGTCGGCAGCGCGGATGGCGGCGGGGCAAGTCTTGGCGAGGGCTACGACCCAGCCCGGAACGATGCCGGAGGGATCGTCGAGCACGACGTAACGCACATAGCCCGGGATCTTCTTCGCGGCGCTGTCATCCACGGAGATGACCTTGGCGGCGTAGCGGGTCGGCGGCATTTTCGGACGGCCATAGACCATGCCGTCGAGCTTGACGTCGATGCCGTAGATCGCCTTGCCGGTCGTCTTGTCCGGAATGTCGAGGGCCGGAACCTGCTTGCTGATGAGGCGGCGGTTGGTCGTCGGCTTGAGCGGCAGCTTGGCCATCTCGTCCGGCGTGAAGGTCCGGGTCGGCTTGGCACGGGCAACGATGTCACCGAAGGAGACGCTCCTGCCACCAGCGGAGACGACGCTTTCACTGACCGTGCAGCGTTCCGGCGTGGTGCCGAGGAGCTTCGCGCCCTCGGTTACCATCACGCTGCGGGCGGCTGCACCGGCCTGACGGAATGTGTCCCAGGTATCCCAGACAGACCAGGAACCGCCGGTGACGTATTTACCGGCCCATTTCGGGGCGGTGTCGACCTGCGTGATCTTGATCTTGTCCCAGTCAGCGTCCATTTCGTCCGCGATGATGCGGGCGAGGGCGGTGCCGACATGCTGGCCCATTTCGGCGCGGACGATGTTGACGTTGATCGAACCGTCCGGGGCGATGGCGCACCAGATATTGGGCTCGAACGCGGCTTCCGGCGGCATGGCGGAGGGTAGGGTCGTTGCGGCGCCGGCCTTGCGGGCGAAACCGAACATCAGCCCGGCGCCAGTCGCCGTCATCAGGAAGTTGCGGCGGGAGAGGCGCGTGGCGTCGCTCTTTTTCGCAATCTGTTCGATTTTAGCCATTGTTGGCGCCTTCCTGCTGCCTTGAGGCAGCTTCCTTGATGGCCTTGCGGATGCGGATATAGGTCATGCAGCGGCAGAGGCTGCCACCCATCACGCCATCGATCTGGTCATCCGTCGGGTTCGGATAGTCTTTCAGGAGGCTCGCGGCCTGCATGATCTGACCGGACTGGCAGTAACCGCACTGCGGCACCTGCTGGTCACGCCAGGCGACCTGCACGACGTGGTTGCCTTCCGGGTCGAGGCCTTCGATTGTGGTGATCGAGGCGCCTTCGACGGCGGAAAGCGGCGTGATGCACGAACGCGTGGCGCGGCCGCCCACATGGACGGTGCAGGCGCCGCATTCACCGATGCCGCAGCCGAACTTGGTGCCGGTCAGGTTCAGGTCGTCACGGATGACCCAGAGCAGGGGGGTGTCTGCCGGGGCGTCGACCGTAACGGGCTGTCCGTTGAGTTCAAATTTCGTGGTCATGTCCTGTTTTCCCAGTCCTGCCCGGATCAGTGCGAAGCGTTGACGGGCGGAGCTTCGAGCGTGGCGCGCGCGCTGGCGGCCTTCTTCTCCAGATCCGTCCAGGGGGGCAGCGTGGTGCGTGTGCGACGCAGATACGCGGCGATGCGGGCCATGTCATGATCGGACAGGCCGGAATAGAAGCTCGGCATCGAGATATGGTCCTGACCTTCCTCCGCGGTGATGCCATGCAGCATGACCTGATAGAGGTTGTTCGGCTCATCCAGCCACAGCGCGTTGTTCAGGGCCAGTTCCGGACGACCCAGAACAGGGTTCGGGCCGGAATTGTAATGGCAGGCGCCACAGGCTCCCTGATAGAGGCGTGCGTCTTCGTCGAGCGGCTGCGGACCCGTCAGGTCACGGCCGGACATCTGCATGGCGCGGGAGATCGCGGCCTGATCGCCAGCGCTGCGCTGGGCGGCCTTGTCCACGTCCGCATAGTAATGTGCGATCGCATGCACGTCTTCCTCGGGGATCTTGGAGAGGAAGCGGTGCGGAACGGGCGACATCGGGCCTGCGGCGGAACCGTGCAGCGGAGCCACGCCAAAGCGCAGGTACTGGAACAGCTCGTCTTCGGTCCAGACGACGGGCGTCGGGTTATGCTCGTTCAGCGGCGGGGCGATCCAGCCGTCGATGACCGCACCGTCATAGACATTGCTCATCTTCTCGGCGCCGAGAAGGTTACGCGGCGTATGGCAGGCGCCACAGTGCTCGTTGCCCTCGGCGAGATAGGCGCCGCGGTTCCACTGTGCGTCGTGCTTCGGGTCGTTCTGGTAGCGGCCCGGTGTGAAGAACAGCAGCTTCCAGAAGCCCTGACCCGTCAGGCGGATGTTGATCGGGAAGGGGACCGTGTTGTCACGCGGCTTCATGTGGACGGCCGGGCGCGTCATCAGATAGGCGTACAGGTCCGAGACGTCCTGATCGCTGACCTTCGTGAAGTGGTCGAACGGGAAAGCCGGATAGAGTTGGGAGCCATCGCGGGCGATGCCCTTGTTCATGGCGCGCTTGAACGCGGCCAGCGACCAGTTGCCGATTCCCCATTCTTCATCAGGCGTGATGTTGGACGAGAAGATGTCACCGAAGGGGGTGGCCATCTTGAAGTCGCCGGCCAGTTCGGGGCCGGGCTTGCCATCCACGCGGGTATGACATTCCGCACAGTAGCCGCCATTCGCCACGAGTTCGCCACGGCTGATGGCGTCTGCGGAGAATGACGATGCGGCGGGCCGCGGAATCGGGGCAATGGCGGGGTACCAGGCATAGGCAAGAAAGCCGATGCCTCCCACTGCGCCAAGGCCAATGACGGCGGCAGCTATCCGTTTGAGCATGCTTGAACTGTCCCGGCAGGTTTGAAATCATTTGCCACAAAAGGCGGCTGTTGCGTGCAACCTAGTGCACGGAGCCGTGAAAGGAAAGATTGCGTTATCTCAAAACGGTGTGTTTCCGGAAATAAATGCGGCCTTTGTCATGAAAATAACACAGGTTTCGCGATGTTTCAGCGTTAATACGGGATATTTTCGGTCCTGATTGCAGTATTCCCCGAGATGGACTCTCCATGGATATGGGAAGGATATTGACTGTAGGTCGCGAGAGTCTGTTACATTGTTTCCGGGAGCAAGTATGCCTCCTGATGAATATTTTGACACCGAGTGTCAAAAACCTCCTATGCTTCTGACGGACTTCCAGAGCCAGTTCCGAGGGTGGTTCGGGCTTCGGTTTCTCCCTTGGCCTATCCCTCGGTGGGGTTCTGGTGATGCGGGAAGGCTTGGCTTATGATTTCCCGGCGGCAGATTGGCCGTTCTGCCGAGAGGAAGCGCTATTTCCGCCCGTCCTGCCCTGATCCGGTCTCTCGCATTGGCCTGTGTCATGCTGAGCGTTCTGTGCGCGCTCTGCCTGGGGCGGTATCCGCTGTCGCCACTGCGCGTGGCGGGGGTGTTCGGGTCTCTGCTGCATCTGTCTTCCGCGAGTGATCCCGTGGCACAGGTTGTCGTCATGCAGGCGCGGCTGCCGCGTATTCTGGCGGCGCTTCTGGTTGGGAGTGCGCTGTCCTGCGGGGGCGCGACATATCAGGCGGTGTTCCGCAATCCGCTGGTCTCGCCCGATCTGCTCGGGGTTCTGAGCGGGGCGGCGTTTGGCGCGGCGCTCAGTATCGTCAGCGGCGGCTCTGCGGTCATGGTGCAGATGGGCGCGTTCGGCGGCGGTCTGCTGGCGGTCGGGACGGGACTGCTGATCAGCAGGACGCTGCCGGGCGGGGGGATTCTGACGCTGCTGCTGGGTGGGCTGATCGGAAATGCGATCTTCACGGCGTTGCTGTCTTTAGTGAAATATCTGGCCGATCCGATGGATCAGCTTCCGGCCATCGTGAACTGGCTTCTGGGCAGTCTGGCGCCGAGCGGATGGCAGGAACTGGCCTGGATGTCGGGGCCGCTGATTGTTCTGACGGTGGCGCTTGTGCTGTGTGCGCCGGTGCTTGATGTGCTGTCGCTCGGGGATGACGAGGCGCGCAGTCTGGGCGTGTCGGTACGGGTTATGCGGCCGGCGCTGATCGTTCTGGCGACGCTGGCCTGTGCGATGACGATTTCGATGGCGGGCATCATTGGCTGGATCGGGCTTCTGGTGCCGCATGTCGCGCGGCTTCTGGCCGGAGCGGAGCATCGGAGCATGATGCCGGTGACGGCACTGCTGGGGGCGGCCGGGCTGGTGCTGGCCGATACCTGCGCGCGCAGTCTGACGACGGGGGAGGTTCCGCTCGGGATCGTCACGCAGCTTTTCGGGGCGCTGGCCTTCGTGCTGGTGCTGCGGCGTCTGCGGAGTGGGGTGGCATGACGCTGCTGTCGTGCCGGAACCTGGGATTTCGTCAGCCGCTGGGGAATGCTCCCGTGCTGGAGGGCATCGATCTCTCGCTGGAGAAGGGCGAGCTGGTCGGGCTGCTGGGGCTGAACGGGGCGGGCAAGAGTACGCTGCTGCGGCTGCTGATGGGGTTTCTGACGCCTTCGGTCGGGGATGTTTTCCTGGAAGGGCGCTCTCTGCGGGAGTGGTCGGCCTCCGCCATTGCGTGGCATCTGGCCTATGTGCCGCAAAGTCATGTCGCGACCTTTCCCTATACGGTGCGGCGGATGGTCGAGCTGGGGCGTGTGCCTTATTCCGGGCTGACGGGACGGCTGTCTTTGGAAGATCGGCTGGCCGTTGATGCCGCGCTGGAGCGGATGGGGCTGGCGGGATTTGCGGATCGGCCGGTGACAGAGCTTTCCGGCGGGGAGCGCCAGCGGGTCGTGCTGGCGCGGGCCATTGCGCAGGACGCGCAGGGCCTGCTGCTGGATGAGCCGATGACCGGGCTGGATTACGGGTATCAGCTGCGTCTGATGGCGCTGCTGGCGGATCTTGCGCGGGAAGGCCGGCTTGTTATGCTCACCTCGCACCGGCCGGAAGAACTGTATGTCCGCGCAAGCCGGGTTCTGGTCCTCGATCACGGCCGGATTGACGCGGACGGGCCGCCACAGGATGTTGTGACGGCGCAACGGATGTCAGCGCTTTACGGTGTGCCTCTGACCCAGACGGACCATGCCGGAAACCGCTTTTTCCATCATGGAAGGGACGAGACATGACACTCTCACAACTCTTGAAGCGGTTTTCGGTCCTGACGCTCCCGGTGGCCCTGCTGGGCGGGGCGCTGGCCATATCCCTGCCGGCCCCTGCGGCTCATGCCGCTCCGCCCGCGCGGATCGTGGAAGGCTGGTACGCGCATAATGCGACGCTCATCATGCTGGGTGCGCAGGACCGGATCGTGGGCACCGTGGCGCGTCCGGCGATGCTGCCCTGGATGTTCCGCCTGGTGCCGGAACTGGCAAAGGCCGAGACGCTGGACCCGGGCAATCTGAATGCGGAAGAACTGCTGGCGCTGCATCCCGATCTGGTGTTTGTCACCAACTCGGGCCATTCCGCCGAAGCCCTGACACGGGCAGGGCTGAATGTGGCGCCCGAAGGGTTCGACCGGTTCGATGCCATGCTTGACTGCGTGGACGGGACCGCGACCCTCCTTCAGACGCCGATTGCCGCCAAGCGGGCGCAGGCCTATCGCTCGGCGTTCCTTCAGGTCGTCTCGCAGGCCCCGACCAACCCGCAGGGACCGCGTGTGTTGCATGTGGAGTCCCTCAAGCCGCTGCGGGTGGATGGTGATGACAGCATCATCGACCAGTGGATCCGCAGTGCAGGCGGGCAGAACGCGGCGGACGGGATTCATGGCAACAAACAGCCCGTCTCCATCGAGCAGGTTCTGGCCTGGAACCCGGATATTCTGATCATCGCCGCCAATGCCGGTGATCCGGCAGCGCTGAAACAGGACCCCGTCTGGTCGAAGCTCAAGGCCGTGCAGTCGGGGCGGGTCTATCGCAATCCGACGGGTCTTTTCCCCTGGGACCGCTATGGGCCGGAGCTGATGCTCCAGGTGATCTGGGCCCGGCAGATCGTCCAGACCGGGCAGGTGGATGTCCCGGCGATGATCCGGTCGATCCGGTCTTTCTATCATGATTTCTATGGCATTGCGCTCTCGGCTGATGATGCGCAGCGGATGCTCGATGCGCTGCCGCCCGCCACCGATACGCACTGATCTTCCGATTTTCCAAGGAAAGCTCCGTATGACGCATACCGCCTCGCCTTGCGGCCTGAGTTCTCCCCGCAGGTTTGCCCGTGCGGCGTGGCTGCTTCTTGCGGGAAGTGTGCTGGCCGGGGGGCTGGGGAGTGTTGCGCGGGCGGAAGAGACCCTGCTGCCCGTGCCGCAGACTGTTTCGGTCTCCAATGGCGTGGCGTCGATCGGGGGCGGGATTCAGGTCGTATGGGACACGCGGCCCTCGCCTCTGCTGCTGCGGGCCGTGGCGCGGTTCACGACACGTCTGACCGCGATCGCCGGACCTGCGGGCCGGGGCGCGCCTTATGTGCTGCATCTCTCGGCCGGGCAGGACCGGGCCTATCTGAGTGTGGACGAAAAGGAGCGTTATGCGCTCACGACGTCCGCTACCGGCGCGCGGCTGGAGGCGGATGGGCCGGCGGGGGTAATTCACGGTCTGGCGACGCTGCTTCAGCTTGTCCGGGTGACGCCGCAGGGGGCTCTGGTCGAGCGGGTGCATGTTGAGGATGCGCCCCGGTTTGCCTGGCGCGGTCTGCTGATGGACGTGTCGCGGCATTTCGACACGGTCGAGACCATCGAGCGCCAGCTCGATGCGATGGAACTGGTCAAGCTCAACGTCCTGCACTGGCATCTGAGCGATGGAGCCGGCTTCCGCGTCGAGAGCCGGATGTTCCCGAAGCTTCAGACCGTGGCGTCGCACGGCCAGTATTACACGCAGGCGCAGATCCGCGAGGTTGTGGCCTATGCGGCGGATCGCGGCATCCGTGTCGTGCCGGAAATCGACGTGCCCGGCCATGCGCTGGCAATCCTTCAGGCCTATCCGGAACTGGCGGCCCAGCCGCTGCCGGATGTGGGCACCAAGGGTCTGAACCTCAACAATGCCGCGCTGGACCCGACCAATCCGCAGACATTGCGCTTTGTGCGTGTGCTGTACGGGGAGATGGGGGGGCTTTTTCCGGACCGGTATGTGCATACGGGGGGCGATGAGGTTGTTTCCTCCCAGTGGACGAAGAATCCGGCAATTGCGGCTTATATGAAGGCGCATGGTTTTGAGACGCCCGCTGCGCTTCAGGCGGCTTTTACGGGAGAGGTCGCGAAGATCGTTTCCGCCCAGGGTCATGTTATGATGGGCTGGGATGAGGTCAGCGAGGCGCCGATTCCGAAAAACGTCGTCGTCGAGCCTTGGCGGGCCTCGAAATGGACCGGGACGGCGACGCAGGCCGGGCATCCGGTTGTGGTGTCGGCGGGGTATTATCTGGATCTGCTGCGTCCGTCCGCCATGCATTATGCGATCGATCCGTTCGATACGAAGGCTGAGGGAATTACGGCGGAGCAGCTGGCGAAATATCCGCCCAAACATCCGGAATTTTCGATACCCTTCACGATCGACGAGCACGCTTCGCCGCTGGACGACGGGCAGAAGGCGCTGGTCATGGGGGCGGAAGGTACGCTCTGGGCTGAAATGGTGTCCGAGCCGATGCTGGATGGGCGGCTGTGGCCCCGGATGGCGGCGCTGGCCGAGCGGTTCTGGTCCGCGCAGGATGTACGCGACATTCCCGATCTGGAACGGCGCCTGCCGCTTGTGATGGCGGAGCTTGAGGCGACCGGACTGCAGGCAACGCAGCATCGTGAGGCCATGGCGCCGGGACATTCGGAACCGCTGAAGATCCTGACCGAAGTGACGGTCCCCGTCCGCAACTATGCTCTCAACCATCTTGCTGCGCCCAGCGGAGATGCGATGCTGTCAGCGCCTGTTGCGGTGACGGACCCGGATGCGTTCGTGGCACTGCGGTTCAATGCGATGGCCGCGCGGTACGTCCGGGGCGAGCACGCGCTTGCCGCCCCTCTGCGGCAGATGCTGCAGCGCTGGTCGGACAATGATGCGGCGTTTGTGACAAGCGCAAAGGGCATTCCGGTGCTTGAGGCAGTCGTGCCGGTGTCGCATGCCGTCGCTCTGCTGTCGCGGGCGGGGCACGGGGTTCTGGACGGACGGGACGGTTCGGCCTGGCGGATGGATGCGAACCGGCTGCTTCAGGAACAGCAGGCGGCCTTTGAAAACTCGGCCAGCATGCTGGCATCCGCACACAGCCCGCAGCCGCCGGGGGGATTGCTGATTGCGATCCTGCCGGGAATCCGGGCGCTCCTGACGGGTGTGACAGAGCGCGCGGAGTAAGACATCGGCCTGTTGTTGTGCAGGGGGATGGATTTCCGGCGTCGGGCGGGGGAAAAGGGGATATGACACGTTTTCCGATCCTTCTCCTCGACTATGACGGCACTCTGGCGGAGACGCAGCCAGCCATTCTGCGCAGCCTGAAAGAGGCCTTCGATGCGGTGGGTGTGACAGCGCCTTCCGCGGATGTCCTCAAACAGGAACTGACACGGGGCGGGACGCTCCAGACCCTGTTCCAGGCGATCGTCCCCGACAGTGACGAGCGCGATGCCGCGTCATTCGTGCGGCATTACCGGGCGTTCTATCCGGCGGCCGATGAAGAAGAGACGGTCCTGTTCGACGGCGTGGTGGAGACGCTCACGGCCCTGAAGGAGCAGGGGAAAACCCTCGCCATTCTCAGCAACAAGCATGCGCCTACAGTTCATGCGAGCATGGCGCGGTTTGGGCTGGAACCATTTTTCAGCGGTGTTGTGGCGTCGGAGCCGAACTTCCCGCACAAGCCCGATCCGCGCGTGATGGAAGAGCGTGTTCTTCCGCTCTTCCCCGACCTGCCGCGCTCGGCTTTCCTGATGGTAGGCGATACCGTGGCTGACCTCCAGTTCGCCCGTAATGCCGGGATCGCCTCATGCTGGGCCAGTTACGGGCATGGCTCGTCGCAGCAATGCGCCGCACTGGGACCGGATCTGCGGATCGACGCTTTCGCGGACCTGCCGGCAGCGCTCCGGGGCTGAAGGTCTCCCGAACGGGCAGCTCAGGCGGCGGGGCCGATACTGCCGCGCAGCACCAGTTCTGTGTCGAGGATGACGTTTTCGCTGCCTGTGGCGGCGCTCAGCAGGCGGACGGCTTCCGTGCCCTTGCGTTCGTGGGGCTGGCGGATCGTGCTCAGATCCTCGCGTGCGGCTTCGGGGATGTCGTCGAAGCCGAAGATCGACACATCCTGCGGGATGTTCAGGCCTAGGCCGCGGATGGTCTGCATGGCGCCGATGGCCACGCGGTCACTCATCGCGAGAATGGCGGTCGGGCACTGGGCGCGGTTGAGGAGATGGCGGACGCCTTCGGCCCCCATCTCCTCGGAATTGATCGGAATTTCCCAGGTCGGAACGTCTTCGGGAGCGATCCCGGCTTCCTGCAACGCGCGTACATAGCCTTCAAGGCGCATGGCGATGGTGCTGTGGGCGATATTGGCGCGGCGTTTGGCAGTCAATGGACCGAAATAGCCGTCATGGGCCGTCTTGAGTGACAGGATGCCGAAATGCCGGTGCCCGAGATCGAGAAGCGTCTTGGCAGCGCGGTAGGCGGAGCCGCGATCGTCGATCCCGACATAGGGCACGCCGTTGAGACGGGGCTGGTCCACCACCACGAGGGGGACATTGCGCTGCTGGGCCATCATGACACAGCGGCTGTCGGGGGCGACGGAATAGAGGATGTAACCGTCCACGGCGGCGTTGCCGAGCGAGACGGGGGCCGTGCGGTTTCGCAGGTTGCTGCCCGCGGAAATCAGCGCAAGGTCGGTTTCCAGCTCGTCGCAGGAGCGGGCGACGCCGTTGAGGACACTGAGGATCGCGGGATCGGTGAAGGCATAGGGCAGGTCCTCGCTGAAGAGGAAGCCCAGCGCGCCGGCACGGCCGGTGGCGAGCTGCTTGGCGGCCGGATCGGGGCCGGTGTAACCAAGCTCCTGTGCGGCGGCGAGGATCCTCTCGCGCAAAGCAGCCGAGAGCTGGCCTGGACGGATATAGGCGTTTGAGACTGTTGTATGGGAGACGCCGACCTGCGCTGCCACATCCTTGAGGGTTACTTTGCGGCGGTCATGCTGTCTGGTCATGGGTATGGTCTGTCCAGTAACGACACCAGACCCGTCATGTCAGATCCTGACGCTCGCAGTATGGTGTCAGTGCTCTTCGAAAAATCACTGAAAACACCATACCCATTCTGCCGGGCAGAAACCAGTCACGGGCGCGGGAGGATTTACGAAAATTGAAAATTTCCTATTCGCCTTTGCCCACGGTCTCCCTCGGGTCTCTCCACAAGCCGTCCGTGCCGGTCAGTCCGGAGGTCAGCCCTGTTTGGGCTTCGGCGCGGGTGCCTTCTTGGCCTGCGGCACCGGGGTGAACATCGCACGGCATTTCGGGGAAAGCTGGTCGATCTTCTTTTTCATGCAGGCGGTGATCTTGGCTTCGTTGGGAATGGCCAGCGTACACAGACGGATGGCGTCGCCCTGGCAGGCCTGCTTCTGTTCTTCGCGGGTGGCCGCGCCTGCGGCCTGCGTCAGTGCAAATGTCAGGCCGGTCAGAGCGATGAAATAACGGATCATATTCTTTCTCCTTACCTACAGGTAAGCGTATGGGACTTTTTGCGGTTTCAGTCCCGAATAACTTTATCGCAACTATAGTTCCTTTAATGTCTTCAATAAGGACCAAACAATTCCTGATTAAGGACTGTCAGGGGTGAAGAATACGGGCGAAACGCGCTGAGGCTGCTGGTCCGGGTGTGGTTTCAGGTACGGGAGAGGGCAGTTCTGGCGGAAGTGCGCCGGGTTGCAGGCTCATCAGCAGGGCACGGGCGCGGCGGGCGTCCGGCGTGTCGGTCCAGCAGTAATGAATGGCGCGGGATTCGCGCTGGGATTCGATCAATCCGGCGCGTCTGAGCGCGCCCAGATGCTGGCTTAGCGTGGGTTGTCCGATGCCGGTCATGGTTTCGATCTCGCTGACGGCATGGGTGCTGTCGAGCAGGGCCGAGAGGATCATGAGGCGCTGGGGCTGGGCAAGGATGCGCAGCCATTCCGCCAGTTCGCGGCTTTTCTCAAGGGGAAGCAGGACGGTCATGAACGCTCCCGGGCCATGGGCTGGAAGAACCATTTCGCACCGGCCTTTTCCACGGCCGCCTGTGTCTGGAGCGGCGGCGCGACGGTTCGCTGTCCCGGCTGCCAGCTTTCAGGTGTCAGCGCGCCGGCGCGGTCCACTTCCTGAAGCGCGCAGAGCAGGCGCAGCAGCTCGGGGACGGAGCGCCCGACCGTGGCCGGATAATTCAGGATGGCGCGGATGGTGCCGGTGGGGTCGATCACGAAAACCGAGCGCACGGTGGCGCTGTCCTGTGCGGCGCAGTCCAGCATGCCATAGGCGCGGGCGACGGCGAGGGACGGGTCTTCGATGATGGGGAAGGGGATCTGGATCCCGAACTGCGTTTTGATGGCCTCGACCCAAGCGAGATGAGCCGGGAGGCTGTCTGCCGAGATGCCGAGCAGGGCGCAGTCCCGCTTCTGGAATTCGTCCGCGCTGCGGGCCAGGGCAATGAACTCGCTGGTGCAGACCGGCGTGAAGTCGGCCGGGTGGGCGAAAAGCAGCACCCAGTGTCCGCGAAGGGCGCTCATGATGAATTCGCCATGCGTGGTCCGGGCGCTGAAATCCGGAGCCCGATCGCCAATGCGCAGGAGCGGAAGAGGGGATTCAGCAGAAGAGGATACGTTCATGATCCGGTTCCAAAAGCATCAGGGCGCTTGACATGCAACACTTACAATATTAACTTAACAGTTAATGAAAGTGTCGTAAAGGCATTCCACAGCCAGAAGGTGAACGCCATGCATGATGCAGCAGTCCAGGCCGCAACCGCGCAGATCCGGCGAACCGAGGAAGGCACGGCGCCCGCTCCCGTTGTCTGTACGTTTTTCGACGAAGCCACGAATACCGCGAGCCACGTTGTCCATTGTCCCGTCACGAAGCGCGCAGCCGTCATCGACTCTGTGCTTGATTATGACGCGGCCGCCGGTCGCACGTCCCATGGATCGGCGCAGGCGATTGTCGATTACGTGGAGCGCGAAGGCCTGACCGTCGACTGGCAGCTTGAGACGCATGCCCATGCCGATCACCTCTCCGCCGCCCCCTGGCTGCAGGAAAAGATTGGTGGAAAGCTCGGGATCGGCGCGGATATCACGCGGGTTCAGGCAGTGTTCGGCAAGATCTTCAATGCCGGGACGCGGTTTGCGCGGGACGGATCGCAGTTCGATCATCTCTTTACCGACGGCGAGACGTTCCGGATCGGTGACCTTCCTGTGACGGTGCTGCATGTTCCGGGCCATACGCCGGCCGACATGGCCTTCGTGATCGGCAATGCGGCATTCGTGGGCGATACGATCTTCATGCCGGATTTCGGCACGGCGCGGGCGGATTTTCCGGGTGGTGATCCGCGTCAGCTGTTTCGCTCCATCCGCCGTCTGCTGTCGCTTCCGGCCGAGACGCGTCTGTTCCTGTGCCACGATTACAAGGCGCCCGGCCGGGATGAGTATGCCTGGCTGACGACCGTCGGGCATGAGCGGGATTACAACATCCATGTTCATGACGGCGTGAGCGAAGAGGAATTCGTGAAAATGCGGACGGAGCGCGATGCCACGCTGGCGATGCCGCGTCTGCTGATGCCGTCCGTGCAGGTCAATATGCGCGGGGGGCATCTGCCCGAGCCCGAAGCTGATGGCGTGAGCTACATCAAGATCCCTGTCAATCGCATCTGACCTGGGCGAGCCTGTACCTTATTCCCCGAGATTTTAGCCGTTTCTGGAGTTCCCATGCCAACCCGTCATCTGACCGACAGCTACGCCGTTTCCCCCCAGATTGCCGTGCAGGATATTGCGGATTTGAAGGCGGAGGGTTTTCGCACGATCCTGTGTTTCCGTCCTGACGGAGAAGCCCCGGACCAGCCGGAAATGACGGTGATTGAAGAAGCAGCCAAAGAGGCGGGGCTGGCATTCGCCGCAATTCCCGTGAAGGCCGGGACAGTGCCGGATGAGGCGCAGGTCGCGCAGACGCGGACGGCTCTGGCCACACTTCCGGGACCGGTTGTCGGTTATTGCCGCTCCGGGACACGGGCGGCGCAGATCTGGGCTCTGGCCGAGGCAGGCAAGCGTCCGGCTGCGGAGATCATTGCGGCGGCTGGCAAGGTTGGTGTGGATGTCAGCGCTCTGCGGGGGCGCATCGAGAGTGTTGCCGCGCCGTCCGCGGCTCCGCGCAAGGGGGCGGCGCATTTTCAGGTTCTGATTATTGGCGGGGGCGCAGGTGGTCTGTCGGTTGCGGGCAGTCTGCTCAAGCGCAACAGTCATCTGTCCATCGGTGTGGTTGAGCCGTCGAACGAGCATTTCTACCAGCCGGGCTGGACGCTTGTGGGCGGAGGCATTTTTCAGGCGGCCCAGACGCGCCGCAAGGAAGCGGACGTCATGCCCAAGGATGTCGTCTGGGTACGTCAGGCGGCGAAGCTGTTCCGCCCGGATGTGCGGGAGGTGGTTCTGGGGGACGGGTCTGTTGTCTCCTACGATGCGCTGATCGTGGCGACGGGGATTACGCTGAACTGGGATGCCATTCCGGGTCTGGCGGAAACGCTGGGCAAGAACGGCGTGACATCGAATTACCGCTTCGATCTGGCGCCCTATACTTGGCAGCTCGTACAGCAGCTCAAGAGCGGGACGGCGATCTTCACGCAGCCGCCCATGCCGATCAAATGTGCCGGTGCACCGCAGAAGGCCGTGTATCTGTCCTGTGACGCCTGGAAGCGCCGTGGTGTGCTGGACAGCATTTCGGTCGAGTTCGACACGGCCACGCCGGGGCTGTTTGGCGTGAAGGAATTTGTGCCGCCGCTGATGGAATACATCAAGCGCTATCACGTCGGGCTGCACACCGGATCGAAGCTTGTGGAAGTGGATGGTCCGAACCGGACCGCCGTGTTCGAGCGCAAGGTTGGGGACGGTGTGGAGCGGGTCGAGCGCAAATTCGACATGCTGCATGTCGTGCCGCCGCAGAGCGCGCCGCAGGTGATCCGTGAGAGTGCGCTGGCGGGGTCGGACGGGTTCGTCGAGGTCAATCCGGCGACGTTGCAGCATGTGCGTTTTCCGGATGTGTTTGCCATTGGTGACGTGATCGGGACGTCTTCGGCCAAGACGGCTGCTGCGGTCCGCGTGCAGGCGCCTGTGGTGGCGACCAATGTGCTGGCGTTCCTGAAGCATCAGGCTCCGGTTTCGGAATATGAAGGCTATGGCGCCTGCCCGCTGACGGTGGAAAACGGGCGGATCGTGCTGGCCGAGTTCCGCTATGGCGGCAAGCTGGCGCCGACGCTGCCGAAATGGCTGCTCAACGGGCAGAAGCCGACGCGTCTGGCCTGGTGGCTCAAGAAATATGTCATGCCGCTGATGTACTGGGACGGGATGCTCAAGGGGCGCGAACTCATGGTTGCGCCAAAGCCGCTGAACGTGAAGAAGGGCGACTGAACCGGTTGTGCAGATTGCGCTTGAACTGGCCTGCGGTGTCCTGATCGGGTTCACGCTGGGCTTGATCGGCGGTGGCGGCTCCATCCTTGCCGTTCCCCTGATGGTCTATGTGGTGGGGGTGAAAAATCCCCATGTCGCAATCGGGACGAGTGCGATGGCCGTGGCGGTCAACGCGCTGACCGGACTGGTCAGCCATGCCCGGGCGGGGACGGTCAAATGGAAATGCGCGGCCATTTTCGCGCCCTGCGGTGTGGTGGGTGCGCTCATCGGGGCGGCGTTCGGCAAGGCGGTGAACGGGCAGAAGCTGCTGCTCTGTTTTGCGCTGCTGATGGTCGTGGTGGGCGTGCTCATGTTGCGGGGGCGGCGCAACAAGGGTGAGGCGGGGGCGGCGTGCAATCGCCAGAACATGCCGCGCGTCATGATGGCCGGGGCCGGGACGGGTGTGCTGTCCGGGTTTTTCGGGATTGGCGGCGGGTTTCTGATCGTGCCCGCACTTATTGCCTGCACGCGGATGCCCATTCTCAATGCGGTGGGGACGTCGCTTGTGGCGGTGGCGGCGCTGGGGGCGAGTACGGCGCTGAGCTATATGCTTTCGGGCTATGTGGACTGGGTGATGGGCGCGCTGTTCGTGGCGGGGGGAATTGTTGGCAGTTTCCTTGGAACCCGGGCGGCGAAGCGTCTGTCGGGTTCCGGCGCGGCGCTGACGACCTTCTTTGCCTGCGTCATCTTCACGGTCGCGGCCTATATGATCTGGAAGAGCCTTGCGGCCCTTTAAGAGCGGTCAGTCGAGGCCGAAATTCGGGAAGATCGTGAAGCAGACCATCGAGAAATAGAACATCACCGCCAGCAGGATGTGACACATATAGAGCGGCGCGATCATGGCGCCACGCCTGCGGAAGAAGGCCATCAGCACACCGAAGGCCGCGATGGCCACGGCAAGCGCCACATTCAGCATGAGGCGGCTGTCGCCATTGCTGATGGCGATGACCAGAAAGACCGAGCCCACAATAGCCGAACCGACATGCACGGGCGTGAGGAAGCTGAAGGGGCGTTTGTACCGGGCCGCGAAAATGGCGAGCCAGACGCCCATGATCACCGTGAGAGTGAAGCACCCCGTCGAAGCGTACAGCATCTGTAATCCACCCTGTTCCTGATGTCCCTGCGCAGATTCTCGGAGCCGTGACCAGAATATTCGGAAGTCTCCGTGTTCTTCGGGTCTTGCAGAACACGTTGCTCCGACTGCGTATTTACTCCAGAACGGCCTTTTGGGCCAGACGTTCCCGGATGCAGGGCGCTTTCTCCCCTGGGCGGCGCAGAAAAATTGTACCACCCCCCGGTATTCCTATTTTCAAGGTTTCCTTTCTGTTTCGATATGACATACTGGTGACACGCAAGAGGCCGGGGAGGATACAAAGGGATGGATCTGGGAGCACGCCTGCGATTTGTGCGGACGGCACGGAACCTGTCCCAGCGCGAACTGGCCAAGCGGACCGGTGTGACCAATTCCACGATTTCCCTCATCGAATCAGGCGACATGAACCCGTCCGTTGGGACGCTCAAGCGTATTCTGGACGGCATTCCCGTCACGCTCGGGGAGTTTTTCAGCCTTGCTCCGGAGGGAGGGGAAAAGACCTTTTACCGGGCGGACGAACTGATGACGTTCGAGCAGGGTGGTGTGATCTTCCGGCAGGTGGGGGCCCCTCTGTTTGGCCGGAGCCTTCAGATCCTGCGCGAGACCTATGCGTCCGGTGCGGATACCGGGGCTGCGGTCTATGCCCATGAGGGTGAAGAGGGCGGGTTCGTCCTGCACGGGCAGGTGGAAATCACGGTGGGAGACAGGCGCGAGATCCTAGGCCCGGGCGACGCCTATCATTTCGACAGCCGCCAGCCACATCGCTTCCGCTGTCTCAGTTCCGAGGGCTGCGAGATCATCAGCGCCTGTACGCCGCCGACGTTCTAGGGCTTCCGTTCCAGGTTTCCCGCCGAATTTTTCGTACCTTACATAAGCCCCGCGTTCAAAAGAACGGGAGGGGCGTGCTTTCCTGCGGGCTGCGGCGTTGTGTCAGGGGACGATGCCTGTCCGTATTGTGGTCCAGGGCGGGCGTGCCCAGCGGAGAGCCACGGACATGCCAGACCGTCCGTACCCAGAAAGGAATGCGATGTTTCGCGCGCTTATCGCCTCTTTTTGCAAGAGGCTGGGCGCGGGGGCCATGGTCTGCGTCCTGTTGCTGAACGGGCCGGCTGCGGCAGAGAGCGTGACGCGGACGCGGGACATCTGCCCGGTTCAGCGGGCGATGCTTCAGATCGAAACGAAGACGCTTGCCGCCGCCGTGGCAGAACTGTCGCGCAAGACGAAATGCCCCGTGCTGATGGATGAAGGGCTTCTGCGCGGCGGGAACAGCATTGCCGTCGCCGGAGTTTATACGCCGCGCGAGGCTCTGATCCGGCTTCTGGGTAATGCCGAACTGGATGTGATCGAGACGGTTCAGGGACTGGCCGTCATGCCGCTGAGCTATCGGGCCGCGCATCGCATGGATCATGCTGAACGGATGTAGTTCAGGACGGCGCGGTTAGGGGCGCCCTTTCCAGATGCGGCGTTGCAGCAGGAAGGTCAGGAGCGCCATCAGGGCGAGATAGGCCAGAACATAGATGCCGGTCCGTCGGCGCTCGGCCTGATGGGGATGGGCGACCCCGTCGAGAAAGGCCGAGACGTCGCTGGCCATCTGTGCGGAGGTCGCAGGCGTGCCGTCGGGATAGGTGAGCATGCCGTCCTGAAGGGGCGGCGGCATGCCGATATGCTTCCATTTCAGGGCGGTGTTGTAATAGCGGCCCTCGTCGAGCGTCACGCCTGCAGGTGTGGGAGCATAAGAGAGCAGGATCTGCCGGATTTCTTCGGCGCCCCCGGGCAGCGTCAGGGCCAGCCGGGAGAGATCGGGCGGGAGCAGTCCGTGATTGGCGAGGCGCCCCATGGCCTCGTTGGGGTAAGGCGACAGGATGGGATCGGTGGCTGTGGCGGGGCGGGTTTTCGGATCGCCATTATCGTCCGTGCCATTGGGCATCTGCTGGTCGGCGGCCCATTTGCGGATCTCATCCGGCGAGAGGCCGAGGCTGCTCATATCGCCATACGTGACGTGTTCCATGCCGTGGCAGGCGCTGCAGACCTGCTGGAAAACCATCAGGCCGCGCTGGGCGGGCGTGCTCGCGCAGGCGGGCAGGGCTGTCAGGCTGGCGGCGAGTATGAGGTTCCGGGTCCAGCGTGTCATGACGACATCTCCCGTTCGGAGGCCAGCGGCATGACGAGCAGGAAATGGATGAACCACCAGGCCATCGCCACGCGGCTGGCGAGCAGCCATGCCGGGGTGGGCGCATGCATTCCGGCAATGCCGAGTAAGATGAAGGCCGCGAAGGCTAGTGGCAACGACAGGCGCACCATCGGTCGCCGTGTTGCGGGGCGGATGGCGGAGCGGTCCAGCCAGGGCAGCACGAACAGGACGGCGAGGCTCCCCGAGGCGAGGAGAAGACCGCCGAGGCGTGAGGGTACTGCACGGAGGATCGCGTAGAAGGGTGCGAAATACCATTCCGGCCGGATGTCGCGCGGTGTGACGAGCGGGTTGGCCTGAACGTAGTTGTCGGCCAGCGTGAGAAGATCGGGCAGGAAAAAGACCAGCCCGGCATAGACCATCAGGAACAGGCAGAGCGCGAAGCCGTCCCGGCTGGTGTAATAGGGGTGGAACGGCAGGGTCTGGCTCGGGCTGACGGGGTCGATGCCCGAGGGATTGTTCGATTTCACGACATGCAGCGCCGCGACATGCAGGGCGATGACGCCGAGGATCGCGAAAGCCATCGTGAAATGCAGCACGAAAAGGCGATGCAGCGCCACGTTTCCCAAAGTGTCCCCGCCCAGCAGGAGTTCGGACAGCGGCTGCCCGATCAGGGGAATGGCATGGACCGCGTTCAGGATCACCGTGGCCCCCCAGTAGGACATCTGCCCCCAAGGCAGGACGTAACCGGCAAAGGCCGTCACCATCACCATCAGCATCAGTCCAAGCCCGGTCAGCCAGAGCAGTTCGCGCGGGGCCTTGTAGGAGCCGTACCACAGGCTGCGGCCGAGATGGATGTAAAGGCAGGCGAACAGCATCGTCACGCCGCCCATATGCAGGCTGCGAATGAACCAGCCTGAGGGGATCTGCCGGTCGATGGTCTCGACGCTGGCAAAGGCCTGCGTGATGTCGGGAGTGTAGTTGATCGCGAGGAACAGGCCGCTGGCGATCATGAAAGCCATCGTGACGATCAGGAATGCGCCGAAGCTCCACAACGCATTGAGATTGCGGGGCATCGGGAAGGCAACGTACTGGCGGCGTAGCAGGCTCATGACCGGCAAGCGGCGTTCGAGCCAGCCGCGCGGATCTGTGTCGGGCGTTTTCAGGGGCGAAGTCATGCGGGCCGGTCTTCAGATCTGCTGGATGTCGGACATGCTGAAGCCCGGATCACCCGCGCTGTGGCCGATGCGGAGTTTCGTGTCGGAAAGGAACGTCACGGGCGGGACCGGCAGATTGCAGGGCGCGGGCGCGCGGCGTGCAACACGCCCCGCAGCGTCGAAGTGTGATCCGTGGCAGGGGCAGAAATATCCCCCTTTCGCTTCTGGCGTGGAGCCGGGTTTTTCGAAAGAGGGCACGCAGCCAAGATGGGTACAGACCCCGATGAGTACGCCATATTCCGGGCGGACCGAACGGTGCCAGTTCGTCGCGTCCTTTGGCTGCTGAAGGACTTTCGAGTCCGCGTCCCGCAGGGTAGCCAGATGATCCGGAGCCTGAAGGGCGGCCAGCATCTGAGGGGTGCGGCGCTGGATGAAAACAGGCCAGTCCCGCCACTGCACGGTCATGGCCTGCCCGGGTGTCAGGGAGGACAGATCCACGTCCAGCAGCCGGTTGGACAGGGGAGTTGCCGCCGGGTTTTTCAGGCTCTCGACAAAGGGTACGGCCAGAGCGCAGGCCCCCGCACAGCTGAGCATCACGGTCCCGGTGGCCAGCAGATCCCGCCGTCTGGTGCCGTCCGGGGACGGGGGTGTCTCGCTGTGGGTCATGCGGAACCTCTGCCGACTGCGCCGGACACCCGGCAGGAAAGATGTTGGCAGGATAGGCGTCTTTGCGCTTTCGAGAAAGGCGGCGGCGGTAGCTTTCGGGGCGTTTGGGAGTTAGTGTTTTTCTGAACTGATGTAACGACGCGCCCCTCGAAAGGACCCGGACATGACAACGAAATCCCGCTTCAGGATCATGCTTGCGGCTTTTCTGGGAATGACGCCGTTGCTGGTGTCCCCAGGCGTGGCGTCCAGGGCCATGGCGGCGGACGGAGCAGCGCTGTATCGGGGAAAATGCGCGATGTGTCATGGACCTGCGGGCGCGGGGCGTCCGGGGACTTTTCCCCCACTTGCGGGACGGGTCGGGCAGATTGCGGGCAATCCGGATGGGAAAGCGTATCTGGCGGCGGTTCTGGTGAACGGGCTGCATGGTCCGATCACGGTGGACGGACAGTCCTACAAGGGATTCATGCCCTCATTCAGGGCGCTGTCGGACGAGGATATCGCAGCCGTCCTGACCTATGTGGGCACTCTGGGTAACAGTGCGGCGCCCGCGGGGATTTCCGCTCAGGATGTGGCCGCTGTCAGGGCCGCGCCGATGGATGCGGCTACGGTTCAGGCGAAAAGGGCTGCCCTTCAGACGGCTCACGTGATCCCCTGACAAAAGGTGACATATTTTGTCACCAAACAAACGTAAATGCGTCTTGTAACGGCGGGTCCATATCTGACTAGCTGCGTTCATTCAGGATGATACCAGCCGGTGAAATGGCCAAAGAGGGGAACGACCATGTCACAGACCATAGTGCCGCATACTTTACCGCTAAAGAACGTCCATGTTCCCGTTCGGGACCGGACCGCCGCCCGGGCACCAGGCCGGCCGGTTAATCTGAGGCTCAAGGACAATATTCTTGCGGCGATCGCGCAGGTTCTGGTGGACGAGGGCTATCAGGGCCTCACCATCAGCCGTGTTGCCAAGGCCGCCGGGGTGTCGACCGCGACGGTTTATCGCCGCTGGCCGACGAAACAGGCCATGTTCTTCGATGCGATGCGTCTGTGGCGTGACGATCTGACCCCGCAGATCGATACGGGCAGCTTCGCCGGGGATGTGGATGAACTCATCGCGGCACGCATCCGGTTTCTGGCTACTCCTCTGGGCCGCACTTACGGAACCCTGCTGGGTGAGGCTGTGCATGATCCGGAATTCGGTCAGGTCCTGTGGGAGGTGAGCGTGGTGCCGGCGCGCGCGCAGATGACGCTTTTTCTTGAGCGCGCAAGCCAGCGCGGCGAAAAGGTTTTCTGCCAGCATCCCGACACGGTCCTGGATATGCTGCTCAGCACGATCCATTTCCGCGCCATGAATCTTCTGGGGCGTGAGCCCATGGATGCGGAGAGCACCCTGCAGGAAATCCGGTCTCTGGCACACAGCCTGATTTCCGGCTGATCGTTACGCCGATCAGAAGCCGTACGACACGCGGCCGCCGATGAAACGGGGCGGTCCGGGGATGTAAAAATAGGTTGTCGTCGCCATGCCGCCGCTTTCGAAAAAGCTGCGGTTGAGCAGGTTGGACGCATAAACCGTAGCTTCCCACTTCCCCGATGAGGGACGCAGGGTCGCATGGGCGCCGAGCAGGAAATAGGGCGGCAGGCGATAGAAGCCGGTGCCGCCGACCGCGATGGCCTGACTGCCGCGATACGACCAGTCCGGCCCGATATCGAAACCCAGCCCCGGCGTCAGCGCCTGCCGCCATTCGGCCTGACCGTTGAGGGTCAGCTTGGGCTGACCATTATCCACGCCCGCGAAATTGCTGTTCACGGCCTGCCAGACGCCCGTCTTGGCATAGGCGGCGTTGGTCGCAGCACGATTGACGTTCAGGAAGTCCTGATAATTGCCGCGCTGCCAGCCGATATTCTGCGTTACGAAGACATGGCGCACCGGGTGCAGTTCGATCGTGCCCTCGAAGCCCCAGCTCTCGGATTTGGGGACGTTCGTGATCTCGCTCAGCGGGCCGTAATTCGGGATCAGCACCGTGCCCACGACCTGCTGGTTATGGAAGTCATTATAGAAAGCGGCCCCGTTGAGGCGCAGGACGTTGGGGATCGGATCGCTCTTGAAGCCGAGTTCGTAGGTCAGCACCGTCTCGGGGCCGAACGGGTCGAGCTGGGCCTGGATCTGGGTGTTGTTGGCGCTGAAGCCGCCGGGTTTGAAGCCTTTGCTCATCTTGTAATAGACGAGGGTGCTTTTCGTGGCTTGCCATGAGACGCCGACCTGTCCGGCGAACTGGGCCGAAGCGGTGCTTTCACCCTGAAAGGTCGTTGTTTTGCCGCCGAAGATTTCCGACGTGAGGCCGGGCAGGCTGCGATCGTCGATTTCGTGTAGCAGGCCCGCGAACAACGTCACGTTATGGGGCAGGCGGTAGCTGATATGGCCGAATTCGGACGTGCTCTCCTGGTTCATGGAAAAGGACGTGGCCATCATGTAACCGCGGGCCGCATAGTCGGTGTAATCGAAGAAGAAGCGCTGTTTCATGCGGCTGCGCTGGTAGAACGCGCCGATCACCCATTGCAGGCGGCTGTCAGGATTGCTGGAGCTCAGGCGCAGTTCCTGCGTGAAGGCATTGGCGCTGATGGTGCGATAGGTGTCTGCTTCGGAGCGGGACGTGCCGTCCTGATCGGTATATTCGCCCTGCCGTTCGGTCTCGAAGGCGGAGACGGAGGTAAGTTTCGCGAACCCGAAATCATGGTCCATATGCAGGTCCCAGCCCCAGAACTGGTTGTGTTCGCTGGGCTTGAGACTTTCCGGGCGTCCGATCAGGTTGGCAAATTGCGGGCGGACGGACCATTCGGCCTGTGTCTGGCCAAGCCTGGGCAGGCCGGTCGTGCCGATCAGGCGGTAGACAGCCTGGCTTGTCACGACCTGGCTGTTGTCCTGCACGAAATGGCCGGAGAGCAGGATCGTGGTGCGGTTGTCATCCGAATGCCAGCGCAGCTTGCCGCGCAGGGCGTAGGAATCCGCGTCTCCGAGATGGGCGCCGTTCTGCGGATCGGTCTGCCAGCCTCCCCCCTGCCGGATTTGTCCGGCAAGGCGGAAATCCAGCCCTTTGGCGATCGGGCCTGAAATATAGGCCTCGCTGCGGCTGCGGGCGTAGGAAGCGATGTCCTGACTGGCGCCGTAATGCAGGGTGCTGGTCGGGTCGGCCGTGCGGAGGCGGACTTCGCCGCCCGTATCGGATTGCCCATGCGTGGTGCCAACCGGGCCCGGGGTAACGGTCGCGTCCGCCAGATCGAACATCAGGCCGCTCGACATGGTCGATAACGCGAAGGGCACGTCATCGAAATAGGTCATGACAGTGGGGATGTTGTTCATGGTGAAGTCGTTGAAGCCGACGCCACGCAGATAGAAATTGGTCGAGGCCGTGCCGTTGATGGACTGGATCGTTAGGTTGGGCGCCACGCGCTCCAGATCGCGCAGGGTGACGACACCGCGCTGGATCAGGCGGTCTGCGGTCAGGCGCGTGTCGGCGTCCGGGCTGTGCTGGGCTGCTGCAAAGGCGAAGTCCGTCCGGCGCGCGGTGACGGCAATTGTCTCGGTGTCACGGGCCTGGATGGACTGCGGTGCGGTCTTGCGAGGCGCTGCCTTTGCGGCCGGATGATGGGCGCTGGCGTGAGGGGACGCTCCGGCCTTGCCTTCCAGAGGCTTCGCCTTCTCCGACGGGGCCGCAAGGGCGAGGGACGGGCCAAGGAAGCCGGCGCTAAGACTGGCGCTCAGGAGAAGGGCCTTGCGAAGCGTCATGGAAAGGGCGGTTCTCCTGAAGAGGGGGCTTTGCGAGGGGGCAGCCTGCCTGAAAAAGGACAGCAAAGCCCGAAAAATCACCGTGCTTATATTGTACTCATGCAACACAGCCAACGCTCTATGCACAATGGCGCACAGGGGCGCAGATTTTGCTTGAACTGTTATGATATAACATAATAAGCATTCCGCTCTGACAATCTTTCGTCTCTGCCGTATCCCCCTGTCCGGAGGCTTCATGCCGTCTATCGTGTCTGCCCGTTCCTTTCTTCTGCTTCTGGGCTGCACTACCGCCCTTGCGGATTCCGCGTTTGCCCAGTCGGTGACTCCGTCCGTAACGTCTTCCCAGGCAGCTGCGGCCACCGCTGAAACCCAGACGGACGATGAGGCCACGACCGCCCGCGCCAGCTTCGGTCATGCCGACGACCAGCATGGTACGACAACGACGGAGAGCAGTCGCACGGGCGAAGATGACATTACCGTCAACGCCCATCTCGAGCGCGCCCGGGCTGCCCTTCAGCCTTCGACGGGCGCGACGACCTACAATTTCTCGCGGCAGGCCATCGAGACGAATCCCGGCGGCGACAATGCAGGTCTGAACACGCTGCTGCTGCAGGCCCCGGGTGTGGCGCAGGACAGCTACGGGCAGATCCATATCCGTGGTGATCATAACGAAGTGCAGTTCCGTCTGGACGGCGTAGAACTTCCCGAAGGCATGAGCGTGTTCGGGCAGACGCTCATGACGCGCTTTGCCCATTCGATGTCGCTGACGACCGGCGCGCTGCCCAGTGAGTACGGCTTCCTTCAGGCCGGTGTGATCGATATCAACACCAAGAATGGCTATTCGGACGCCGGTGGTGATGTCTCGATCTATGGCGGTGCGCGCGACTATTTCTTTCCGTCCGCGCAGTTTGGTGGCCATCACGGCAAGTGGGACTGGTTTGCCACGGGGGATTTCGTTCACAACCGTGTCGGCATCGAAAATACGACGTCGAGTTTCAATGCCCTGCACGATCTGACAAACCAGTATCACTTCCTCGGTCATGCCCGTTACACGGTGGACGAGAACACGCGGATCAGCTTTACGGCCGGCGTGTCCAATGCCGAGTACCAGCTTCCGAACAATCCGGGACAGCAGCGCCAGTTTGCCAATCCGTCCTTCACCGGCAGTGACCTGTCCCAGCAGCTTTATGGCAATGGCGACAGCTCGAGCCTGACCGAGCATCAGAAGGAAATCACGGATTTCGGTATCCTGTCCCTGCAGAAGGACATGGGCAAGCTGAGCTTCCAGACATCCGCCGTCATGCGTTACAGCTCGCTGCGGTACTCACCCGATCCGCTGGGTGATCTGGTCTATAACGGCATTGCCCAGCGTGCGGCGCGGTCGGTCTTCTCGACGGGAACGCAGTCGGATGCCACATGGCAGGCTGCGAAGGATCATACCGTCCGTTTTGGATATCAGATCTATGTGGAACGAAACGTTTCCAAATCGGACTCGACGGTCTATCCGCAGACTGGCGAGGATGCTGACGGTAATGCGGTCTATTCCGATAATCCGCTGACCATCCATGACGGCACGGGCCGGACGGGCTGGATGTACGGACTCTATGCGCAGGACGAGTGGCGCCCGCTGAAGAACCTGACCATCAATTACGGTCTGCGGTTTGACGGTGTGGATGAATATACCCATGCCAAGCAGGTCAGCCCGCGCCTGAACATTGTCTACAAGCCCTGGCACGGTGGCACGTTCCATGCGGGATATTCGCGTTACTTCACGCCGCCGCCGTTCGAACTCGTGGGTGGTACGTCGCTCAACAAGTTCGCCAATACGTCAGCGGCTCCTGGGACGTTCCTGAACAGCAACGTGAAGGCCGAGCGTGATCATTACTTCGACGCCGGCTTCTCACAGACGATCCTGCCGGGCTGGCATGCGTCCTTCGATGCGTATGTGAAGCTCGCCAAGAACATGATTGATGAAGGGCAGTTCGGCTCCCCGGTCATCCTATCGGCGTTCAACTACCGTCGCGGGCAGGTCAATGGCTACGAGTTCGCCACTGACTACACCCGTGGCGCCTTCAGCGTGTACGGCAATTTCTCCTGGTCGCGTGCCATCGGCAAGGACATCGTCACGGCCCAGTGGAACTTTGATCCGGATGATCTGGCTTATACCGCCAAGCACTGGATCCATCTGGATCATGACCAGCGCTGGACCGCGTCTGCCGGGGCAAGTTACTCGTTCTTCCACAAAACCGGCCATCCGCTGCGCCTGTCCGCCACGATGGTCTATGGCAGCGGTCTGCGGGCCGATGGCGCGACGCCGAACGGGGATTCCGTGCCTCAGTATGCGACGTTCAACCTGTCGCTGGTCCAGTCCTTCAAGGATCTGTTCCAGGTGCCGTTCCTCAAGCGCACGCAGCTGCGTCTGGACGTGACCAACCTGTTCGACCGGACCTATCTGCTGCGTGACGGCAGCGGCATCGGTGTGGGTGCGCCGCAGTATGGTCTGCGCCGGACGATCCTCACCGGTATTGACCAGCGTTTCTGACGCTGGTTCCTGACGGGTCGGACGATCCGTCAGGCTGATCCGGTTACCGGGGGCAGAAGCGCCTGGTAACGGATCTTTTCAAGGGCGGCCGGGATGTCCATGACCGGCACGGCCTCGCACAGAAAATCTCCCTGCACGAAATCGCATTCCATTCCCAGAAGCGCGCGGACCTGCGTGGCGTTTCCGATCCCCTCGGCCACGACCTTGCGCCCGAGGCTGTGGACGATATCGATCACACCCCTGATGATCGCGGCATCCGTTCCATGACGTTCCAGACCGGCCACGAAGGCCCGGTTGATCTTCACCGCATCGAACGTGATGGTCTTGAGATGCGTCAGGGACGCAAATCCCGTCCCGAAATCATCGAGGGAAATCTGGATCCCTTTCCGGTGAAGGGTGTCGAGTTCCTGTTCGATCTGCCTGTGGTGTGGGCGCGAGAAGATGTTCTCGGTGATTTCGAGAGCCAGGGAAGTGAGCGGGATATTCATTTCCTCGGCAAGGAGAGCGACTTTCTGGAAGAAATCGCTGCCCTCGAAATCGCAGGACGTGATGTTGACGGCGATGCGTTCGAAGCGGATGTTCTGCTCGCGAAGTTTGCGCATGTCCTGCATGACCTGCCGCGTGACAAAGGTGTTCAGGGCCAGTGTCAGCCTGGGGTCTTCGAAGACTTCGGGGAAATGCTGCGGTGAGAGGACGCGGTGCTGCGGATGGTCCCAGTGCAGGAGCGCCTCGAAGGAAATGTTGCCGGGCATGCTCAGGGAAAAGATGGGCTGGTAAAAGACCGCGATGCTCTGGTCGCGCAGGCCGGTCTGGACGCGCCTGCGCAGGCGGGCGGCATGGTCCAGTTTCTCTTCCATGACGGGATGATATTCCCTGATACGGTTCCGACCGCTGGTTTTGGCGGCATAGAGCGCGAGATCGGCGCATTTAAGCAGGGCTTTTTCCCTCGCATCGATCAGGGGGACGCGGACATAGCCGATGCTGACGGTGCAGGCATGGGTCATGGTGCGGTTGCGGAAGCTGAAGCGCATCTGCTCGAGAATTTCGAGAAGGATCTTCTCGAACAGCGCTGGGCAGTCGCCCGTCATGAGGATAGCGAATTCGTCACCACCGATACGGGCGATGAAACAGCTGTCGTTCTGGAAAGACTGGAGCTTCTCGGCGACCTTGCGCAGCAGCCGGTCTCCGGAATCGTGCCCGGACGTATCGTTGATCGTCTTGAACGTGTCGATGTCGAGCAGGGCCAGGCAGATATAGCCTGCGGTACTTAAGCGCAGGGTTTTGCGCAGGGTGTGGGAAAAGTGCAGGCGGTTGGAAATCTTGGTCAGGAAGTCCGTATTGACGGCGTGCTGGAGCTTCTGACGGCTGGATTTCAGGTGGTTTTCCGCCTGTTTGCGCGCCGTAATGTCAAAGCGGATGGCCACATAACTGGTGACCTTTCCGCTTTCCGAAATATGGGGAACGATGGTGGTGTCCACCCAGTAAAGGGAACCGTCGCGCCGGCGGTTGCAGATCTCGCCGTGCCAGACATGGCCTGAGGCGATCGTCCGGTACATCTGCCGGAAGAACTTCCGGTCATGCTGGCCCGAACGCAGCATCCGGTGGTCGTTGCCGATGAGCTCATCCCGTGTATAGCCGCTGATTTCCTCGAACCGGCTGTTGACGGAAAGAATGCGGCCGCGGGTGTCTGTAATGGCGACAATGGCGGAACAGTCCAAGGCATGAAGAACGAAATCGTCGCGGGGGCCCTGAGGCCAGTTCTTCACATAATCCAGGCTTCTCCTGAAATCATCCTCTTGCTTTTCCATCACCCAGGCTGGCTCTCTCGATAGGAGATCTGGGTAATATCATAGAATAATTAAACGTTCGTTAAAAGGTATCCGGCTTTTTTTAGGTACATTTCCAGATTTGTTGCAGAGTTTTTCTTTCTTCCTGCTGGCGATGTCAGTTTTATTTTGACATGCGGAAATAAGGTTTCTTCACCAGGCTGAGGGGGCTGTCCTTTAAGAGCCCTTAATGACATGCGTTTTGAGTTATAATTCGGCCCATTGGCGCAACAGGTTGTGATAGGTCGATGTGAGGCCGAGGACAGCGGGATGACTGTCGGGAAGCATCTTGCGGGTTTCGATGATGGAGCGGTCGAATTCATAGAGGAGGGTACGCTTCGTGTCGTCGCGGACCATGGACTGGGACCAGAAGAACGAGGCCCAGCGGCTGCCGTGTGTGATGCGGTTGACGCTGTGCAGGCTGGTCGAGGGATAGAGCACCATGTCTCCGGCGGGGAGTTTCACGCTCTGGGTGCCGTAGGTGTCCTGGATGACGAGTTCGCCGCCATCATACTCGTCCGGACCGGTAAGGAAGAGCGTGGAGGAGACGTCCGTGCGGATGCGCATTCCTGCCCCGGGGATGGGGCGGATGGCGTTGTCCACATGGGCGTTGAAATGCATGCCGGTGTCGTAACGGTTGAAGAGGGGCGGGTAGACGCGCAGGGGGAGGGCGGCACTATTGAAGGTCGGGTTCCGGCCTAGGGCGCGCAGGACGATCTCGCCGAGTTCGCGGCATTCGGGGGAGTCCTGGGGGATCTGGAGGTTCAGTTTGGCTTTGGCGGACTGTTCCCCCGCGGTGACGCGACCGTCCGTCCACTCGGCGGCTTCAAGTTTTTCGCGGCAGTAGCGGACTTCTTCGGGGGAGAGGACGTTCGGAATGTGAAGCAGCACGGGATTCGGCCTCCAGAGCAAGTATGGCACGGTATTGTAAATGATAATTACTCTTATATTGACCCTCATAGAACTGATCTGCAGGTTGCGCAATTGGGAAATGGCACGGAACCTTTTGTAAAAGACGTGATTATTCTTACGAAAAAAACATGAGTTGTCGTATTTCCTTGCATTGACAGGGCGGGGGCGAGAGGGAATTAAACGGATATGGCATTTCATTTCATTTCCGTTGCGCGGTGTCTGGGGCTGCGGCGTGTCCGTCTGGCGCGTGTCTTCGGAATCGTGGTGGTGGGATGGATCGCGGGGGTGGGGCAGACTTTCGCCGCAGGGGGAATGGTGGCTCCGCTATCTGTTCATGATGCAATCGCCGCTGCCTGGAAGATCGATCCCGTGCGGGCAGAGCTTGAGACCAATCAGGATTCCGCCGATGCGCGGGCGAAGGCGGCGCAGTCCTGGTTTGCGGGCGGCCCGACGCTGACGGGCGATTACTATGATGACCGCATCAGCGGTTCCAATCACGGCTATATCACCTGGCAGGGCGGGGTTTCGGTGCCGCTGTGGCTGCCAGGGCAGGGGACAGCGACCGAGAACGTGGCGAAAGCCGAGGCGAAAACGGCAACCGTTCGTCTTGATGTAGAGCGGATGTCGGTTGCGGTACGGGTCGTGGATGCGACGGGGGCCGCGATCATGGCCATGCGTCGGCAGACGGCGGCGCTGGCGACGGTGGCCGCATTGCGGCGGATCGAAGCGGATGTGCAGCGTGCCGGGCATGCCGGGGAAATTGCGGTGTCGGATCAGCAGGCCGTGGAGGCGCAGCTGGCGCAGGCCCGCAGCGAAGCCGACATGGCGGCCGAGGAAATCGAGACCACGGCGAGCCAGTTGCGGACGCTGACGGGGCTGCCGGGGGTGCCGGACATCACGCAGGCGGATGAGCACTGGCTGGCGCTGACGCGGGCCAATGATGCGCGCTGGGTCGAGGACATTGACCCCCGGGTGCGGGCGACGCATCAGGCGGTGATTGCGGCGCAGAACCAGATGAAGCTGGTGCGAAAGAGCTTCATGCCCAATCCGGAAATTGGCGTCGATGCGATCGATCAGGGGCAGTATCAGAGCCCCTGGGATACACAGGTAGGGGTTAATCTGCGGGTGCCGCTGCCCAGTGCGGTGACGAATACGCCGCAGGAATCCGCCGCCCGCGACCGGATGGCAGCGGCGACGCGACAGGAAATCGAGGCGCGGCGGGCCGTGCGCAACGAGATGGCGCAGGTGCGGGCGCATCTGGTGGCGGCGACGGGATCGCTGTCCAATTCGCGCGTTGAGGCGAGTTCCATGCTGCGCCGGGCGGACGGGATGGAGCGGTCCTGGCGGGTGGGTGAGACGCCGCTGATCGAGGCTTTGCGCGCCCGGATGGATGCATATCGGGCGCTGCTGGATCTGAATCGTGCGGAAATCGCCTGGCATGCGGCGATCATCCGGATGGGCATTGCGACGGGGACCATTCCATGAGCCGGTTTGTGCGTTTTCTGGTCTGTGGAGTGGCGCTGTGTGCGCTTGGGCGTGCGGGTGCGGCGGAAGCGCCGGGCTGGATGCAGCCGCTGACGCTCGGGGCCGAGGCACGGGAGGGTGAGCATCTCCAGACCGTGGTGGTGCGGCAGGGGGCGCTGCATGACACGGTGTCGGCGCTGGCGCGGGTGAGCGCGGATCTGTCGCGGACGGTGGTGATCCGCACGAGCGGGGACGGGAAGGTCACGGCTGTGCGGGTGACGCCGGGGCAGACGGTGGTGCCCGGGCAGGCGCTTATTGATTACACGGATCATTCACTTCACGTGTTGCATCTTCAGTTGGAGCAGGACGAGGCAGCCCTGGCGTCTGCGAAGGCAACGCTGGGGGAGGCCGAGCTGGCATATCGGCGCGGGCAGTCGCTTGTGGGCAGCACGGTGTCCGCCGGGGAAGTACGGCGGCGTCAGGCGGCGGTGCAGCAGGCGCGCAGTACGGTCGTGGCGCGGGAAGCGGATATCGGGCTGATCCAGCATCGTCTGACGGAGGAGTTCACCTCCGTGACGGAAAAGATCGTGCAGGACGAGGCGTCCACGCTGATTTCGCCGGTGCGGGGTGTGGTGCAGTCCATTCAGACTTCCGTGGCGTCGGATGTGACGCCGGGGCTGGCTGTGGCGACGGTCGTGGATCTGTCGGGAGTGTGGATTGTTGCGGATCTGCGGCCGGATGAGGTGTCGCGGCTGGTGCCCGGCGGTGTCGTGACGGTGCGGCCGTCGGGGAATGCGCGGGCCAAGCCGTTCCGGGCGAAGATCACGACGATTGATGGTGTGGCCGATCCGGTAACGGGGCTGGTGCGGGTGGTCTGTGTCGTGGACCAGCCGGTGGCGTTCCTGCGGCCGGGAATCATGCTGGATGCGGCGCTTGAAACCAGTGATGCCGTCGACGGCATGATCGTGCCGTCGAGTGCGGTGCAGACGATCGAGGGGCATGACCTGATCTATGTGCAGACCGCTGAGGGGCAGTATGCGCCGCGTGAGGTGCGGGTGCGGCTGGCGACGGATGAGAGTGTCGTTGTGCAGGGTAATCTGAAGACGGGGGACCGTGTGGTGACGGAAGGCAGCTTTGCCCTGAAATCCATGTCGCTCGTCAGCGGGCTGGATACGGACTGACCGGGTTTCATGCTGCATTTTTTCCAGTCCAACCGTTTTGTCCTGCTGGGCCTTCTCGTCGCGCTGATGATCGGCGGGGTGATGACCGTGCCGGGTCTGCCGGTCGAGCCGGTGCCGGATATTTCGCCCAAACAGGTCATGGTCTCGGTCACCGCACCCGGACTGGCGACGGAAGAGGTCGAGAAGCTCATCACCTTCCCGGTTGAGGCCAGTCTGACGGGTATTCCGGGCATGACGGATCTGCGTTCCGTGTCGCGGACGGGGGTGTCGGCAGTCTATCTCCAGTTCGATGACGCGACGGATATTGATCTGGACCGGACGCGGGTTTCGGAGCGGTTGCAGGCAGCGCGGGACAGCATCACGATGCCGGGTGTGAGCGTCTCGATGGGGCCGCTGGCGACGGGCATGGGCGAGATCATGCAGCTCCAGATCCGTGGGGCCGGGCTCTCGCTGATGGAGCTGAACCGGCTCATGACCTGGACGGTCGTGCCGCAGCTCCGGCTGGTGCCGGGTGTTGTGGACGTCAACGTCAATGGCGGGGCGGTCGAGACGTATCAGGTGGCGGTCGATCCGGCGCGGATGCGGGCGTTCGGGGTCTCGGTTGGCGAGATCGTGCAGGCTGTCGATATGAACAATGCGTCCTCCGGCGGCGGCTGGATTGCGCATCATGCCGAGCAGAATGTCGTGGTTGGCCGCGCGCTCGTGGGCAGTCTGGCAGATTTCGGTGCCATTCCCGTGAAGATGGGGCTGAATGGGGATGTGATCCGGCTGCGGGACATGGGCGTTGTCTCCGCCGGGCCGAGGACGCGGCTTGGGGCCGTAACGCGGGACGGGCAGGGCGAGGCAGTCATCGGTGTCGTGATGATGCAGACCGGGGCGAGCTCGAATGCGACGCTGGCGGCGATCGGGCGGGCGCTGCCGGCGATCCGGCAGTCCCTGCCGCCGGGCGTGACGCTGGAGCCGTTCTACAGCCGGGCGAGCCTGACGGGACAGACCATCCATACGGTCAAGGAGAACCTGATGATCGGCGCGGCGCTGGTGCTGTTCGTGCTGGTCGTCGTGCTGGGGGACTGGCGGGCGGCGCTGGTGATCGTGTCCGTCATTCCGGCGTCTCTGGTGGCGGCGATGGCGGGGATGCGGCTGTTTGGCGTGTCGGCCAATCTGCTGAGTCTGGGCGCGATCGATTTCGGAATGATCGTGGACAGTTCGCTCGTCGTGGTGGAGCACATCATGGTCGAGCGTGGGGCTGTTCGCGGTGCGGGGCGAGGAACGCAGTCCTTTTCCGGGCTGACAGTGGATGCTGCGCGGGCCGTGGTGCGGCCGGTCAGCTTTGCGATTTTCGTCATCATCATGGTCTATCTGCCGGTGCTCACGCTTCAGGGCATCGAGGGCAAGATGTTCCGGCCGATGGCACAGACAGTCATCATGGCGCTGCTGGCTTCGCTGGCTTACTGCTTCGTGTGTGTGCCGGTTCTGGCAGCGATGCTGATGCGCAATGTCCAGGCGGATCGGGAGACCGCCTTTGTGCGGGTGGTGCGGCGGTATTATGAGCCGGCATTGCGCTGGACGGAGCATCATAGCGGGCGGCTTCTTGTCGTGACCGTGGCGGCGTTTCTGCTGGCAGTGGTAATCGGCGGCCGTCTGGGTGGGGAGTTCGTGCCGCAGCTTGAGGAGGGCTCGCTGGTTGTGACCTCGACGCGTCTGCCGGGAGCGTCTCTCGATACGGTGCTGCAAGGGGTGATGGCGGAAGAGAAAATCCTGCGGTCTTTTCCGGAAGTGCAGACGGTTGTCAGCAGCACGGGGACGGCGGCGATTCCGACCGATCCGATGGGGACGAACGAGACCGATACGTTCATTTTCCTTCGTCCGCATGAGGAATGGAAAACAGCGTCCACTCAGGCTGGGCTGGTTACGAAGATCAATGACGTGTTGCAGAAAACACGCCCGGATGCGGCATATTCCTGGTCGCAGCCGATCCAGATGCGGATGGATGATCTGCTGGCGGGGGTGCGGACGCAGCTTGCGATTTCGGTTTATGGCGATGACCTGTCGGAACTGAACCGGATTGCCGGGCAGGTGGTCGAGACGCTGCGAACGGTGCAGGGCGCGGCGGATGTGGCGTTGCAGGGGAGTGGCACGGTGCCGTTCCTGCATATCGACGTGAACCGCGATGCGGCGGCACGGCTGGGTGTGTCAGTGCCGGATATTCTGGCGGTTGTGGAAGCCGTGGGCGGGCATGTTGGCAAGCCCGTGACGGTTCAGGGCGCGATCATTCCGACGCAGGTGCGTCTGCGGGAGGATGCGGTCAGTTCGGCGGATCGGATCGGGCATCTTCAGGTGCGCCGGGCGGACGGGCAGGGCTGGGTCCTGCTGTCGCAGGTGGCGGATATCGTGCTTTCGGATGGGGTATCGCGGATTGACCGGGACAATATCCACCGCCGGGTAATCGTGCAGGCCAATATCCGTGGGCGGGATGTGAGTTCGTTCGTGGCGGCGGCGCAGCAGGCTGTGGCGCGGAACGTGAAGATGCCGCAGGGTTACCGGATGGTCTGGTCCGGGCAGTTTCGCAATCTTCAGTCCGCGCTGCATCGGCTGTTCATTGTCGTGCCGATTGCACTGGCGCTGATTTTTCTGCTTCTGGTGGCGGCTCTGGGGTCGTTCGGTGCGGCGGCGCTGGTCTTTGCCAATCTGCCGATGGCGGCGACGGGTGGGATTTTCGTACTCGCGCTGCGGGGGCTGCCGTTCAGCATTGCGGCCGGGATCGGGTTCATTGCACTGTTCGGCGTGGCGATCCTGAATGGTGTGGTGTTGCTGAGCCAGATCCGGGTGTTTCGGCAGGAAGGGCTCGCGGCGGCGGATGCGGCGTTTCAGGCGGCCCGGAGCCGCTTGCGGCCGGTTCTGGCGACGGCCTCCGTAGCCAGTCTGGGGTTCTTTCCCATGGCGTTTTCGGGCGGGTCGGGCGCGGAAGTGGAGCGCCCCCTGGCGTCTGTCGTGATCGGAGGGCTGGTGTCCTCGACGCTGCTAACGCTGTTTGTATTGCCGACGCTCTATGCGCGGTTCTTTGGTCGCGAAGACGAAAGCACGCCGGACAAGGCATGAGCCTGTCCGGGGCGAAAGCCCTTACTGGAAGGGCAGGTAGCGGAAGTCGAAGAAGATCTGGCTCATGCTGGTATGCGGATCGCCGCCGATGCCGGCCCAGATCTGCCGCCGCGAATAGGCAAGCTGCGTGCCCGCTTCCACGGTGCCGAATTTGCCCTTGAAGAAGCGCCACCAGCCGCCGATCGTGATCTCCGAAACACTGCGGGTATTGGCGGTGCAGGACAGGGTGGAGAGTTCCTGCAGACAGCCCGCATTGGAATAGCCCGGGTTGCCGTAGCCGTAGGAATTGCCGTTTTCGTTGAAATAGGAATGGCCGACGCGCTGCGTGCCGAAATAGCCGTAGACGTCGATGCGCGGGTTGGGATGTGCGATGACACCGGCCTGGGCCTGGACGCCGAAGAGCGGATCGGGGCTGCCATTGGCCTTGAGCGTGGCATCGGGCAGCAGGACGGAGCCGTAGCGGTTGATGCCCCAGCCTGCGAGGCCGGCCATGCGCAGTTCCACCTTGCCGGGAATGAGCGGCAGGATCATCGAACCGCCCGCGCCGCCGCCGATGGCGGTGTTGTTATGGCCGGTATTGCCCATGGTCACGCGGTCATGCGGGAAGTGCAGGATGCCTTCCATTTCGTAATGGCCCCAGACGGGATCGTAGGCGACCTTGCCGATGACGTCGGGCGCGATCTCGTTGGAGAATGTCGCCGTGTCGTTGGTCAGGCCGACACCGTTCTCGCCGATCGTGACGGTGGAGCCGTTGGGCATCGATACGGTACCGTTGCTGGCGGAAAAGCCGGTCGTGTCATACAGCGTGGCGGGGTTTTCGATCGAAAGACCGGTCCACAGACGGTGATGGAAGAAATCCTTCACGATGCGGACCTGCCACTGGCGGGACCAGGTCTGGCCCGCCAGCATCGAGGCTTCGATCGTTTCCGGAAGGCTTTCCTGTCGTGCGACGATACCCGCACGGCCTGGCGTCAGAAGGCTCCAGGCCTGACCGCCGAGGAAATGCCAGCCTTCCTTGTTGTCGTCATAGGCCAGATAGGCCTGACGCAGACGGAAGGAGTAGCTGTTGCTTTCGTAAGGATCGGTCGTGACGGCGCCGGCACCGAAATCGGATTCAAAGAAGCCCGAGATCGTGGCTTCGGAATTGATGTTGCCGCGTGCGAGCAGGGACAGGCGGCTGTAGCGGGCGCCGCCGTCAAAATTGTTGGTGTGATAGCGCGGCTCGTTCGGATACGGCATGTCCTGCCAGTAGTTGAACGTATCGGATGCGACATGACGGTTCTCGAGCACGGCGGCCGTATCGACGAAACCGCCGAGCATGAGCGTGACCGGGCCGAGATGGAACACGCCGTGATCGCCGACGGCGCCTGCGGCCTGTGCGCCCAGCGTTTCGCGTGGATGGGGGCCGACGCCGTTTTCGGCGAAATGGACGAGCACGTCTTCGGCGCGGTGGCCGACGACAGCGAGTTCCGACCCCTTGTCGGTATCGATCAGGCCGCGTCCGGTGGGGGAGAGGGAAACGCGGTCACGTCGTGCCACGGCTCCGCGGAGGGGTTCAGCTCCCCTGGCGGCGGTCATTTCGCCAGGGGTAGCCGTGAACTGGGGAGCTTCGGCGGTTTTGAGGCCATGACGGCGGGCGGATGCGGTGGTGATCCGTTCGCCATGGTCTGCGTGGACATCACTGCGTCCGTCCGGGCGGGCGGCGGCGAGCTGTCCGTCATGGGAAGGAGATGCGTGGGAGGCAGAGGTGCCCGAGGCGTGGTGTCGGGCGATTTCCGCTTTCAGCACGGCCATGTCGTGATTGATGGCGCGCTGTTCTTCCTGCACATGGGCCTGAGCTGCCTGAAGACGGCTCATTTCCTGTTCCATTCTTGAAACGATATCATCATCGGCCCGCGCCGTTGTGCCCAGTACAAGGGCGCTCAGTGTCGTGCCGAGAAACAGATATCCGCGTCCCGATAACCGCAGGGAGCGCAGCGTGCGGAAGGTGAGCAGTTTCAACTAATTCCCCCATGTCAAAAGATGTCCGGAACATGTGCATGAAGTCGTAAAGGATGGCTTTTAAAAAGATTTTCAGGTCGCCCCTGGCACCCTATAGACCGCAGAAAATCCCGGAGAATGCGCAATATTTCCACCCGGATTTTCGATAAAATGACGAAATCGTGAAGTTATTTTCCGAAAAGGGAGTGTTGCCATTTCAAGAAAAAGAAAAGGGCTTGGGAAAATCGAATGTAAATATCTCAAGATATTTCTGAATATATTTTTGATTAATTATATTTTTATATTTATAACTTACATATCTTGATTTATTATATAATGAAAATTTTAGTTATTGTTTTATTTTATTTCAATGGTATTGATTTTCTTTCTGTAAAAAAGCGTATCAGAGATGTTTTGCGAGCTGGAAGTGTGCATCATCCTCTGCAGGAAGACTGCATTCCATCTTCACCCCATCCTGCCGCTCAGGCATGCTGCCGACGGGCATGATGGTCCATGCGGCTTTTTGGAAATGGAATGCGGTGATGAGAGTTGCTCTGGGACAGTTTGCTGTTGCGCCGGACTGGGAAACCAACCAGCGGCAATGCCTCGACCTGATCGCACGGGCGCGGGAGGGAGGGGCCGAGCTTCTGGTCCTGCCTGAAGGGATCCTGGCGCAGGACATCAACAATCCGGAACTTCTGCCGCAGACGGCGCAGCCGCTGGATGGCCCGTTCATGGAGGGGCTGCGCAAGGCCAGTCAGGGCATTGCCGTGGTGGGATGTGTGAATGTTCCGGACGGGGCAGGGCGGTTCTACAATACGCAGTTCGTGTTGCGCGACGGCGCCTTCATTGCAACATACCGCAAGCTGCATCTGTATGATGCATTCAGCATGAAGGAATCCCAGCGCACCTCGCCAGGGCTGGAACTGCCGCCCGTGGTGCAGATCGGGGACATGAAGGTGGGTCTGATGACCTGCTATGATGTGCGTTTTCCGGAACTGGCACGTCATCTGGCACTGGCGGGGGCGGAGGTTCTGCTTCTGCCGGCTGCCTGGGTGCGGGGACCGGGCAAGGAACGGCATTGGGAAATCATGTCGGTGGCGCGGGCGCTGGAAAACACCTGCTATGTCGTGGCGGTTGGTGAATGTGGCGCGCGCAATACCGGATTCAGCATGGTGGTCGATCCGCTGGGCGTCGTGACGCTGGCTCTGGGCGAGGCGCCTGCACTGGGCTTTGCCACGCTGGACCGGGAGCGGATCGCTCATGCCCGACAGGTGCTGCCGGTGCTGGAAAACCGGCGCTTTGCGGCCCCGGTTCTGGCCGGTTTGAAAAACTGAAACGCGTCAGGGCCGAGGATCTATCTTCTGCGATCAGATATGCTACGGTAAGTTTCTGCTGAACATTACTTCGTGGGAACAATGAAAAACGGTATCGCGTGGGGTGTAGGGGCCGGTGCTCTCATCATGGGGCTCGGCGTGCTTGGGCTGAGCCTGCGGAATCCACAGGGAATGCAGGCTGCGGCCACGCCTGATCCGTGCGCTTCTGCGGCCGCGCAGGCCCAGCGTCCCCAGAACTGTCCGGATTCCGGCCATTCCTCGGGCGCTGTGTATGTTCCAACATCCACCAGAAGGTCCGACGATGAGCGTGGCGGCCGTGGAGGGGGAGACGAGAGTTCGGCGGGACATGCCGGATTTGGTGAAAGCGCGGGCGCCCATGCGGGCGGAGGTGAATAGTTTTCGCGCATGGTTCAGCTCCGTCGCCTGACGTCTTCCGCACGACCGGACTGGCAGGCTGAGGCGGACCGGCTTGGCTATCATTATTACCGCAACGCCGATGACAGCTTCGCCTGGCGCGAAGATGTCCGTTACGAGTTCGATGCGGCTGCGGTCGCGCTCATCCGGAAAGTCTCGGAAACGCTGCACCGGCTCTGCCTGTCGGTCGTGGACGACGCCGTCAGGCAACCGGGCGGACTGGATGCGTTTCACATTCCGCCTGCCGTGCAGGACGTGGTGCGCCAGTCCTGGGCGCGGCGTGATCCATTCCTGATCGGTCGCTTCGATCTCGCCTGGTGCAACGGCCAGCCCCGGCTGATCGAATATAATGCCGATACGCCCGCGACCCTGCCCGAAAGCACGCGGATGCAGAATTCATGGCATCGGCAGAAGGGGCACCCGCATACCCATGCACCTCTGGACGCGCAGGCCCTTGTGGACCGGCTGGCGAGCCTGCGACGGAAGGGGCGGATTGATCGCACCCTTCACATCGTGCCCTATCCGGACAATCTCGAAGACACGACCCATGCCGTCTATTACCGGCAATGGGCCGAACAGGCCGGACTTGAGGCGATCCATTGCGAATTGCGCGATCTGGACATCACGCATGGCGGCCAGCTTCTGCATCGCGGGCGGATCGTCCGGAGCATGATCCGCATGTATCCGTGGGAGCTGATGTTCCGCGATTCCGGCGCCCGACACCTTGAGCACTGTGGCTGTACGTTCCTGAATCCACCCTGGACGGCGCTTTTATCCAACAAGGCGCTGCTGCCTGCCTTGTGGAAGCGTTACCCGGGGCATCCCAATCTGCTGGCGGCCGGATATGCCCCACAGGACGTGACCGGCAGACACGGGCGATCTTCTCCCCGCGCCTATGTGGAAAAGCCGATCCATGCGCGCGGGGGCGAGAATGTGCGTATCCTGCGCGACGGCCGCGCCCTTTGCGCCGAGGCCGGGACCTATGGCGCATATCCGAAAATCTATCAGGAATTCGCCGATCACCGGATCGACGGGGTGACGGCATCGGTCGGGGCGTGGATTGTCGGGAACAGCTTTGCCGGTCTGACCATGCGGGAGAGCCAGGACCCGATCGTGCGTCACACCTCGCCGATCGTGCCGCATCTGGTCCGCAGGCCGGGCTTCATGCGCAGACTGCTGCGCTTGGGGTAAGCGATCGCGGAGCGTGTCTGAAAACTTCACACAACACCGCCCCGGTTTTGCCACATGATGGGATCAGCGTCCTGTAGGGTGCCGACTTCCGACATCGTGAGGATGCCATGCGACCTGTCAGTGCAATCAACAGATTTGGATGGGGCCAGCGGGACAATGCGCGGGAGGGCGCGGGCCTGTCACTGCATGACTGGCTCGCGCATCAACTGACCGGGCCTGACACCGCCACGTTCAGAGGTGTGTCTCCCTGTGCGGATGGCCTGATCGCGCTGCGGGAACAGCGTCGCACCAAGGTTCAGGGTGACCCGCTGGTCAAGCCGATCTTCCAGGCGGAAGTCGCCACGCAGATGGACACCCTGCTGCTGACGGATCAGCCTTTCCGGGAGCGTCTGGCGTGGTTCTGGTTCAACCATTTCACCGTGAGCCTGCGGCAGGGCAGCACGCGGGCTGTCATCGGCGCCTATATGCGCGAGGCCATCCGCCCGCATGTGACCGGGCGTTTTTCGGAGATGCTTCTGGCGGTCATGCGGCATCCGGCCATGCTGATGTATCTGGACAATGCGTCCTCCATCGGGCCGGACAGCGCGGCCGGGCGCAGGAGCCATCACGGGCTGAACGAGAACCTGGCCCGCGAATGTCTGGAACTGCACACCGTCTCGCCCGCCGTCGGATACAGCCAGGGAGATGTGACGTCCTTCGCCGCGATCCTGACAGGCTGGGGCGTGGACATGAAGGCAGACCGGCCCGGTTTCGTGTTCCGGGAAAAGGCGCACGAACCGGGACCGAAAACGCTCATGGGACAGACCTTTCCCGAAGGCGAGGACGGCGGCGTGCAGGCCCTGCACTTCCTTGGCACGCATCCCGCGACCTACCGCCACATCGCCACCCAGATGGTCCGGCATTTCGTATCCGATACGCCGTCACCCGCTTCCGTGCGGCATGTCGAGACCGTTTTGCGGGATAGTGAAGGCGATCTGCAGGCGGCCTCCCTCGCGCTGGCGGACCTGCCCGATCCGGGGCCGGGCGGGGGCAAGTTCCGCTCGCCCATGGACTACGCCACGGCCGTACTCCGGGCGTTATCCATCGGTGGAGAGCCCAGCCGGCCGGACGATCCGCATTCGCCCGCCCGTCAGCTGGCCGCGGCTTTCAGCACACTGGGGCAGCCGCTGTGGACCGCACCGCTGCCCAATGGCTGGAGCGACAATGCCGCGGACTGGTGCGCGCCTGCGGACATGCTGGCCCGTGCGGACTGGGCCTGGCGGGTGGCCGCGCATGTCCGAAGCGGTGATCCGATGGACATCGCCGATATCGCCCTGGGCCCCGCCCTGCGGCCGCAGACGCGCACCGCCATGCATCACGCCGGGTCGCGTCAGGATGCGCTGGCCCTGCTGTTTTCTTCCCCCGAATTCCAGAGGCGCTGAGTCATGATGATCCCCCGTCGTACTGCTCTGCTCGGTCTGGCTGCCAGCTGGACACTGGGACGGTCCTCCCTGGCCTTTGCGGGCTCTTCCGGTGGGCCGGATGATCCGCGTCTGGTCGTCGTGATCCTTCGCGGCGCGCTGGATGGCCTATCCGCCGTCACCCCCTATGGCGATTCTGATCTCGTGACGTATCGCAGGGCGCTCGTCCTCCCCGAACCGGGACAGGAGGGCGGCTTGCTCGATCTGGGCGGCTTCTACGGTCTGCACCCGTCGCTTGCGACCCTGCACGGGCTGTACGGAGACGGCCAGATGCTGCCGATCCACGCGGTGGCGGGGCATTATCGCAGCCGGTCGCATTTCGAGGCCCAGGATTATCTGGAAAGCGGCGCGGATGAGCGTCTGGACAGCGGGTGGCTGAACCGGGCCGTTTCGGTGCTTCAGGGGAAGGCGAACCGGCCGGACGGCTACGGGCTGGCCATGGGGCTGACGGTGCCGCTTCTGCTGCGGGGGGCGGCGCGGGTGGGCAGCTATGCGCCCGCCGGAAGCCAGCATCCGGACGCCGATCTCTATAGCCAGATCCTCGCCCTGAACGCCCATGACCCCGTGACGGGCCCGGCTTTCCGCAGCGCTCTGAAGGCCCGCGGATTTTCCGAGGCGTCCCGAATGGACATGGGCGGCACAGCCGCTCCGGAAAAGTCCCGCAAGCCCGATGCCTTCACCCGGCTGTCCACGGCGGCTGGGCAGATGCTGGCTACGCCACATGGTCCCCGGATCGCGGCTCTGGAAATCGGCGGATGGGACACGCATGCGGGGCAGCTCGGACGGCTCGGCAGTCCGCTGGCGCAGCTCGATCGCGGTATCGGGGCGCTGCGTCAGGGGCTTGGCGAGAGCTGGAAACGCACGGTGGTTCTCGCGATGACGGAGTTCGGACGGACGGTCCGCATCAACGGCACGGGTGGGACGGATCACGGAACGGGCACGGTCGCCTTTCTGGCTGGCGGGGCCGTAGCGGGCGGGAAAGTCGGGGGAACCTGGCCGGGTCTGCGGAGCAGCCAGCTGTTCGAAAACCGGGACCTCGCTCCCACGACGGATCTGCGGGCGGTGGCGGCAGGTGTTCTCTGCGATCATCTGCGTCTGCCATCGCGGGCCGTTGCAACGGTCTTCCCGGGCCCGGCCGTGGACCCCATGAAAGGGCTGGTCGTCCCGGTCTGAACGCGTTTCAGAACTCCGAGACGACTGCGAAGAACGTACCTCGGCGCTGACCGTACTGCGCCTGATAAATGCCCACTCCGCTGCCATCCCGGAGCTGGTAGCGTTTGTCGAACAGGTTGACGACATCGGCCCGGACTTTGATGTCATGCCCGAACGGTACCTTCGTGAAACTATGCTGGTAGCCGATATTGAAGACGTCGTATTGCGGCTCCTTCTCCAGATTGGCAAAGCCGCTGCGCAGCCCATAGCCATAGACGAAATCGGCATAGGCCATGTCGTGTTTCGTGGTCCACGAGGCCCCGGCCGTAGCGGTGAATTCGCCCTGATGGTCAAGCTGGATGGCGTGATTGCGGATATAGGCCAGTTCGGCCGGATCGAACTGGTACTGCGCGGAATTGATGTCGCGGGCCGAGGTTTTGACGTAGGAAAAATTGCCGAAAAGCGACCACGGCCCATGCCGCCAGGAACTGCCGAATTCGGCGCCATAGACACGCCCGCGCCTGTAGCTGAAGGGGGCCAGAATGACCGCACGGCCGAACTGCCCGAGATCGGTAAGGTCATGCGCCCATTTGGCATAGGCATCGAGCGTGATCTGAAATTCGGGCGTGAGGCGCTGAAGGATGCCGCCATCCACATAATGCGATTTCTCGACCTTCGTGGCGCTGTCGATCGTATTGGCCGCCGCGTTCGTCGTCCCGGCAAAGCGGGCGAGTGTGGACGGGTAGACATATTGCGGAGAGGGCGGGGCGAAATAGCGCGAATAGCCGAGATGCAGGGTCGTGCTGCGCGTCGGTTTCCAGACCATGTTCGCACGCGGGCTCAACTGGCCTTCATTATCGAAAGATGATGCGAAACGGTCGTAGCGGATGCCGTAATTGAAGGTCAGGCTGCGGGTGATTTTGTACTCGTCCTGAATATAGGCCCCGGCCTCGACCGACCAGTTCCCGGTATTGTCGATCAGGCGCACAGGCGTGTTCACGGTCTGGTTGCCCAGGTCATCCACAGGGAAAGCGAGCGTATCGGTATCGAGACGTTCGGACGTGTACTGTCCCAGCAGTCCGGCCCGTAACGTGTGATGGCGTGCGATGTCATAGGACAGGTCAGCCTGCATGCCACCGGTCGTGAAATCATTGACCTCATGTTCGGATACGCCCTGATAGATCAGGTCCCGGTCACGGTCCGGCGTGTAGTCGATCCGGCCGTAGTGGAAATAGGGGGAGACCTGAAGGTTCATTTTGTCCGTCGTGCGCTGATACGACAGGACGGCGTAGTAGTTCTGTTCGGTCTGGCTGTCGTTCAGGCTGGCCCAGTTCATGGCCGGATCATGTGGGTTTACGCCTGCGACATCATAAAGCGCCGTGTAATCCGGGTTGTTCGTATCGAAGGTCTTGAAGGAGTTGGGGATCTCGAAATCTGCATAAGAGGCGCTGGTAAACAGCGTGAGGCGGCTCGTCTCGTCGAGATGCCAGGACAGATAAGAAAACGCCTTTTCCTGTTCCGTCACATCATGGATCGCGCGGAATGTGTTGCTCGGATTTTCAATGCCGATGTTGTTGCGGGTGAAGGACAGCGTGGTGAAATAATCCAGCTTTCCACGCTGCCCCCCAATCTGCACGGACGGGACAAACGTGTTGTAGCTCCCCCCGTAAAGCGAGACCTGATTGTGTTTGAGGCTGTCACCGGTCTTGGTGGTCACATCCACCACGCCAGCGGTACGAAAGCCAAACTGGGCGGGGAGCGTACCGGTCAGCAGGTCCACGGACTGGATGATGCGGGTGTCGAGTTCCTGGCCGAAACCGTTCAGCCCTTCAGGCAGCAGCACCCCGTTGACCCGATAGGTCAGCCTGCCATGCTCACCCCGCACATGCACCTCGCCATAACTGTCGAGAACGACACCGGGGACGCGCAGGAGGATCTGGTTGAAGGCCGCGTTCTGGCCACCCGGTGTGGTCGTGATCTGGTGCTGGTCGATGGTGTAATCCACCGCGCCAAGGCCCGGAAAAATGCGGGCCCGTTCGCGGTTGAGATGCCCTGTGACGCTGATCTGCTCGGGGGCAGGGGGCTTTTCGGACGAGGCGGCTTTCCTGACGGTCTGCGGTTCTGTTTCGGGCAATGTTGGGTCTGCAAGCGCCGTCCCGAGAACGGTCAGACTGACGGTCATCCACGCACAGGAGCGCTTATTCCGCGATAGTAAACTGACTATTATATAGCTTATACTATATTTGATGGTGCGCATGGAAGGCGGCCTGCGAACGGGGTTTGGGGCATCACGGGTGATGGAAGTCCGTCAGGAATAAAGCATCTGCGTTATGATATGCAATATGCTATATTGATTGGCATGGGGTTTTCGGGGCAGGGCGTTGGTCGATGGGGCATTTCCTATCGGGGGGAGTGTCTGTAAGAGGGAACCTCGTTCCGGACTGTTTTTCGTCAGGGAATTTTCCTCAGGCCTATGACTGTTTCATCCCCTCCCGCTCCTGTGGTCGTCCGTCGTCGGACACAGGCCGATCGCAGTGCGGAGACGCGCGGCAAGGTCATTCAGGCAACCGTCATGCTGCTGCAGACGCAGGGCTATGCCGCAACGACCGTCCAGCGCATCGCCAAAACGGCGGGCGTCAGTCTGGGGGCGTTGCAGCACCAGTTTCCAACCAAGGCGCAGGTCATGGCGATGGTGCTGCGGCATTATGCGGTCAAGCGCGCACGGCTGTACCGGCGGGCGCTGAGCATGAAAGGCAGCCCGGAAGCGCGCGTGGATGCCATGCTGGACACCATGTGGCGGCTGGTGACGGACGGGCCGGAATTTCTGGCGACCGTGGAGATCGAACTGGCACGGCGGAGCGATCCGGATCTGGAAACAGTGACGGCACCCGTTCTGGCGCGGATCGATCAGTTTATGACCCGCTGGCTTTCGGGGCAGCGCATGGTGACGCCGGATCCGCGGTTTGTTGAATTGCGACTGCTGAATTCGGCGCTGCTGCGGGGCATGGCGGTCGAGCGGGCGCGTGGTGTGCCACTGGAGGATCTGGCGCGCAGCTTTGATGTCTGGCGGCAGTTCTCGCGGGCGCAGTTCCTGCTAATTGCCGGGCGGCAGGACTGAGCGTTTCGGACAGCGGGATCGGGGCCTTTCAGGTCATTGCGTGTTTAGAATAATTTTCTTGACGCCCATAAAACAAGTAGGTTGTATTGCTTTTATATTGGATTCACGAACGGCCTGCCCCGTGAGGGGGAGAGGCCTGTTCCGGACAGATAAGGTCAAACATGACGATGCCGCCTCTGACTGCCGCACAGGTTTCCGCACCCGAGATCGCCGAACGTCATCGTAAGGTTCGCGAGAAAATGGAGAAGGCCGGTCTGTCGGCCTATGTCTCCTTCGATCCGGACAATGTCTATTACCTGACGAATTTTGCGAATTTCGTGCATGAGCGGCCGTTTGTGCTCGTGCTGACGATGACCGAGACGTTCTTCGTCGTGCCGGTGCTCGAAGTGCCGCATGTGCTGCGCCACAAGGTCGGGGACTTCAGACTGCTGAGCTATGCGGAGTTCCCGGCGATCGTGGGATCGCGCTGGTCCGACCGGTTTGCCGAGGCGCTGCCGAAGCAGGGGACGGTCGGGATCGAGGGGGCCTGTCCGGCTTATCTGCAGGCGCAGATCCCCAATCCGGTGAAGGTGCTGAACATCATTGATGAGGTCCGTGAGATCAAGTCGGCGCATGAGATTTCGCGCATCGCCTGGACGAGCGATGTGATGACGAAGGCGCTGGCGATGATGCTGGGCAAGGTTCAGCCTGGTGTGATGGTGGCGCATGCCATTGGTGACGCGACGCCGTATTTCTATCAGCGCTGCCTGACGGAATCCCCGCAGTACAACGTCATGTCGACCCATGCGGCCGGACTGATCCAGCCGCCGGCCTATACGGATGATCCGCATAATTTTTCGTGCCTGACGGCGACCTGTGAGCCGGGCGGCCCGTTCCTCGGGCTCGTGGCTGGCAAGATCAACGGCTATGGGGCGGAAATAGAGCGCACGTTCTTCCTTCAGACGATCCCCGAAGAGGCGAAGCGGCCTTTCGATACGATGATGAAGATGCGCTACAAGGCGTATGACATGCTCAAACCCGGCGCGATCGGTTCGGAAATCGATGCGGCCTGTCAGGCGATCGCGCATGGGGCCGGCTATGAAACGCCACTGCACCGGACGGGTCACAGCTTCGGCGTCACGAGCCATGAAGCGCCGTTCCTGGCGCTGGGTGAGGACAACGTCCTCCAGCCGGGCATGATCTTCAGCATCGAGCCGGGGATCTACATCAAGGGGAAGGGCGGATATCGCCATTCCGACACGGTTCTGGTGACGGAGACCGGGTACGAGATCCTCACGCAATATCCTGACAGAAAAGAAGACCTGATCGTCAGGTAAAGCCCTTCCGGCCTTGCGCCTCCTGCCGTGAAAGGTGGGGGGCGAAAGAACTGCCGGAAGAAATTGCATTCCTCTGCTGCCTTTCGTTCCGGGATAGAAACCTATGTCCATTGCAGATCGACTGGAGTGTCTTCCGTTCTCCGGGTTTCACTACCGGCTCCTGTTGCTCGGGGGCGCGGGATACTGTTTTGACGGGCTGGATGGCGCCATCCTCGCCTTTGTGATGCCCGCCCTACAGCATCTGTGGGGGCTGTCGATGACCCAGCTTGGTCTGCTGGGGAGCGGGGCGTTTTTTGGATATTTCATTGGCGCGCTGTCCGCGGGGCTGGTGGCGGACCGCTGGGGACGCCGGTCCGTAATGATGTGGGCGCTGGCGTGTTACTGCGTGGGCTCTCTCGTCTCGGCGCTGTGCGTGAGCTGGCATGGTTTTGTACTGGCGCGGGTGGTGGCCGGGCTTGGGACGGGCGCTGAATCCGCGATCATTGCGCCGTATCTGTCGGAATTCGTGCCGCGCCGATATCGCGGCGTATTTACGGGCGCGCTGGCGGGATTTTTCTCCTTCGGGTTCGTGGGCGCATCGCTGCTGGGATATGCGCTGGTGCCGGGCTCTGCGGATGGCTGGCGCTGGGCAGTGGGGCTGACGGCGTGTCCGGTGGTTATGCTGCTGTGGTGGCGTCGGGCTTTGCCGGAATCTCCGCGCTGGCTTGAAGGCGTGGGCCGGGGGGAGGCGGCGCATTCCGTTCTTTGCGATATCGAAAAGAGAGTTGGCGTTGTGTCTCCGGCTTATGAACCGGGTGCGGTGACGCTGGAGCGCGCGTCGGTGGGCGGGCAGTTCGCGCGGCTGTGGGGTGCTGGTCTGCGGCGGGTGACGGCCATGAGCTGGGTTCTGTGGCTGTCGGTCACCTTCAGCTATTACGCGTTCTTTTCCTGGCTGCCGACGCTTCTGATCGCGCGTGGGTTCACCATCACGCACAGTTTCGGGTTTTCGATCGCCATCTGTGTGGCGCAGATCCCCGGCTATTTCAGTGCGGGATTCTGTAACGAGTATTTCGGGCGCAAGGCAACGGTCGTGACGTATCTCGCTGCTGCCATGCTCAGTGCAGTCGCGATGGCGCTCGTGTCGTCATCCGGAGGGATTCTTGCGGCAGGAATGCTGCTGTCCTTCTTCATGAACGGCGCTTTTGCCGGACTTTATGCCTACACGCCCGAAATTTTCCCGACCGTCTTGCGGGCGACGGGAATGGGAAGCGCCTCGGCTATCGGACGGACCGGCGCGATCGCCGCCCCCCTGCTGATCGGGGCGCTGTATCCGCGGGCCGGGTTTGCCGGGGTGTTCGGACTGACGGCGCTGATCCTGCTGGCTGGCGCGCTGAGCATCCTGATCTTCGGACCCTCAACCGTGAACCGGTCTCTGGAAGAGATCGGGGCCGCGTACTGAATTTTCCATGCTTTCCGCATGACTGCCACATCTTCTGAAACCGGAGTTGTCCCGGGGAGACCTGAAATGTTCCGACTTAACAATATTCTCCTGTGTACGAGTGCGCTGGTTCTGACACTGCCGGCTGTTGCGGCAACGACGTCGGGCAAGGCTGTGCATGGAACGAAAGGTCACCCTGCTGCCCCGCCTTCGGTGGTGCGGGTGCGGCACGTCGCGCCGTCTTCGGATCCGGAATCGATCCAGGTGTACCGCAGGAAAAATGCGTTCGGGCAGCTGGCGATGCAGCATCAGGGCGTGTCGGTCACGCATATCGATTCAACCGAACTGGCGCGGCATCAGGTGACGGATGTGAAGGGGTTGATGAACCTTGCACCCAACCTGACAGTGCAGCCGCAGGGTTCGAGTTCGGCAGTGAACTTCACGCTGCGTGGTGTGGGGCTGAACGACTTTACGGCGAACAACACGCCGTCGGTCATGACCTATGTGGACGGCGTGGCGCTGCCGATCGGGTATATGGCGGGGGCTGCAATGTTCGACATGGCCGGGGTTGATGTGACTACCGGGCCATCGGGCTTTACGCATGGTCAGACGGTGACGGCCGGTGAGATCAACATCAAGACCGCTGATCCGACGAAGACGTTCCATTACGGGGTTTCGGAAGACATTGCGACCTATGATCGCAGCATTACGAACCTGTATGTGTCGGGGCCGCTGTCGTCGAACGTGCAGTACCGCATTGTGGGTTTTACGCAGCAGGGCGGGGGCTTTCAGAAGAACATCAATACCGGGCAGTCGCTGGGGAATGCGAACAAGGGCGGGCTGCGGGCCAAGCTGGCCTGGCAGCCTGATGACAGGACGAATATCGTCTTCAGCGGCAACTGGATGCAGGATGATTCCCAGGCGATGGGCGCCTACAATATCCAGGATCTGGCGCGCAATACGCCGACCTATCAGAACAACCGCAATACGGGCTGGGGCTTTACGCCGGACTTTCTGAAGATCACGGGCAATTCCGCGGGGACGAAGCCATCCTACAACAACACGTTCTGGGGGGCGGGCGTCAATTTCACGCGCAATCTGGGCTTTGCCGATCTGAGCACCATCAGTGCGTTCCAGCAGATGTATGTGCATAACCTGATGGATCTGGATGGCACCCGCTATGCGATCTATGACGATGACGTCAATACGGATGCGAACCTGTTTTCGCAGGAAGTGAAGCTGGCGTCGCGTAATCCGCATGACCGGCTGCAATGGAATGTGGGCATGTACTATGATCGCACGCAGATGCATTCGGTCATTTACAACGACTATACCGGCTCGGGCTCGCGACCCTATATCCAGCGGACGAGTTATAATCAGGATCAGCAGGCGTTCAGCCAGTACGGGCATCTGCGCCTGACGGTCACGAAACGGCTGCATCTGCTGGCGGGGATCACGCATGAATCCGATGACCGCGATCTCTATAACATGCAGACGATGCGCTATAATACGGCCGTCTATCCCACACCGTTCGACAACCATTACGGGCGTCGCGGGGCACTGACGAACCAGTTTTCAGGGATGGGCGGAATCGAGTATCAGGCGCTCGACAACCTGATGTTCTATGGCTCCATCCGCAAGGGCTTCAAGCCAGGTGGCTTTACGGCGAACAATACGGTTGTGGCCTCGCAGCTCAATCCGACCAAGCCGGAATCCCTGCTGGCCTATGAGGTCGGTTTCAAGTCCGATTACTGGAACCACAAAATCCGCCTTAATGGCGATGCGTTCTGGTACGACTATCACGGGCAACAGGTGGCCGGGCTTGCCGTGGTGTCGAACTATGGTGTGGTCGGACAGTACGTCAACATTCCCAAGAGCCGGATCTGGGGTGTGGAAATGGAGATCGACGCCAATCCCATTCCGGGGCTGCTGCTGCATCAGCACTTCGGGTATGAGCGCGGAAATTACGAGGATTACAGCGCGATCGACTCTACGGCCGTTGCGGCGACCTATATCAGGACGGGCAAGCTGGTGGCGCTGTATCGCAGCTATGCCGGAGTGGATATGGGGATCCCGAAACTGACGCTGGAGGGTTCGGCATCCTACAAGGCGAAGCTCGGTACGCGGTGGACGCTGACGCCGTATCTTGATTACAGCTATCGCGGATCGCAGCTCGATGTGCCGGGGAACAACCTGTACCGGATGCCGGCGTATTTCCTGATGGATGTCGGCCTGACCTTCGCGCCGAAAAGCGGAAAATGGTCTCTCGGGGCCTATGTTAACAACATCCTGGACCGGCGCTATGACGTGACGCGCCAGACCGGGCTGAACGGAATTTTCGGCATTCCGGGAACGCCGCGGATGGTGGGCGGACGGCTGCGGGTGGATTTCTGAACCTGCGTTCTGGCTGACAAGAAACCCGGTACCAAGATCGATCGTGCCAATCTCGAACAGGCGCGTCGTGCGGCTTCCATCGTAACCGTTCGCGGGATTCAGCGAGCGAAGGCGTTTTCCGGCAAGCGAACGCATAGTCTAAAAAGCCGACCCCGCCGATGGACTGTCGCAGGCTGGTCGTCATCCCGTCATGGCCTCTCGCCGGAGCCGATGCTTCGGTCTGTCAGGGATGCCGGTCTGGCGATGGAGTTCTGAGCTCAAGGTCCGGTAAAGGGGCGTGGCAAAGCGCGATCCGCCCTCCTGTGAGGCTGGCGGAATGGACTGTCCCGAAGGCCATGACGGCAACAGTGCCCGCAAGGCCGTGCGTGATGGACCCCACACGATGAAACAGGCCTGATCAGGCTCCGTTCTGATGCTCCGGTTGTCCTGTCCGTATCACTGTCGGAGGCGCCATGACCATTCCTGTTCCTGCCGTCTGGCGGTGTCCGGTGTGGCTGCGCGGCCACAGGATGACCATTACACAATATTGCTATTGAGAATCATTTGCATTAACATCTGGAATGCGGGAAACAGACCCCAGTCAGAACGTCGCGGCGGTTTCGCCTGACGCGTGGTCCCATCCGGATCAGGCGGAACCCGTCGGAAGATCTGTGAAGTTTCCAGAGTTCAGGTGCTGCATGCCTTCAGAAAACGATTTTTCGATCCCATCGCCATCGGGCGCATCTTTCAGGTCATCCCGCGACGGTTCGGGCCAGAAATGGTCGGCCCTCGTCATGCTGGCGCTCGGCGCAGGACTGGGTGTCGCAGAAACCGGGGACGCCGAGGCACAGGACGGAAGCGATACGGGCACGACCGCGACCGACAGCACGATCAACCTGTCCGCCGTGCGCGTTCACGGGCAGGTGGACGCTGACAGCAGCAATACGAACAACACGTCTCTCGATATCGGCCGGATGCCGGGCACGGTTCGTGATACGCCACAGACCATCAGTGTCGTGCCGAAAGATCTGATCATCCAGCAGCGCCTGTTCACGCTGGACCAGGCGCTCGCCAATGTTCCGGGCATCACCATGTCCACGGGCGAGGGCAATGGCGGCCTGAATGGCGATCAGTTCCGCATCCGCGGCCAGCAGGCGCGTGGCGACATCTATGAAGATGGCCTGCGGGACTTCGGAACCTATGTGCGTGACACATTCAATACCGAGAGCGTCGAGGTCATCAAGGGGCCGAGCGGCGAGTATTTCGGCGCGGGCAATGTGGGTGGTGTGATCAACCAGACGCTCAAGAAGGCGCATCTGGGCAATCATTACGATCTGGACCAGACCTTCGCCAGCGGCATGCAGTACCGCGGCACGGCGGATGTGAACTACCAGCTTGGCAAGCATACCGCCCTGCGCGTGAACGGCATGTATAACAAGCAGGACGTGGCCGACCGCGACAATATCCGCACGGACCGTTATGGCGTGGCGGCGGATCTTGGTTTCGGTCTGGGGACGAAAACGACCTATCACCTGAATTACCAGTGGCTCGGCAGCCGTGGCACGCCGGATTACGGTGTTCCGATGATCCAGATCGGCGGCATCTATTCCCCGATCACAAGCCATGGACTGGCCCGTGATACGAGCTATGCGCGCAGCTTCAACATGGATAATTCGAACATCCACATGGTGACGTCGAAGTTCTCGTCGGAAATCGCGCGCTGGCTGACGTTCAACAACGATACGCGCTTTACGCACTACCATCGCGACTATTCCGCAACGACCCCGAATGCCTGTACCGGAACCTGTGTCACGTCGTTCCTGTCAGGCGGCAACCCGACGCTGCCTTACGGCGCCGGCGGTGGCGTGGCCTATCAGCAGGATGGCTGGGGCATCCAGAACGTCATGATGGCGCGGGCGAAGTTCAACACGGGCTTCCTGCATCACGACATCAGCGCGGGTGTGGACATCAACTACACCAAGGACGACCGGATCATGGGCACGTATGTGAACCGGGTGAACGACCAGACGATCCGCAACCCGTCCTATTCTTCGCCAGGCACCTATATCACCTGGCCCTCCAGCGGGCACCGGACGGCGGATTTCCGAGACCTGGGTCTCTTCCTGGCAGACAAGATCCATATCACCAAGCGTCTGTCCCTGTTCGGAACGTTGCGCTGGGACAGCTTCGAGAGCACATACTGGAGTGCGGCAGCAGCCTCCTCGGGCGTGCAGTCCCAGTCGTCCAACAAGTTCAGCCCGTCCGCGAGCCTGATGTATGACGTGGACGACAACAAGACCGTCTATTTCACGTTCTCCCGCTCCTACAAGCCGGTCGGGACGGATGCGTCGTCTGAAATCACCAACCAGGCGAGTGTTGGAGACGTCCCGGTCAACGGCACCAACCTCAAACCGCAGCGCAGCGACCTGTTTGAAGTCGGCACCAAGATGGACTTCCTCAACAAGCATTTGGGCATGACGGCGGCGCTGTATCAGATCGAGCAGAACAACTCGTACACCTATGACGAGAGCGGCAATATCATCACCGGCTTCCAGGATGCGGGAACCGGCCGTGAGATCCGCGGTGCGGAACTGAGCCTGACGGGCAAGATCACGAAGGAATGGGAAATCTATGCCGCGTATTCCTACATGGGCGGCAAGGTAACGAATTCCACCACGACGGATGGCAAGCAGGCCCCGCAGCTCCCGCACAACAACTTTTCGGTCTGGACGTCCTATGATCTGTCGCCGGTGCTGCTCAAGCCGGGTCAGGGCAAGCTGAGTGTCGGTGGTGGCGCGCAGTACAGCTCCGGCTACTGGGCGAACGAGGCGAACACGGCCCGCATGCCGTATAACTTCTCGCTGAACACCATGATTTCCTACCAGTACGGCCGGTATCATGTGCAGTTCAACGCCAACAACCTGTCCGATCACCTGAACTATGCCTCGGCCTTCAGTACGGGCCGTGCCGTGCCGCAGTCCGGCCGGACCTTCATGGGCAATTTCGGCATCGGTTTCTGATCCGGACCATTCCCCTGTCCTGCAAAACCCCCGGTTTTTCACCCCGCGTGAAAGACCGGACCAGAAAGGAACGCGATGTCATCAGTATCAGGAGCGCATCAGGATAACGGGATTTCCCGGCCTGCGCCTTTGCCTGTTTCCGAACAGGTGAAGGCACAGCTGATTCTGGCGCAGACCCATCTGGATGCTGGGCGTCGGGAAGACGCCTTTTCCTGTTTCGGGATCGCCGCCCGCAGCGGACATCCCGTAGCGCTGAACATGCTCGGCCGTGCTTACGAGCGCGGCTGGGGCGTGAAGCGCAACCCGGCCATGGCGGCGCGATGCTTTGAAACCGCGATCGAGGGCGGAGACGGCTGGGCCATGTTCAATCTGGCCGATCTGTTTCTGGCCGGGGACGGGGTGCCAAAGAATACGCAGCGGGCTTACCGGCTCTATGTGGATGCCGCCCGGACCGGTAACGCCAAGGCCCTGAACATGCTGGGGATCATGCACGAGGATGGCTCCGTCCCGGCGGGGGAGCCTGATCCGGACACGGCCCATCAGTTCTATCAGGCCGCGGCCGAGGGCGGGGACTGCTGGGCCTGGCTCAATCTGGCGCGTCTTGCTCTGGAGCGGGGCGCCTGGTCCGAGGCAGCGCTGGGGCTTGAAAAAGCGCTGGATTGCGCGATCGTCGGCGTGCCCGACGCCGTGCTGGCCCTGATCCGCCCCCATGCGCGGGAGCGGGTGTTCCAGGCTGTCATGATCCGCTGCCTGGCGCTGCTGGAGGCGCAGGCGGCGAGGGGTGTTTCCCATGCGGCCTGAGCTGAAACATCGCATTACAGACCGTGCGTTTTTCATACAGAATGGTGAGGTGACAGCGCCTGAAACCATGACAGGATATGGTTCCCAGGGAAGGATCGCGTTGCATGGATGATCGTGTCGCACAGGTTCTGGAGCTTTATCACGAGCGGATTCAGGCCGAGCGCGAAGAGCGTAACGCCGGGATCCATCGTCCCAATTCCGAACGGTTTCTGGCTGTGGGTCGCCGGACCGGTCAACTCATCAGCATTCTCGCGCGGGTGCTGGAAAAGCCGACCATTCTCGAACTGGGAACGTCCTACGGCTATTCCACAATCTGGCTGGCGGAGGCGGCGCGGACTGCGGGCGGGCGGCTCGTGACGATCGAACTGGAGCCGCACAAGATCGCCTTTGCCCGCGACATGGCGGAGCGGGCCGGGCTGGCCGGTTATGTCGATTTCCGCCATGGCGATGCGCTGGAGCTGATCGGCCAGATGGACGACGGCATCGACTTCGTCCTGATGGATCTGTGGAAGGACCTCTATGTGCCCTGCCTTGAGGCCGTCCTGCCGAAACTCAACCCGGGTGCCATTATCGTTGCGGACAACATGCGCGTTCCCGGTGGCGAAGACGCGCTCAAATACCAGCAGGCCGTCCGCGCAATCCCGCACATGCTGAGCGTGCCGCTGCCCGTGGGGACAGGGCTCGAAGTCAGCCGGTATCTCCCCGCTTAAATCCCTCTTTTTCTTACCTCAACCTGCGTCCGGCGCTGTGCCGGCACAAGAAAGCAACATGTTCAAGACATTCATGAACCGATACGGAACCCCACTGACGACCGGGTTCTTCATTGTCTCCGGCGTCACGGGCGTGGCGCTGTTCTTTCACTGGGGACCAACGGCGTTTCATCCCATCCATGAGTGGCTGAGCATGGTGCTTCTCGCACCCTTCATCCTTCATCTGGTGAAGAACTGGACGTCGCTGGTCAATTACGCCCGTCGCAAGACGCTGTATGTGCCGCTGATCATCGCGTTTGCGGCCTGCATCCCGTTCTTCTTCCAGGCGCCCAGCGGTCATGCGGGTAACCGGCAGACCGCGTTCATGGCACTCCCGGTTCTGGAACACGCGCCGCTCACGCTGCTGGCGCCTCTGGTCCATACGGATGCGGATGCTCTCGTGCACCGTCTTCAGGCACAGGGCTATACGGTCAGCTCGGCGGATCAGACGCTCGACGATATCGCAAAAGCGTCCGGACATCCCGTCAATGATACGGTAGTCGCAGTCCTTCAGCGCCCGCATGACCATGGCGGTCCGGGAGACGGATCAGGCCATGGGGGCCATCACCAGCACCCTGAACAGCATCAGGACTGAGACACAAAAGCCCCGGTCAGACCGGGGCTTTTTCATATCCGCCTGAAATCCGGCCCTTGGACACGAAACGACATGCAAGAGGATGCGAATCATCCTTGATAGTGAGAATGACTCTCATTATCGTCGATTCAGTATTCCCGCAGTTCCAACAGGTGCCGTGATGTCCCTTAGCTTTTCCCCCTGGCAGATGTTTCTCGACGCCGGCCCGGTCGTGCGGGGCGTCATGACAATCCTTGCGATGGCTTCGCTCGTGACCTGGACGATCTTCATTGCCAAAACCATCGAACTGCAGCGCCTGCGCTCGCGCCTGAAGAAGTCGGAAATCACGCTCGAAGACGCCGAGACGCTGGATATCGGCGAGGAATGGACGCGCACCGGATCGGGCTCCGGCATCGCACATGCCATGGTCATGGCCGCCGAAGTGGAGCGCCAGCGCTCGCAGGACATTCCGGGCGACCGCGAGGGCATCAAGGAGCGGATCGTGTTGCATCTTGAACGGCTGGAAGCTGCTGAAGGCCGCCGCCTGATGCGGGGGACGGGCGTGCTGGCGACCATCGGTGCGACGTCTCCGTTTGTCGGGCTGTTCGGCACGGTCTGGGGCATCATGTCGTCCTTCACGGGCATTGCGGCCGCCCATGCCACCAGCCTCGCGGTCGTAGCGCCGGGCATTGCCGAAGCGCTTCTGGCAACCGCACTCGGCCTCGTCGCCGCCATTCCCGCCGTGGTCATTTACAACCATCTCGCCCGCCAGACGGCAGCCTGCCGCGCCTGTGTCGCGGATCTGACGTCGCTCGTGATGCGCCTCGTCTCGCGGGATCTGGCGCGCGGGATCAGCGGCGGCAAGGTGCTGCGCTTCGGGCGCGATACGCTGGCTGCGGCAGAGTAAGCTTCCATGGCCATCCGGATCCGCCACGCGGACGAAACCGTGCTTGAAGCGCACGAAATCAACGTCACGCCGTTCATTGATGTCATGCTGGTGCTGCTCGTGATTTTCATGGTCACGGCACCGCTCACGACCGTCAACGTCCCCGTCGATCTTCCGTCCTCCACGCAGCAGACGGCACCCCGGCCGGACGAACCCGTGTTCCTGACCGTCAAGGCGGATCACAATCTGGCGCTCGGCGAAAATGACGTGCCCGCGGCCCAACTGACGGAAGCACTCGCCGCCGCGACCAAGGGCAATCGCGACGAACGCATCTTTCTGCGTGCCGACAAAACCGTGGATTACGGCACGCTCATGGACGTCATGGATCATCTGCGAAGCGCGGGCTATCTCAAGGTGGCCCTTGTGACTCTACAAGGCCAGACGACCGGAACAACGCCCTGATGTCGGACGGGCTGATCTTCACGCAAGGGACGCTGCCGAGTTTTCGGGAATGGTACGCCGCAACATGCCGTCTGGAAGACCGCCGGAGCGCATGGCTCTGGGGCGGCTCCGCGTTGGGTGTTGTCATCCTCACGGGAGCTGTCCTGTTCTGGGCAGTGACGTCCGCCCATCCCCAGCCCATTCTGGCGGCAGAGCCGCCTCCGGCTGCGATCAGCATCGATCTTGCGCCTGTCCCCGCGCCGGTTCCGGCCCCGCAGCAGGATGTCGATCCCGGTCCGCAGCAGGCAGTGGCCTCGACGGAGCCGCAGCCGGAAGATCCTCCCAAGGTTGAAGCCCCACCAAGCCCCGCGCCCAACCCGCCGGTCCCGGTGCCCAAGCCGGAAAAGATCAGGCCGCACAAGCCGAGTGTGCACAAGCCGCTCCCACCCGTTCCGGTCAAAGCGCCGCCTGCGGAAAAGACAACGGCCCCGCGCACTGTGGAAGCCCCGCCCACGACCAGCCCGAGCGCCGCTTTGGTCAGCACGTCCAGCCATGCATCTCATGATCCCGTCACCTGGCAGGGGGAGCTTCTGGCGCGTCTGGAACGGTTCAAGCGCTATCCGCAGGAAGCCCAGTCCACGCATCAGGAAGGAACGTCCCTGCTGCATTTCGTCATGGACCGCAAAGGCCATGTCCTGAGCGCCAGCCTCAAGCGCAGCGCGGGGCATGACCTGCTGGACGCGGAGACGCTGGCCCTGATCCACCGTGCCGAACCGCTGCCCATTCCGCCCGACAGCGTACAGGGCGATCCGCTGTCCCTGACGGTTCCCATCGAGTTCTATCTGGAACACTGATCCGCTTTCCCCCTAAACAGCGTGCAGGGGGAAATGACATGGATATCGTTCTCGGCGCCTCAGGACATGTGGGCGGCACGGTCGCCAGGCGTCTTCTGGAACAGGGGCGGCCGGTTACGGTTGTTCTGCATCGTTCGGAACAGGACTCTGAGTGGTCTGCCTGTGGGGCCAGCGTGGCCGTGCTCGATGTTCACGACACGGCGGCCCTGACGGCAGCTTTTTGCAAAGCCCGGCGCGCATTTCTGCTGAACCCGCCTGCCAGCCCAACGCTGGATGTGGACCACGAAGAACGCCGCACGGTTCATTCCATCATCGAAGCCGTCCGGGGAGCGTCTCTGGAAAAGATCGTCGTGCAGTCAACCTATGGCGCGCAGGACAACCCGCATTGCGGGGATCTGGGGAGTCTGTACACTTTCGAGCAGGGCGCACGGGAAACAGGAGTACCGTTCTGTGTCGTGAGGGCGGCGTATTTCATGAGCAACTGGTACGGCGCCCTGTCCACTGCGCGGCAGTCAGGGGTATTTCCCAGCCTGCTGCCAAAGGATTTCAAAGCCCCGATGGTCGCGCCGCAGGATGTGGGCGAACTGGCGGCCCGTCTTCTGGTCGCCCCAGTGGAAGAGACGGGTACCTACAGCATCGAAGGCCCCGAAACCTATACTCCGGAAGATGTCGCGACCGTACTCGGCGCCGTGCTGGGCCAGGCTGTGACGGTGGACGAAATCCCGCGTTCGCAATGGCTGAAGTTCTATCGCAGTCACGGCTTCTGCCCCGAAGCCGCACAGTCCTATGCCACCATGACGGGGATTTTCGTGGACGGGCTGTATGACCGTCCGCGCACGCCCTTGCGGGGTGCGACGGATCTCCAGACCTGCCTGCGCGATCAGGCGTCGATATCGTCCAGATAATCGGCTGACGGGACGAAGAACAGCGTGCCCGTGACGGGACGGCTGTAATCCAGCAGGCGGTCGTAATTCCCTTCCGGCTTGCCGACGAACATATTGTGCAGCATTTCCTCGGTCACGGACGGGGAGCGGGCATAGCCGATGAAATAGGTGCCGAACTCACCCTTGCCGGCTTCACCGAACGGCATGTTGTCCCGCAGGATATCGACCTGCTTGCCATTGCGCGTCACGACGTTCAGCGCGTTATGGGCGTAAGCGGGCTTTGTTTTGTCATCAAGCTCGACATTGGAGAGCTTTCTGCGGCCGATGATCTTTTCCTGCATCTCGATCGGCAGGGTGTTCCAGGCATCGAGATCGTGGAAGTATTTCTGGGTGATGACGTAGCTGCCGCCTTTGAAAGCCGGATCTTCATCGCCGATGATCGCGGCTTCGCATGCTGCTGCGTTTTCCGGGTTTTCCGTGCCGTCCACGAAGCCAATCAGGTCCCGGTCATCGAAATACTTGAAGCCGTGAACTTCATCGACGACCGTGCACACGCTGCGCAGGCGATCCATGACCAGCTTGGCCATCTCGAAACACATATCCATGCGCGTGGCGCGGATGTGAAAGAGCATGTCCCCGGGCGTGGAGACGGCGTGATGGACGCCTTTGATTTCCTGAAACGGATGCAGTTCCTTCGGACGTGGGCCGGGGAAGAGACGGTCCCAGGCAGCAGAACCAAAGCCGAGAACGCAGGAAAGCTGTCCGTTCAGGTCCCGGAAACCGACCGTACGGCGCAGGCCTGAGAGGTCCGCGCACAGGCTGCGGATGGTCTTTTCCGCGTCCATGCCGGGATTGATGTTCAGGATCAGGAAAATGGCAGCCCGGGTCAGGGGCGCGGCAACGGGCTGGGGCGTGGTGTCGGACATCGGAACAGTCTTTCCATCAGCGTGGCAATATATGTCTGCCCCGTTGATAGCGCGCTCCATGTCGAACGAACAGATTACGAAAACGGGTGAGCTCCGTTTTGAAATACGGACTGCGTGCAGTAGTGTCCGGCCACAAACGGAAAAAGGTCATCATGGACAGTAATCTGAAATGCCCGGTCTGCGGGTGCGAACACGTTTATCCGGATGGTGCGCTGTGGATGTGCCCGGAATGTGCGCATGAGTGGAACCCGGCCGAGACGGCAGCGCAAAGCGGCGAGGCTTCTGCTGAAATCCGCGATGCCAATGGCAATGTCCTGGCGGATGGCGACAGCGTGACGGTCATCAAGGATCTGAAGATCAAGGGCTCGTCCATGGTCGTCAAGGGCGGCACCAAGGTGAAGAACATCCGCCTTTCGGACGGTGGCGACGGCCATGACATCGCCTGCAAGATCCCCGGGATCGGCGCGATGAACCTCAAGTCCGAATTCGTCAGGAAGGCCTGACGGGCGACGGGGGCACAGCAATGTCCCCAAGGATCTGGTGGGCGGCTTTCAGCGCCGTATGCAGTTCGGCGTAGATATTGCCGTCCCCAAGAGCGGGGGTGATGTGGTGCCGGTCCATATCGGCGCGTAGATAGACGCTCACCCGCCCGAAGAGCAGCGCAATACCGCGCTGGTGCAGTTGCGTGATCAGGTCCCGCAGGTCGGCGGCGGCGGAATAATCGATGTCGGTGACGGGGCTCGCATCCAGCACGACACAGCGGACGGGATGGGGCGCATGCTCCACCAGATCCAGCAGATCCTGCCGAAAGCGCGTCGAATTGGCGTAGAACAGATCCGCGCAGAAACGGAAAACGATCAGCCCCGGCGCGCTTTCCAGCCCATCCTTTGCGGGCAGGGCTTCCAGAACGCCGGCGGTCGGGGATTGTTGCAGCACCATCGTATGCGGCTCGTAGCTGTGCCGGACATGCCGGAACAGCGAGAGGGCGATGGCAAGGAAAATGCCTTCCTCGACGCCAACCCCCACCACGACGGCGGCTGTCGAGACGGCCAGCCAGAATTCGCCCGGGCTTTCCTGCCGGATCGCGCGCAGGCTCTTCAGATCAATCATGCCGACCGCGACTGTAAAGACGATCCCCGCCAGAACGCAGCGGGGCAGGGCTTCGAGCGGGCGCGTGAGGAACAGCAGCACCATGAGCGTCACGCAGGCGAAGGTGACCTGCGCCAACTGCGTGCGGGCACCGGACCGCACGGCCATGGCCGTCTGGGTCGGGCTGCCATTGACGGTGAAGGTTCCGCTCAGTCCTGCCGCAACATTGGCCGCCGACAGACCCAGCAGATCGCGGTCCTCATCAACGGTTTCATGAAACCGCTCCCCGAAGACCCGTGACGTGGCCGCGCTCTGCGCGATGATGACGAATACGCAGGAACCCGCGACGGGCAGCAGGGCCAGTAGTTCGTTCCATGAAACGTCCGGCAGGCTGAAATGCGGCAACCCACCCGCGACATGCCCAAGGGTGGGAACGCCGTGATGGGGCAGGTTCAGCCCCATGCTCAGCGCGATGCTGCCGATGACCACGCAGAGGCCGGCGGGAAGATGCGGCGCAAGGCGCTGCCCGGTCATGAGAATGCCAACCGTCACCGCCGACAGCCCCGCGACCATGAGGCTCCCATGCGGGATCTGGCGAAAGGTCTCATAGGCCTGCACCAGCGGATTATGCGCACTGACCGACACACCCAGCATGTCATGCAGCATTGCGATGCAGACCTGCACGCCCACACCAGCCAGAAATCCCGTCAGCACGGTGCGGGACAGGAAATCCGCCAGAAACCCCAGCCGGAAAACCCGCGCCACCAGCAGAAGTGCCGCGCAGAGGAGTGCGGTCATGCTGACGAGCGCGATGTAATGCGCGCTTTCAGGGCGCGCCATCTTGCCGATCGCGCTTGAGAAAATGGCAGCCGTCGCGGAATCGGCAGCCACGACCAGATGCCGGGACGAACCGAACGCTGCAAAGGCCACAAGTGGCAGCAGGACCGTATAAAGCCCCGTGACCGCTGGCATGGCCGCGATGCGCGTATAGCCCAGAACCTGCGGAATATTCACCGAGGCAAGGGAAAGACCTGCGACAATATCCGTCCATCCGCGACGGGTTCCGGTGGGGTTCTGCTGTTCCGACATGATTTGTGTTCTAGGCCTTTGATCGCCGGATGTCTTCACAATGTCAGGGGGGTGGTTGGGTCCGGCCCGAAAATGCCTCATGATCTGGCAGCTCAAAGACGGATCTTTCGTCAGCGCAGTCAGAAGGAACAGGATCATGACCCAGAGAGTAGCGCTCATTACCGGTGGATCACGCGGTATCGGTGCGGCCATCGCGCTGAAGCTGGCGCAGGATGGCTTCGATATCGCCATCACTTACGCCCGCAATGAAAAAGCTGCGCAGAAAGTTGTTTCGGACATCGAGGCACTGGGCCGCAAAGCCGTCGCCGTTCAGGCCGATGGCGGCAGCACGGACGGCAATATCGCAGCCATCACGAAGACGCATGAAGCTTTTGGACGTCTGGATGCCCTCGTGTGCAACGCGGGCATCTACCCCTACGGCCCGATCGCCCAGATGACCGTCACGCAGATCGAGGATGTTTTGAACCTCAACCTGCGCGCTGCGATGGTCGAGACGGTTGAGGCCCTGAAATACATGAAGACGGGTGGTCGCCTGATCTATATCGGCTCCGCCTTCGGTGAGCGTGCGCCATTCCCGGGCATCTCGCTCTATGCGGCGACGAAGGCCGGTCTGATCGGCTTTACGAAGGGTGTGGCACGGGATCTCGGCCCGCAGGGCATCACGGCCAATGTCGTCGAGCCCGGCCCGATCGCAACGGACCTCAACCCCGAGGATGGCGCGGCCGCTGCCGTCATCCGCAAGTTCACGGCCACGGAATCCTACGGCAAGGTTAATGACATTGCCCGCACCGTGTCGTTCCTCGCCAGCCCGGATGCGTCCTACATCACGGGTGCCTCCATCCTGGTGGATGGCGGTCTCGTCGCCTGAGACCGAAAACGGCTCCCTCGATATGAGGGAGCCGTCGTTGCTTCAGAAGCTGGTGGAGAGCGAGCCCATCATCGAGAAGGGCGGCTGGATGTAATAGGATGGCGCGGAATCCGCCGAGATCTTGTTGCCATACACACCCGTCGTGGCCTTCGCATTTTCCGCGAAATAATAGACGCCACCCAGCTTGTACTGGCCGGTCAGGTTGGTGAAGTTCAGCTTGAAGACCGGCGACTGCGCGATGAAGAACTTCGGCAGGTGGTAGCCGAGCGCCAGCGAGTCCGAGAAGTAGGACGGCATTGTCTGGTCGTTCATGAACGTCGAATACTGCTTGTCCGTGTAACGGATGCTGGCATTCAGGAAGAACGGACCTTCCGTATAGGTCAGGCCGATGCTGCCCATGAATTTCGGCGTCATGATCGGCGTCTTGCCGCGCGTCTTCAGATAGTCGATCGACCCGTTATCGGCTGCAATCGGCAGATTGTTGTCCATCGTGGCGTGCAGGTATTCGAACGACAGATACGGCCGGAAGCGATGGAACAGCGGCTTGGTGGACAGCATCAGGTCCACGCCGCGGATTGTCTCGCCACCCGTATTGAGCGTCTCGCTGACCGGCACGTCATTGCTGTACGTGTTGAGCGACAGCAGGCGGTTGGTGACGTTGAAGTTGTAGACGCTGACATCCGCCAGGAAGATGTCACCCGTATAGCGGTATCCCAGCTCTTCCTTGATCGAATACTGCGGCTTCGCATTGGCCCCCGAGGTCGTCATGGCACCCGTGCTCGTGCTGTAGCGGGTGATCAGATTGACGGGTGAGGGCGCGCGGAAGTCGCCTTCGGCATTGATGTAGACCTGATGGTGCGGAGCAAAGTCCCACGACCAGGACATGCGCGGCATCGGGGAGACGAAGGTGTGGTTCGAGCTGCTTGCCGTGCTGGCCAGGAAGTCCTGACCCCGCAGGGTTTCGGACACGACCTTGATCCCGCCCGTCAGCGACATCTTGTGGTTCAGGAAGAACTGCGTGTCTTCCATGAAGCCGGAATTGAGGCTGTAGGAGCCGACATAGTTGGTCGAATAATAGATATTGCCGCTCGTGGTGCGGTAATAGGCGGCCGTATCCGTGTCCGAAGGCTGCGCCCCCGTGACCTGGTTCATGCGCGACAGGGGCGTCTTGAGGGAATAGGAATTCTCTTCGTGCCAGTAGCCGATCTGGCCGTCATTGTTCTCGCCATGCCAGTGCAGGCTGGCCACAACGCCGCCCTGCTGGTTCATGGACATGGAATTGGTCGAGACATCGGCGCGCGTGGCCGTGCTGATCTTGCCGTCGCCGTTCAGGTCAACCTTCTGCAGTGCCGTTCCCGCATAGGTATGGCCTTCCTGCAGACGCGAGGCACTGTTCAGCGTGATGGCCCCGCGCTGGTAATAGGGTGTGATGGTGACGCTGAAGAGATGGTTCAGCGCGAAGTTCATCGGCAGGGACGCGTAGAACTGGTCCTTGTCCGAGCCATGCACGCCGTAATAGCTGCTGGGGGAGAGCGGGTTGAAGGTCGCGGTATAGCTGATCGGGGTCGTGACCGGCAGCCCGTTCTTGTCCGCATAGAAATTCGCCATCGTCGGATAGCGGTTCTGGTAATAGAACGAGTGGTTATAGCCCACGAAGAGGTCGATCGAGCTGCGCTCGCCGATCTTCTTGGTCATCCGGAAATCCATGTGCTTGCGCTCGCTGGTGCCCGAACCGCGCCAGGCGTCCGAATGCATGTTCGAGAACGAGGCATAGCTCGTGATGCCGGAGTGGCCGATCTCGCCGCTGTCCAGCCGGATGAACTCGCGTGACGTGTTGAAGGAGCCGTAGCTTCCGGAGATGAAACCGCCGAATTTCTGCGATGGCGCGCGGGTGGTGATGCTCAGCGCACCGGCCGCGGCGGACGTCAGCGGATCTTCGACCGAGATCGAGCCCGGCGTCATGGATTCCGAGGCGATGTTGTTGCTGTCGATATAGTTCTGGATGAAGTTCGACGCGGCCGTCGAGGACCCGTTGGCGATCGGCATGCCGTTGAGCAGGAAACCGATGTCATTGTCATACAGGCCGCGGCTGCTGATGGAGCCACCTTCGTTTCCGGAAGGATCTGGCGTCGAAATATTGACGCTGGGCAGGTTCTTGATCAGGTCGAGCGGTGAGCTGGTCGGGCTCTGCATCTCGATATAGGCCTGCGTGACCGACTGGACCGAGCGCGCTGCCGTTTCCGCCCGCATCATGCCGCCACCGGGCGCCTGGCTGCGTTGTCCGAGAACGCTGATCGATTCCTGACTACCTTTCGATTCCGTCGCGGTGGGCGCGGCGTGATGTGCGGCCTTGCGGGCATGTCTGGTCTTCGTGGTGTCTTCGGCCCAGGCGGCATTGGCTGCAAGAACGGTTGCGCTGCTGAGGATCGTGGCAGCCGCCAGAATGGTTTTTCCTCGTCCGGCAAGAAAGGAGAACGCGGGCAGTCGGCAGGGACGCACGGGGTCTGACGGGGCGGGGATTGTGGAAGACATGTCTGGCGGGATCCTGAAAAAACTAACGCTACGATACCGTTATGAATCTGGAGCTGAAGATAAAGGAGATGATCATAAGAACATTCCGAAGAAATAATTGATAGTTTCATAGTCTGTCGTAAAGCAGGGATGTCCATTCCGGTCCGGAAATATGGGCGCGCCGGAATGTTCCTCCTTCAGAGCAGGCGCCTGGCCCCGAAAATCGCGCTCGCCGAGATCAGGGCGGTCAGGCCCAGATAGAACGCCGGGGCCTGTTCCGTACCGCTCCAGGACATCAGGGCCGCGTTCGTCAGCGGCGCGAGGCCGCCGAACAGGACGACGCCGAAGGAATAGCCGATTGTCAGGCCACGCCCGCGCAGGCGGTTCGGGAACAGAAGGCCGATGAAGCCGTCCAGAGCCGCGAAATAGAGCAGCCCGGTGACGTTGAACAGAAGCGGCATGACAAGGATACCCTCCGGCCATATCGAGACCAGCCGGAACATCGGCCAGGGCAGGCAGAACAGCAGGGCGCAGGACAGGAGCATCGGCGTAATGCTGCGGGTCCTGTCGAAATAATCTGCCAGCTTCCAGCGCAGGGGCGTGAACACGAGTTGCCCCCCATAGGTCAGGAGCGCCGACGCATAGGCCAGCCGGGCCGCGACATGGAAGTGCAGCCGGGCATAATGGGGCATGTAGATGCCCAGATAGGTGATGCCGCTTCCCAGCGCGACGGCGCCCATGACAGCGAGCGTGCGTAGCAGGTTCTCCCGCCTCAGGAACGGGGACGGGGCCGTGACTGTCGCAACGGGGGGCGAGGGGCGCGTCCGGATCAGCCTGAAGCGCAGGACCAGCGCCAGCAGCCCCGCCAGGGCGCCCAGACCCGCTGCGATCCGGAAGCCATAGCTGTCAAAACCCTGCGCGGGCAGCAGCAGGGTCAGGCCCAGTGTGACGATCGCGGCGGCAAGGGAGGCGACGATCTGTCCGATGGCCTGCCAGCTTGCGGCTCGTGCCTCATGGCCCGGCGCCTGTTCGATCAGGAAGGACGTGGCACTTCCAAACTCTCCCCCCAGTGAAAACCCGTGCAGCAGGCGCGCCGTGACGATCAGGAGCGGGGCAGCCATGCCGATGCTCTGATAGCCGGGCGTGAAGGTAATCAGCAGACTGCCGATCGCCATGAGCGCAATGCACAGGATCATCGTGAAGGTCCGGCCCCTGCGATCCGTACAGATCCCGAGCACGACGGCGCCGACAGGGCGTGCGAGCAGGGTGAAGCCGAAAGTCGCAAGGGTCAGCGCGATCTGGGAAAAGGCCAGTCCGGCAGGAAAGAAGGTCTGCCCGATGGAGCTTGAGAACGATGCGTAAATAACGAAATCGTAATATTCTATGATGTTGCCGAGAATGGAAGCAATGACAGGCAGCGTCATCCTGAAACGCGTGGAAGGCCTGCCATTCCCGTTCATGATGCTCCGGCTCCACCAGCACCCGCTCCACCCTGTCCTGATCCGCCCTGGCCTGATCCTGTCGGGCGGTCCCCGAGATTGCGCATGATGAACCGGATGAAGGAATGCAGCGTCGGCGCGCTGTAGCGTTCCTTGTGATAGAGCAGATAGATTGGCCGTGAGGGCAGCGTGTAATCGGGCAGGAGCGCCTGAAGCGTCCCGGCTTTCAGATCGTCCTGCACCAGATCGGTCGGCAGCATCGCGATGCCCAGCCCGCCCAGAGCCGCGCGTCGCATGGCCTGCGTGCTGTTGAACAGCCCACGCCGGCGCATTTCCACCGTCACGCGCCCTTTGGGGCTTTCGAAATGCCACTCATGCCGCGCCCAGTGCCAGGGCGATGACGACGTGTAGGCAAAGGCCAGCGCATCATGCGTCGCAAGCTGCTGGGGCACCAGAAGCTCTTCCCGGCGGTCGAGATACTCCGGGGACGCACACAGAGTCATGCGGTAATCCGTCAGCCGGCGGCACATGAGCGAGGACGGTTCAGGCACGCCCAGGCGGATGGCGATGTCGAACTTCTCATGCGTCAGATCCACGCTGCGTTCCGTCAGCACCAGATCAACATCCACGGACGGATTTTCGGCCAGATACCGCGCCAGACAGGGGGTGACGCTCTGGGTGCCGTAAGTGACAGGAGCCGTGACCCGCAGGGTGCCGGAGGGCAGGGTCTGCGCGGCCTGTGCCAGATGCTCGGTTTCATCCAGCAGTTTGAGAATGGACTGGCATTTCTCGAAATAGACGGCCCCGAACGCCGTGAGGCTCTGCCGGCGCGTAGTACGGCGCAGCAGGCTTGTGCCCAGACGTTCCTCCAGAAGGCGCACGTAATTGCCCACCATGGTGGGGGAAATGCCGCAGCGTTCTCCGGCAGCGGTCATGCTGCCGGTCTCGACGACCGCCATGAAGGTGGTCATGGCCTGAAAAACGTTCATTGCAAACCGCTGGTTGATAATGTTTCCATCATAGCAGCATTTATCGGGGCGATTGAAGGCCGTAACGATCCTGTTACGATGTTTTCCGTTCCGACCATGAAAGTATGTGCTGCATCATGCATTCCAGAGCATTTCCTGCATCCCGTCCATTGGCTCGCAACCGTCTTTTCAGCCGGCGCTGGGCCAGCCTGTGCGGAGTGTTCGGCATGATGGGACTGATGCAGACACTGGCGCTGGGCGGATGTGCGCAGACGGATCATGCGGCAGTCAGTCCGGCTCCGGTCGCGCAGCCCAGCACGGCCACGACCTCCATGGCCGCCACTGCCAACCCGCTGGCCTCACAGGCCGCGATGGATGTGATCCGCCGCGGCGGCAGCGCGGTCGATGCCGCCATCGCGGCGCAGATGGTGCTGGCCGTTGTCGAACCGCAGGCCTCGGGTCTGGGGGGCGGGTCCACGATCCTGTACTGGGACAAAGGCGCCGGAAAGCTCTCGTTCTATGACGGTCTGGCAGCCGCCCCTGCCATCGTTCCGCAGGATTACGCGCATGATGCGGACGGGCACGCCATTCCCCACGCTCTGTTGGAGCGCAGCGGGCGCGTCGTCGCCGTTCCGGGTACGCTGCGGACGCTGGAGCTTCTGCATAAACGTTACGGCAAGCTTCCCTGGGCCGACCTGTTTCAGGCTGCCATTGCTACGGCCCGCAATGGCTATGCGATGCCGGGCTATCTGCATCTCGTCCTGACGGAACGCCCGGAACTGGCGCAGAAAGCCAGCTTCAAAGCCTATTTCGACGCGGACGGTCATCCGCTGCCGAAAGGCACGATCCTGCACAATCCCGCACTGGCCGAGACGCTGACGCAGGTGGCCAAAAAGGGCGCGGACTATTTCTACGGCCCCACTTTCGCCCGGAAGATTTCCGCTGCCGTGGCGACAGGACCCTATCCGGGACACATCACGCCGAAGGATCTCGCATCCTATAAAGTTCGTGAGCGGGCGCCGCTCTGCGTCGAGGCGTTTGGCCGCCGCATCTGCTCCGCAGCACCTCCGGTCGCGGGTGGACTGTCCGTGCTCCAGCAGCTTGCGATCCTCGATCGCCTGAAGATCGGCCAGTATCGTCCCGGAAGCGTCGAGGCCGCGCATCTTCTGCTCGAAGCCTCGCGTCTGGCAGAAGCGGACCGCCGCAAATATGCCGCCGACCCCGACTACACGCCCGTTGCGACGGATGAACTGCTGAGCTCCGCCTATCTGGACGCGCGTGCAGCCCTGGTCTCCAAGGGGGAAGCGGTAGGGCAGGTCCGTCCGGGGGTGCTGAAGAACCGTCTGGCCAGCCTTCCAGCGTCCGACGCGCTGACGGTGCCCGCCACGACGCATCTTTCCATCCGTGACGCGGCCGGAGATGCACTGTCTTTCACCACGACCATCAATCTCAACTTCGGGGCGGATATCGTCGTGGACGGCGTCGTCCTCAATAACGCGATCACCAATTTCGCAACGCATCCTGTCGTGGACGGGCAGCCGGTCGCCAATATCGCAGCCCCCGGCAAGCGTCCCATCACGACGATGGCGCCGACCATCGTTTTTGGCGCGGATGGCCAGCCTGAAGTGATCGTCGGCGCTGGCGGTGGCGCGCGGATCATTGATTCCGTGGTGCAGACGCTGGTCGGCCATCTCGCCTGGGGCCAGAACATCCGCACGGCCATCGAACAGCCGCGTATCGGCGCGCAGAACCGCGCGGAAGAGCTGGAACATGGTACGTCAGCCGCGGAGCTGAAATCCGTGCTTGAGAGCATGGGTCATCATCCGCATCCTGCCGTGATGAATGCCGCCGTGCAGGCCATCACCATTGGTCCGGACGGCCTCACCGGCTGGGGCGATCCGCATCGCGACGGTGTTGCCCTCGGCCAGTAAGTCTTTGTCCCCTAACGATATCCTTCCCATCCGCTGGAGAGCCTCATGAAGTTTCCTGCCCGTCTTTTCCTGTGTGCCAGCGCACTGGGAACGCTCGCCGCCTGCGCCACGCCACACCCCGCACCGGAACAGCAGGTCGCAGTAGTCGAGCCGGACCGTCCGCATGGCGATGGTGGCGTCAGCGCCTTCTATCAGCCGCCGGCGCAGCTTCCGTCCGGGCCGGGCAACATGATCCGCACCGAGGAAATCCAGGGCAAGCACCTGCCGGACAATGCCGGTCTGGCTGTCCGCACGCTTTACACATCCGTCAGCGGTGTCGGCGACCCCGCGCCGGTGGCCGTCTCCGGGCAGATCATCTTCCCGAAGGGTACGCCGCCGAAGGGTGGCTGGCCGATCGTGGCCTGGGAACATGGCACGACCGGCATTGCCGACATCTGCGCTCCGTCATGGCGCGGTTATTTCTCGCGGGACCGGGCCTATCTGGACCGTTGGCTGGCCGCAGGCTTTGCTGTGGTCGCCAGTGACTATCAGGGGCTGGGAACGCCGGGACCGCACCCGTATCTGATGTATCGCCCCGAAGGCTACAGCGTCCTGAACGGGCTGCGCGCCTCGCTTCAGCAGTACAAGGGCACGCTGCGCAACCAGATCGTCCTTGTGGGGCAGTCGCAGGGAGGAGGAGCCGCTCTCGGAACCGGCTGGCTCGCCCCGCAATATGCGCCGGACCTGCATGTTCTGGGCACGGTGGCGACGGGCGTCGTGATCGCGTTCCATGTTCCGGCGAACACGGCCCACCCGCAGATCACGCGTGACAATCCGGAATCCCCGCACATGTCGGCGTCCTACGGCATCCTGACAGTTGAAGGTTCCATGACCAGCCTGCATCCGGAGGCGGATGTGCGGCAGTTCATGACGGAGAAGGGAAAAGACCTCTCCCATCAGGCGCGCCAGTCCTGCCTGGGTGATCTGTTCAAATACACCAATGCCCATGACATGACGGAAGAGAACGTCTTCACCGGCGACCGCTCACCGCTGGAACAGGGCTTCGATACGGCCTTCACCATCCCGGATGCGCATCTGAAAATGCCGGTCTTCGTGGGGACGGGGCTCGCAGATGACGAGGCCGGCGTGTCCCAGCAATATGACGCGGTTGCTGCGATGTGCGACGCCGGAACGCCCGTGACCTGGAAGCAGTATCCGGGCCTGACCCATAACGGCGCGGTCAATGTTTCGGCTGATGATTCCGTGCCCTTCGCGCTCAGCCTGCTCAAGGGCGTCAAACCGCGCGGCAACTGCCGGACCATCAAGCCGATCTCCAAGCTGGAAAAGCCGCTCGCCGGTGTCCGCTGGAACAACTGATCCGGCGCTGTTGCGGCAGGCATGAAAAAACCCGGGAAAGGCGAGGCCTCTCCCGGGTTTTTTCTGTCCCGCGGTATCCCGTGAAGGAACGCCGCGGAGCCTGAAGGATCAGGCGAACTGCGCGGCGGTCTCGACTTCGCGGTCTGCGAGATACGGGCCGGCGGCGCGGATCTCGATGGAGAGCAGGGCAAGGCTGTCCTGATCGCGCTCACCGAGCGTCAGCAGGCCATTGCCGGCCGTCCAGCGGCAGGTGGCGTCGTCAGCAACCTGCCAGCCATCCAGATCGGCCTGCGTCAGATGCGACGTGATGGAGCGCGTAGCGCGGGAGTCGTACAGGACGACATCGCCGACCAGAACGCCCAGTTCACGACGGTCGTCAACGAACGGTCCAACCGTCTCGGACGGACGGGCCGTGCGGGAGACGACGCGGACTGCGCTCACTTCGGCAGGGATCATGAAGATCGCCCGGCCAGCAGCCTCACGGCTCTGGTGGATGACCGTGCCGTTATCCGCCACGAGATGCAGGTCTGCATCCTGGGTCAGTTCGGCAGCAGCCTCATGGCTTTCCAGACCGGCAGCGATGGCGCGGTCCGCGATCTGGCGGAACATCGGCTCCACCGTTGCGCGGTCCACGGTCAGGGCTGCGGCAGCGTCCTGTTCCCAGCTCTTCTGACGACCACCGAGGCTTGCGACTTCACCGTGCTGGGTGAAGCTGCGACGGTTGCCGGTGTCGAGATAGCTCTCGGTCAGCATACCGTCCGCCATGATGACGGAGTGGTTTTCCGTCTCGATGTGGAAGTAGTCATAGACGCTGATGGAGCGGTCGTAGAACACCGAGCGGCCGTTGACGAGCATGCGGGTCGGGACGAAACGGCCATCGATGAAGAGGCAGTGTTCCGGCGTAACCAGCAGGTCCCTGTTCGGCACGTTCGCGGCAATCGCATCCTTGAGGATACGCACCGGATGACCGGAGAGATCAGCCGAGGCGCCACCCTGTGCACGGACGCGCTTGCTGCCAACCCAGGTGACCTTGCGGCTGACGGGGCTGCCATCGACCCAGGCCGTAACCGCGTCGCCGATGCGCAGGTCTTCGACGGCCGCGGTGCCGGAAGGCGTCGTGATCATCGTGCCCGGCAGGAAGCAGATCTCGCTGCCCTTGGCGAGTGTGACAACCGTGCTGCCGTCACCGTCTTTAGTCAGCTCGGCATGGTAGTCGGAGTAATCGCCTTCGAGATCGATGGTGTAGCTCGCATCGCCTTCCGTGACGACGAGGGTGTCACCATTGATGGCGGCCTTGGCCACGCCGGCATACTGCAGGCTGTCGATGTCGATATGACCGCCGACTGCAAGGACCGTCTCGTCGATCTCGCCACCGGCATCCACCGTCAGCCAGGCACCTGAAGCAACGGTGGTTTCGTCGGCCACGCCGCCGGACAGAACCGTCTCGAAAGCGCTCTGCTGCAGCGTGGTGTGATCGGTGCGACCCGCATCATACTGGATGGACCCGCTGCCGACCGTCGTCTCGCTCGCCGTGCCGCCTGCGCTGATGGACTGCTGGCTTCCGCCCTTCACCGTGGCGCTGACGGAGGCGCCATACACGTAGTCCATGCCCTGCTGGTCAAGAATGGTACCGACGGCGGTGCCGCCTGCGCTGACCGTCTCATGCGCATGACGCGTGACGGTGCTGCCGCTGGTGTAACCGCCGGACAGGACGTTGATCTTGCCAAGCGTGGTGGCGCTGTCACCAAAGGCCGAGCCTGCGACCGTGTCCTGACCGCGGATGATGGTCGCGCCGTTCTCGACGCCGCCGGCCTGAACCGTCTCGTAAGCCTGACTGCCGCTGAGCAGCGTGCCGACCGTCGAGCCGCCGGACTGGACGGTGATGTTGCCCTTGGTTTCGGTCGTGCCGCTGGCAAAGCCGCCGTTTGCGACCGTCATGGAGCCACCCGTGATGGTGGTGCCTTCCGCAATGCCCGAATCAAGGAGCGTTCCGCCGCTGACAGCCGTGTTGATGGCCTGGCCGCTGGCGCTGACGACTTCGCTGCCGCTGACCAGGTTCGTGTTGACGCTGCGGCCACCGGCCTCGACCGTTTCCGTCCCGCCGGTCACGCTGGCATTGTAGCTCTTGCCGTCGGACAGGACATCGAGCACGCTGCCCGTGTTGACGGTTTCGCTGGCGCCCGTGCCGCTGGAACTGATCTTCTCGACGCCACCACTGTTGATGGTGGTGTCGAAGGACATGCCATACTGGCCGACGACTTCGGTGCCGCCTGCGTTCAGGACGGTGTTCTGCGAGATCCCGTTGTCGTACTGGACCGCGCCGGTGGACAGTGTTGCATGGTCGGCCAGGCCGTCGGCGTTGACGATCTGGAGGCTGTTGGTGGACAGCGTGGCGTCCTGCGACGTTCCGTCCACATAGTCCATGGCCTGATAGGACAGGGTCGTGCCGGAAGCGACGGCGCCTGCGCTGACATATTCATGGCCATGGGTGCTGACGGTCGTGTTGGCGGCGGTTGCGCCGGACGCGATATGCAGTTCGCCGACGCCGGAGACGACGTCGTTGAGGGCCGTGCCGGACAGCCATTCCTTGGCGCCGTTGGCGATCGTGGATGCGGAATCCACGGCGCCCGAAGCGACGCTCTGGAACGCGGCGCGGCCGCTGATGACGGCCCCGCTCGTCACGCCGCCGGAGTCGACGACCGACCACCCGCTGGTGTTCTGCGTGCCGACCGCGACGCCACCAGCCTCGACGGTCAGGGTGCCACCACTGATCGTGGTGCCGAGCGCCGAACCCGCGTCATACAGATTGCCGCCGGAAAGGGTCGTGCCGCTGGCGACGCCATGGGCATAAACCTGCTCGTAGGCACCGGTATTGACGGTCTCGTTGACGGACTTGCCGCTCAGCACAACGTCGAAGCCGCCGCTGTTGGCGACCGTGTTGTAGGACGAGCCGCCCTTGCCGGTCGTGTCGCCAGAGTCGCTGTACTCGACCATGCCGCCGCCATTGTTGATGACGGTGTTGGTCATCGTGCCGCCGTCGACATAGACCGCATAGTTGCCCTGCGAGTTTACGGTGACGTCGGTGGCCGAGCCTGTACCTTGGACCGTCATGCCGCCGTCGTTGAGGACAACGCCCGAGGCGCTCGCGCCATTCAGGACGATGAACTGGTCATGGAAAACGGTCGTATCTACCGCGGAACCGCCGCTGCGGACGATGACGGACTGGTTCTGGTCCTCGGTTCCGGCCGCACCGGAAATGGAGGTGGCGGAAATCATGCCTCCGTCGAGAACGTCAACCGAACCGCCATCCAGAACGGTGGTCGAAACCGCGCTTCCGCCGGAAGACACGATCAGGATGTCGCCACTGGAAACGGTTGATCCATTGACTGACTTGCCAGATGTAACTGTCTGTTCACTCATGAAATGTACGCCACGAAAGTGGTTAATAGTTTGTTAACTATGCACTCCATGAAAAAATTAACAATCGATTTTTGGCTTTTCTAACAAAACGTGACTGGTCGGGACATCTTTTGACGGATTTGTGGGAACGCCCGGCGCATGGTTTCATGACCGCGATCGCCCCTGCATGGCGGGAAAAGAGGAACAGGGTTCATGGCCGCATCCGTCACGATTTATGGAATTTCCAACTGCGACACGATGCGCAAGGCGCGCATATGGCTGGGCGAGCACAAGGTCGCGTTCACCTTCCACGACTATCGCAGGGACGGTGTGGATCGCTCACGTCTCGAAGGCTGGGTGGTCCGGCTGGGCTGGGAGAAACTGCTGAACCGTTCGGGAACGACGTTCCGCAAGCTGGCGCCGGAACTTCGGGAGGGCCTCGATGCGGAGCGGGCCATTGCGCTCATGCTGGAACATCCGGCCATGATCCGGCGTCCGGTGCTGGAAGGTCCGGGACTTCTTCTGGTCGGATTCCGCTCCGAGGACTACGCGTCGGGCCTGTCAGGCTTCAGCGCTCAAGACCCAGCGCCCTGATCTTGCGGTGTAGCGTGGCGCGGCTCACGCCCAGAAGACGCGCGGCAGCACTGACATTGCCGTGGACCGTCGCCAGCGCGGAGTGAATGACCTGCGTCTCGGCCCGGCGGAAACTTGGCTCTTCCTGCGCATCGAGCAGGGGCAGCAGGGCCGGAAGGTTCGACAGTTCACCTTCGGGCCAGTTCATGTGCCGGCGGCTGGCATGTGTCGCACCCCGGACATGACCGTCACGGTCGAGAGCGACCAGCATCGACGAGGATGACGTGGACGGCCCAAGGGTCACGATCATGTCCTGCCCGAAGCGGTCATGGAACAGTTTTTCCTCCACGCGCCGGGCGGTCGTCAGGAGGGCGTCCATCAGCAGCGGTGCGGCCGGCAGGACGTTTTCAGCCGTGAACGAACTGATATCCATCGCGCCTGCCAGTTCCCCGATGGAATTATAGACTGGCACGGCCATGCCCGTGAGCTTGCGGAAGCATAGCCGCCAGTGCTGGTCATGCACGACCATGACCGGACGTTCTTCGCGCAGGCAGGTGCCGATGGCATTGGTCCCGGCATTCTGCTCATCCCATACTGCCCCCGCCTGGAAGCGCCAGCGCCGGCAGCCGCTGAGCTGGCTGCGCTGCGTATGGCGGGAGAGGACGATGCCCGTGGGGTCGGCCAGCATCACCGTAAAGTCCAGCGGATCCACCAGCCGGTGCAGATGCTGCATTTCGGGTATCGCGCTCTGGATCAGGCGCTGCGTGCGGCCGCTGACGAAGCGCAGTTCCGGCTGGCTGAGGACCTGTGTTTCCCAGCGTTCGGACGGATCCAGATTGTAGTTCGTGGAGCATCTTGCCCATGAATCGGACAGGCAGGTGCGGGATGTGGTGGTGCTCATCGCGCCCCCCAGGCCGCGACATAAGACACCGGGTGCCGAAAACCTGTCGCAGTTTTGCGACAGGTGCAGCGCGGAAGGTCACAATCGGGTGAGGGTTCAACGATGTGGGATAGCCCGCGGCGAACGGAATCAGGAATGACGGATCCCGGAAAAGGTGAAACGTTGTGTGTCAGGTGGTTTTTTTCGCAAGCCATCGGTAACGCAGCGCTCCTTGTCTTTTCCGGTTCAGTGCTGTGGGTCGGAAGGGAAGCAGGCATGAAGCCGGAGCTTTTGCAAGCGCCGGTCACTGTCCTTCCTGACGTACGAACAGGGCTGACCCGTCCGCCACAGCCATGACGGAACGCCAACGGTATCGCGTTCCGCCGATGATCAGGAAAGACAAATCATTTCAGAGAGAATGGTTTTCGTTTTTCGCAAGAACGAGGTGTCATGTCTGCTTCACTCCAGAGGGTAATGTCTCCATTAACCTCTATCCTGCTCGCGCTTGTCGGGCTTTTCCTGCTGGGAGGGGGGGGATATCTCCTCATTCTCGGCGGTTCGTGGTTCTACGCCCTTGCGGGCCTCGTGATGCTTGCCGCGGCGGGCATCAGCTTCAGGAATCCGCTGCTGGGCGCGCGTCTGTACGCAGCGCTTCTGCTGGTGGCGACCATCTGGTCCGTTCTTGAAGTCGGCTTCGACATCTGGGGCCTGGAAGTCCGTCTGTTCACGCTCGTCGGCATCGCGGCCTGGATGCTGCTGCCATGGGTGTGGCGCACCGGTCATAACTGGGTTTCGGACAAGCGCGAACTGCTCGGTTCCGCCGCCCTCGCGATGGTTGCGATCATCGCAAGCTGCTTCACGTCCTACTCCATCAACGGCACGCTTCCCGCAGACCGCATGGCGGCTACGGGTCAGTCCGACCTGACGGCCAAGGACACCCCGGAAGCCGACTGGCCGGCCTATGGCCGCACGGTGGGCGGTGACCGCTACAGCCCGCTGGCACAGATCACGCCGGCGAATGTCAGCAACCTCAAGCGTGCCTGGGTCACCCGTACGGGTGACGTCCAGAAGGCTGACGAAGGTGTGGTTGCCGGACCGGATCAGGGCCACGAGTTCAACCTCGAGGTCACCCCGATCAAGGTCGATGACACGCTCTATCTCTGCACGCCGCACAACTGGGTCATGGCGCTCGATGCCCGGACCGGCAAGGTGAAGTGGAAGTTCGATCCCAAGCCGGCTGCTGCCGATCTGGCCGCGAACGTCTATCTGGCCTGCCGTGGCGTGTCCTATTACAAGGCGCCGGACGACTATCAGGCTCCGGACGGGTCCAAGGCCTGCCAGAAGCGCATCTTCTCCCCGGTCGGCGACGTGCGCCTGCTGGCTGTCGATGCCGAAACCGGCAAGCCCTGCGAAGATTTCGGCGAGCACGGCTTCATCTCCCTGCGCCAGTATCTCGGTCATGTTCCGCATGGCTTCCACTTCGTGACGTCGCCGCCGCTGGTGGTGAAGGATCGTGTGGTTCTGGGCGGCTGGATCTTCGACAACCAGGCGAATTTCGAGCCGTCCGGTGCAATCCGTGCGTTCAACCCGATTACGGGCGAGATCGAATGGGCCTGGGACGCCGGTCACAACCCGGAAAACTGGAAGCCCGGCCCGAATGACGAGCTGACGCGTGACACGCCAAATGCCTGGGGTGTTTACACAGCCGATCCGGATCTGGGTCTGCTCTATCTGCCGATGGGCAATTCCCCGCCGGACAACTGGGGTGGCTCGCGCCGTCCGTTCGACGATGCAACCTCCAGCGCCACGATCGCTCTTGATATCGAGACGGGTGAGCGCCGCTGGACCTTCCAGACCGTGCATCACGATCTGTGGGACATGGATCTGGCCATCGGACCGTCCATGGTCGATCTGCCGGGCCCGAATGGCGAGAACATCCCTGCTCTGATCCAGAGCACGAAGCGCGGTGAGTTCTTCGTTCTGGACCGTCGCACCGGCAAGCCGGTTCCGGGTTACCCGGTTGAGGAACGTCCGGTTCCGACCGCAGGCGTTGCAGCGGATGACCATGTTTCTCCGACACAGCCTTTCGCTGTCGGTCTGCCGTCCCTGACGCCGCCGGACCTCAAGGAAAGCGACATGTGGGGCGCGACGCTGCTGGATCAGATGATCTGCCGTATCCAGTTCCGTCAGTCCGCTTACGAAGGTCAGTTCACCCCGCCGCATGTTGGCAAGACGACGATCGTCTATCCGGCATTCTATGGTGTGGTTGACTGGCAGGGTGCCTCCATCGATCCGCAGCGCAAACTGCTGATCGCCAATGCGAGCTACCTGCCGTTCCGCATCCGTCTGGAGCATCGCCAGAAGGCCGAAAACGCCGGCATCCTGCCGAAGTGGAACGGCCAGGGCGACAAGCCGGAAGCCAAGGGCGACGCCCTGAGCGTGTCCCCGGATTACGGCACGCCGTACATCGCCTACACCAGCCCGTGGCTGAACCCGCTCGAGATCCCCTGCAAGGGGCCGGTCTGGGGCACGATCACGGCCATCGATCTGGTGACGAAGAAGATCGTCTGGCAGCACCCCGTCGGCACCACGCGCGACACGGGTCCTTTCCGGACGCATAACAACCTTCCGCTTCCGACCGGTATGTACAACATCGGCGGCAGCGTCCTGACCAAGGGCGGCGTTTCCTTCATGGGTGCGACGGCCGACGATTACCTGCGCGGTTTCGACATGTCGAACGGCAAGGTCATCTGGCAGGACCGTCTTCCCGCAGGCGGACAGGCCACGCCGATGTCCTATCAAATTGACGGGAAGCAGTATGTTGTGATCGCCGCCGGCGGTCATGGGGGCCTTGGCACCCGCAGCGGTGATTATATCATCGCCTATACCCTGAACGGAGAACAGGGCGCAGCCGCGCACTGATCGCCGGATCATGGATGGAGCGTGCCCCCTGAGGGCACGCTCCACACCCCCCAATTAATTTCTATGGAAATTCACGTCATGCGTCGCAAATTCACGCTCGGAGTGCGCCTTGGTGCCCTGGCAGCCTGCATGCCTGCTGTTGCCCTTATTCCGGGCGTTGCCGCGCATGCCGCCGATATCCCCCTGGCCATCATCGGACCGCACGAATACGACCTTCCGGTGGACTTCAAGCCGTTCAACGTGGTCGTGCAGTATGGTGACGGAAACGCCGCCGGTTCGGTCTATGACAGTGGCGGCCAGCGCCGGGCGCGGGGCGGCAGTCATACCTGGAGCGGCATGACGAAATACGTGCATTTCCGCAGTTTCGACGCGATCCCACATGTCAGCTTCGCCTTCGAGCTGATCCAGTCCGAGGCCTACACACTCGCTAACGGACAGAACTGGGGCGGTCTGGGCACGACGATTGTCGGACCGGCGGCCTGGTTCAAGCCCAACAAGCACAGCACGCTCGGCATCCAGACCTTCATGGAAACCCCGTCGGGGACGCGGGATTCCTTGGCGTCTCATTACTGGGCCAACCTGTCGAGCATCATCTTCGATTACGAATGGAAGCACTTCAGCTTCGATGGCGATCTTGGCAGCGTCGTGAGTTCGACCAAACACCGTAACGGCGAGCATAGCTATTCAGCCGGCAACGTGTTCTACACGAACCTGCGTTTCAGCTGGAAAGCCTCGTCACGCTTTGAGCCATTCTTCTCGCTCGACTGGCAGAACAGCGGCGGCATGCATGACAACACGTCCAACCTCTGGGTCGCCAATTCAAGCAGCCGCGAAACCGCGCTGGGTGTCGGTGCGATGATCTACGTCACCAAGCGTCTGTCGATCACGCCACGCTATTCCCATTCCGTCGAAGGCCGCAACGTGGCGGAAACGAACGCCTATTATATGAAGATCGCCTATCTGTTCTGAGACCGTGTCCGCGGCCTGCTTCAGGCCGCTGCTTTCGGGCGGAAACGCGCCGTGGTGATGTCGCAGTCATACTGCGCTGCCGTCTCGCAGGGGTTGCTGGCGAGTTCGTTGACGGCGTTCAGGATGCGCTCGATCTTGCCGTCATCCATCAGCACGCTGAAATTCAGGCGCGTCCAGCCGGGCTTCTCGATTTCCTGACCCGAGAGAATGGCGCTGCGGATCAGGCCGGATTCATCCTCGTCAATTCCCAGCAGACGATGCGCATACGGCCCCGCGCAGGCACAGCCACCGCGGACCTGAATGCCGTAACGGTCCGACAGCATGCGCGTGAAAAGCTGCTGGTGAATGAAGCCACCATTCTTCACATCGCGGATGCGGAACGAGAAGATCGGAAGGGCATCGGCGGTCGGATGGCCAAGGATCTCGATGGCCGGATTGCCACTCCAGGCTTTCACGGCACGCGCGCGCAGTTCGGCGTTGCGCTGCGCCATATAGGCCTCGCCGATAACGTCCTTGACGATGAACGCCAGCGCCGCGCGGATATCCCCGATCACATTCGGCGTGCCGCTCTCTTCGCGTGCGGCGAGGTTCGCGGTGTAATCGTGGTTCCAGGGAGAGACGAAACGCACCGTGCCACCGCCCGGAAGAACAGGCGTCGTGCGGGGCATGGCGACATTGCGCACGATCAGCACGCCCGACGCCGCCGGGCCACCAATGAACTTGTGGCAGGACACGACAACCGCATCCTTTTCAAATGGCGTGCCGGGCTGCATGTCGATCGGACAGTACGGGCCAGCCCCGGCATAATCCCAGATGGACAGGGCACCGAAACGCTTGAGCAGGGCCGTGACAGCATTCACATCCGTCAGGATGCCCGTCACGTTGGACGCAGCAGAGAAGGAACCGATCTTCAGTCGATCTGCCGGGCAGGCCTTCAGCGCCTGTTCCAGAACACTCAGATCCGGCCCACCTTCGGCCGCCTCGGGGATCTCGACGATCTCCGCGCCGCTCTCACGCCAGGGCAGGATGTTGGAGTGATGTTCGTAAGGGCCGATGAAAACGGTCGGGCGCTTTCTGGCTTCGCACAGGGCCGGGATTTCCAGCAGATGAACAAGGCGGTTCAGCCCGGCCGTGGCGCCATTGCCCATGAAAATGGTCGTGAAATCGGGGGACGGGGCGTGGCAGAACTGGGCGATCATGGTGCGGGCGCTGTTGCGCAGGCGCGTCATATAGGCGCCGCAGAAAGACGCTTCGGTATGGCTGTTGGCGTAGAACGGCAGGATCTCGTCCATGATGAACGTTTCGATCTGCTTCAGCGCACGACCGGAAGCGACGTAATCGGCATAAAGCAGGGACTGCGTGCCGAACGGCGTCGAGAACTTTGCACCATCTCCGATCACGCCTTTGGCGAGCGCGGCCAGCCCGTTGTTGCGCAGCGTCTGCTCGAACTGTTCAAGAAGAGCCGTGCTGTTGTCGAGATTGCCGATCGTTTCCATGGCGCGATGTTTCCCCGTCCGTGATGGCCCTGCGTGATGACCCTCGTGATGAAAGGACGATAGACCGACGGAAAGAGTAAAAACCGCTGCTTTTTTGAGGGTGAAAAATCCTTTTTGTGGTCATATGATGCGATATGGCCAGAAAACTCGATCAGACGGACAGGGCGATCCTGAGAATCCTGCAAAAGCAGGGCACACCCTCCCAGCGCGAACTCGCCGAGAAGGTCGGCCTGTCGCAGAATGCCTGCTGGCGGCGGCTGAACGCCCTGCGCGAAGACGGCGTGATCGCCCATGACACGGTGCGGCTCAATGCCTCCGCACTGGGGCTGACTCTCACGGTCTTCGTGCTGATGCGGACACGCCATCATTCGCGCGAATGGTTCGAGACATTCCGCAAGGTGGTCGGTTCGATACCGAACATAGTTGATTTTTATCGGATCGCGGGCGAATACGATTATCTTCTGAAGGTGGTGGCCTGCGACATGAACGATTTCGATCGTGTTTATCAGCAGATCATCAGCAAGGTGGAGCTTGATGCCATCACCTCGTACATGACCATGGAAACCCTGGCGGACAACAGGGACCTTCCGGTCTGAAGCGTCCTTCTTCCAAAACGCCTCTCCCGTCCACAGCAGGAACCCCTTGTCCATGAGCCAGCCCGACCAGCTTGCCCACAGTCTGCGTACGCGCCATGTCGTCATGATCGCCTTGGGCGGGGTGATCGGGGCGGGATATTTCATCGGGGCGTCCGCGGCACTTTCGCTGGGTGGCCCTGCGGTGCTGCTGTCCTACGCGCTCGCCGGAACGCTGGTGTTCCTGGTCAATCTGATGATGCGTGATCTGGCGCTGAAAGTACCGGGGCGCGCATCGTTCCTGCGGCAGATCCAGTATGCGCTCGGCAACCGTGCAGCCTTCGTCGCCGGCTGGGCCTACTGGCTGACCTGGATCATCGCGATTGCCGTGGAAGTCATTGCGGTGGCGACGATGCTCGCGCCCTATATTCCGCTGCCCTATGCCGTGCTTGAAATCCTCATCATGGCGCTGATGACCGGCGTGAATCTCATGTCCGTCAAAGGCTATGGCGAGTTCGAATACTGGTTCTCGGCCATCAAGGTTCTGGCAATCGTCTGCTTCATCGGGATCGGCGTCTGGGCGCTGCTGAGCCGTCCCATTCCCGTGCATGACAATCTGTTCGCCCATGGCGGCCTGCTCCCGCATGGCTGGCTGGCGCTTCTGGCCGTGATCCCGACAATCCTGTTCTCGATGGGCGGCAGCGAAATTTCCACCGTCGCGGCCGTTGAATCCGACAACACCGAGCAGAACATCGTCCGCGCCACGCGCTCCATCGCGCTGCGGATCGGCGGGTTCTATCTCGTCTCCATTGCGCTCGTGCTCTGTCTGGTGCCGTGGAGTGATGTGGTGTCCGGTTATTCGCCGTTCCTGCTGGTGCTGCACCGGCTGCATGTTCCGTTCGCGGATGTGGCGCTGGCGGTCGTGGTCATGACGGCGGCGCTCTCCAGCCTCAATTCCGGGATCTATGTGACGTCCCGCATCCTGTATGAACTGGCGGAATCCGGCTCTGCTCCGGGACTGTTCCTGACCGTGGATGCGTCCACGAAACTCCCTCGCCGGGCCATTCTGGTCAGTGCGTTTGCGTCCATTCTGGTGGCCGCCGTGGCCGTGCTCTCGCCGACGCTGATCTTCGGTCTGCTGGTCAGTCTCACGGGCGGGTTCATGGTGTTCAACAACACAATGATCGTGGCGGGACGTCTGAAACTCGTGCCGGAATCACCCTGGAAGGCTTATGCCGCTCTGGTCCTGATCGGATGCACGCTGATCGCCATGCTGATCCAGCCCGAAACGCGCTCGCAGATCGTGTTGGGTGCTGCGGCACTCCTGCTGATCTTTCTGGCGGAGCGGTTCGTGCCGCGCCGTCAGCCAGACTGAGCCCTTAGAAGAGCGCCCCCTGTGCTGGGTTGCTGGGTATGGTCCGGCCAAAATCCCGCTCGATCCAGCTTCGCAGCACAAGCAGGATCTGCGCCTGCTGTTCGGGCGTCAAAGCCTTTCCCGGCGCCATGCCATGCCATTTGGACAGGCAACTCCGGCAGCACGCACCAGTGGCATGCTGCGCGATGAAGACCGGGTGACCACGCATGGGCGTCTGCTTGCCGTCGCGGGGTGGATGGGCCGGGGCGAGGCGTTCGGCGATGAAGGCCGCACCGTGTTCCATGACGGCATCAAGGCCCCGGCTTTCGAGATAGACTCGCGCCTGATCGTCCAGATGAAAGCGGGTTCGGAACCGGGACCGGGCAAGACGTTCAAACAGCTCTTCGGGATCAAATCGGCTCACCAGCCCACAACCTTCTGAAAAACAGGCAAAAAATCGCGTGAGAGGGCCTCAGCCCCCTGTAAGAACATTTGTTCTTTCTCCATATGGTAACGAATGGACGCTTTTCCGAGACGCTCCCGCTCATCTTCCGCGGCGGGAGATACAACAACACTGACAGTCCTCTCTCCGCTTCAGGTGCAGGACCTGTTCTCTGCCCGGCTGGACGAGATCTGCGCCGCTTTCGATGAATGGGGCTTTCCGCTGGTCGTGGCGGGACAGCTTGGGGATGCCGCGCCCAATTCCTACCCTAAATATTACCAGCTACCCCTGACCGATCCGCAGTTCGGGACCACCCTGGCTCTTGAAGTGCAGAAATCCATTCTGGCGCGGGCGGAAGTCGGTCCCGGCGATCATGTCCATGTCACCGGCATGCTGCGCGCCCGGCAGTATCGCGGGCAGGTCGTCCTGCGCTTCGAGGTCGTGGCCGTGGAGCTTCACGATCCCGGCCGTCAGAAAGTCGAGCGCGTCGAGCGTTCCATTCTGGACGTCCTGCGCGGACTGCCCTGCGCGTTTCATCCCTATCCTACCCGGCCGGATGCGCGGCTCCTGCTGATCCATTCCGCAGCGTCCAGCGCATTGGTGGCCGAGGATTTCCTTCAGGCCCTCGGCGGAGCCTGGCGTCCGGAACGTGTACGAAACCTGCCCACGGCCATGAACGATCCCGGCCGTCTGGCGGAGGCGATCCGCACCTGCCGGGAAGACATCATCGTCCTGATCCGCGGGGGCGGGGACGTGTCCGATTTCGTGGTGTTCGAAAACCCGCTGGTGCTGGAGGCTCTGGCCGTCTGTCCCGCGCATCGCGTTCTCGGACTGGGTCATACGGCAAACCGGACCCTGGCCGAACGCGTCGTGGACCATGCCGCAACAACGCCCGCCGATGCCGGACATTACATCCGGCGCATGAGCGGCCGGGTCTGGCAGGAACAGGAAGAAGCCCGGGCGCAGCAGGAAGAAATGGCCGCACTGCGGGACAGTGCAACACTCAACGTCACACCCGAACGCGCTCCGATCGGCGCGCGCCTGCGGAACGGACTGATCCTGCTCGCGATTGGTCTGGCGCTGGGCCTGCTTCTGCCGCGATTTCTGTAAAGGCCAGACTGTTTTTCCCGGGCCGCCCACGTGGAGGACGCCCCCCTCCGGTTATTCCGTGCTCTGGTTCTGCAATTTGGAGGGGATGCGAAACCCGCCGTTCACGCGCCAGAGTGTGACGAGAACGGTCATGAGTGCGGTCGTCTGCGCGGCGAAGATAAAGTCGTGTGACTGGAGCAGTGCGGCGATAATGACGAGCATCCCGGTCAAGATGACGATCTGCTTCCAGGGCTGCTCCTGGGACGGCTGCTTCAGAATGCACAGAAGCAGAGCGAGGATGAATGTACTAAGGGCCAGTTCTGCAATGGCTGTATGACCCGTGAGGGCGCATGTGGCACCGGTCAGCATGACTGCAATTTCGAGAAGAGCGACTTTTGACACGAACTCGTTCTCCTGCATTGGAATGCAGGAGAACAATGCAGTCTGTCCGTGTTTCAAGCCAATTCAAAAAGCGCAACAAGTGGTCGCACTCTTTGCACGCTTCGAGTGTCAGCGGACGTCGACGCGGACGAACGGTTTGGTGGCCGACGGATCGGTGATGGCATGCATTTCGATCTGGATGGGCTGCGCGCCGGCCTTTTCAAGATGGGACGCGACGACTGCCGCCAGATGGTTGGTCACGTCCGTCAGGGCCTGCGCCTGAGCGTCGGGGGTTGGCCGCGGCGGGGCAAAGGCCTGCACGATGAAGAGCACGTTCGCCTTGCGCGACAGGGCGGCCTTTGCGGCGCGCTCCACGACGGGGCCGTATTCGGATTCCGGTGTGCCTTCAGAAATCGACAGGAACGGCGCATGCGGCGGCGGCCCCGGCGGTGCGGGCGGAATAACGGGATGAGGCGGCTTGCCCGCATTCGGGTTGAACGTGCGCTGGTCCAGCAGCTTGCACCCCGAGAGCAGGGGCGCAACCAGCAGCAGCCCTCCCATCAGGAGGGCGGACCGGGGCACAGGACCCCGCGGCGAACGGAAATGTCGGACAAAAGGTGCCATATCGCGCGGAACCGTCGCAGGAACGGAGGCTTTGAGCAAGATTATAGAGTCAACTTCATGAAAAACTGTTGATGCCCCCTGTTGCTCTGCTGTGGCGGTGCTATGGAAGATGCCCGAGTTTTCAAGGAACGGAGTAGGGCAGGTCATGGCTGTAAAAATCGCGATCAACGGTTTCGGACGGATCGGACGGCTGGTGCTGCGTGGCATCATCGAAAGCGGACGTACGGATGTCGAAGTTGTCGCCATCAACGATCTGGGTTCGGTTGAGGCCAACGCGCACCTGCTGGCCTATGACAGCACGCATGGCCGCCTTCCCGGAACGGTCCGCGCCGAGGGCAACAGCCTGATCATCGAAGCCAATGGCCGCACCTATGGTCCGATCAAGGTGTCGGCCGAGCGTAACCCGGCACAGGTTCCCTTCCAGGGCGTCGATGTTGCGATGGAATGCACGGGCCTGTTCACCTCCCGCGAGAAGGCGTCAGCCCTGCTGGAAGCCGGTGCCAAGCGCGTCGTCATCTCCGCTCCGGCCACGGACGTCGATGCGACGATCGTTTACGGCGTGAACAACGACGTCCTGACGCCGGACATGAAGATCATCTCCAACGCGTCCTGCACCACGAACTGCCTCGCCCCCGTGGCGTCCGTTCTGGACAAGGCCTTCGGAATCGAATGTGGCTACATGGTCACGATCCATTCCTACACGGGCGACCAGCGCACGGTGGACACCCTGCACAAGGACCCGCGTCGCGCCCGCGCCGCCGCCCTGAACATGATCCCGACCTCCACCGGCGCCGCCAAGGCCGTCGGTCTGGTCCTGCCGCATCTGAAGGGCAAGCTGGACGGAACCTCCATCCGCGTTCCGACGCCGAATGTCTCGGTCGTCTCGCTGGATTTCGTCCCGACGCGTGCTCCGGCTTCTGCCGATGCCGTCAACGAAGCCATCCGCGCCGCCTCGCTCGAAGGCTCCCTGAAGGGTATCCTCGAATACAACGCGGCCCCGCTCGTCAGCTCCGACTTCAACCATGACAAGGCGTCCTCGATTTTCGATGCGACGCAGACGGTCCTCGTTGATGGTGGCAAGATGGTGCGGGTCTGCTCGTGGTACGACAACGAGTGGGGCTTCTCCAACCGCATGGCCGACACGGCTGCCCTGTTCGGGAGCCTCTGAGTGATGGCCTTCCGCACCCTTGATGGTGTGGACGCACGCGGCAAGCGCGTGCTGGTCCGCGCCGACCTCAACGTCCCGATGCATGACGGCGTCATCACCGATGACACCCGCCTGCAGCGGGTTGCCCCCACCATTCGCGAGCTGGCCGACAAGGGCGCGCGCGTGGTGGTGTTCAGCCATTTCGACCGCCCCAAGGGCCAGGTCGTCCCGGCCATGTCCCTGCGTCCGATCGCGCTGAAACTCGGCCAGATCCTGGGCCAGCCGGTCGGCTTCGTGGCCGAATGCGTTGGCCCGACCGTGGAAGCCGCTGTGGGCGCCATGGCCGACGGCGATATCATCGTCCTCGAAAACACGCGCTTCCATGCGGGTGAAGAGGCCAATGATCCCGAGTTCGCCAAGGCTCTGGCGCAGAACGGCGACATCTTCGTCAACGACGCGTTCTCGGCCGCGCACCGCGCCCATGCCTCGACCGAAGGCGTGGCCCATGATCTGCCGTCCTTCGCAGGGCGTCTGATGCAGGCCGAGCTGAGCGCCCTGTCCGCGGCTCTGGAAAACCCGGAGCGCCCGGTCGGTGCGATCATCGGCGGCTCCAAGATCTCGACGAAGCTCGACCTGATCGGGAATGTCATCGAGAAAGTGGACACGCTGTTCATCACGGGTGCGATGGCCAACACGTTTCTTGCGGCTGAAGGCATGAATGTGGGCAAGTCCCTGCAGGAAGCCGAAATGCATGAGACGGCGCGCAAGATCGCCCATCTCGCACAGGAAAAAGGCTGTGAGATCGTCCTGCCGGTCGATGCCGTCGTGGCGCGTGAGTTCAAGGCCAATGTCCCGACCGAGACCTGCCTGATCGGCGAAGTCCCGGACGACGCCATGATCCTTGATGCCGGTCCGCGCACGGTCGAACTGATCCGGGACCGTCTGGACACGCTCAAGACGCTGGTCTGGAACGGACCGCTCGGGGCGTTCGAGATCGCACCCTTCGACAAGGCCACGGTCGATGTCGCGCAATACGCCGCGCAGCTTACGGAAGAAGGCAAGCTCAAGACGATCGCCGGCGGTGGCGATACGGTCTCGGCCCTGCGTCATGCCGGGGTTGTGGACCAGATGACCTATGTCTCCACGGCAGGCGGGGCTTTTCTCGAATGGCTGGAAGGCAAGATCCTCCCGGGCATCGAGGTGCTCCGTTCGGCAGGTCACGATCTGGGGCTCGAATAAGACAAAAGCCGGGGAAGGTGACTTCCCCGGCTTTTTTTGTGCTCTTTTGAAAAGTGGCGCTGATGTTGCGGAAGTTGGTGTCGGGCTGTTTTCTGCTCTGTGGTCTCAGCGCCTGTCAGGCCTATGACCGCCCCCCGACACCCGCCCCGCCTTCGACAGAGAACCTGTCCTGAGCGGTCGTCCGGAGGGAATGCTGCTCTCTCCCTCAAGAACTGAATCGCAAGCCGCTTATTCCGATCGGTTCAACGCTGACGGAAGCCAGAACCACGGCTTCTGACCCCAGCGTTCCGACCTGCATCGGAGTCCGACTGGTGTTCCAATACTAAAAAACCCCGCTGGAGCACGGCTCCGGCGGGGTTTTCGTGAAAGACGTTTCCTCAGGCCTGAAGACCGTTTTCGCGGCGGCGATGCTCGACTTCAGCGGCCATGGCCTTCTGAAGCTTCTCCATCGCACGGGCCTCGATCTGGCGGATACGCTCACGCGAGACGTTGTAATGATGGGACAGTTCTTCCAGCGTGGAAGGCTCTTCCTTCAGGCGACGCTCGCTCAGGATGTGACGCTCACGCTCGTTCAGCGTCATCAGGGCCTGATCCAGCAGAGCCTTGCGGCCCGTGAACTCTTCGGATGCGGCGTAGGTCTGTTCTTGGTTCTCGTGATCGTCCACGAGCCAGTCCTGCCACTCGCCTTCACCGTCGATGCGCAGCGGCGCATTGAGGCTGTGGTCGGGCGCAGCCAGACGCTGGTTCATCGAAACCACATCCTGCTCCGGCACGCCGAGCGTGGTGGCAATGGAGTTGACCTGTTCCGGCTTCAGATCGCCGTCATCAATGGCCTGCATCTGCCCCTTGAGGCGACGCAGGTTGAAGAACAGCTTCTTCTGCGCGGCGGTCGTGCCCATTTTCACCAGCGACCAGCTGTGCAGGATGTATTCCTGCATGGCAGCACGGATCCACCACATGGCATAGGTGGCAAGACGGAAGCCACGCTCCGGATCGAACCGGCGCACGGCCTGCATCATGCCGATATTACCCTCGCTGATGAGTTCGTTCACCGGCAGGCCATAGCCACGATAGCCCATGGCGATCTTGGCCACGAGACGTAGATGGGAGGTGACGAGGCGGTGTGCCGCGCTCGTATCTTCGTCCTTGCGCCAGCGCCGGGAGAGATCGAGCTCTTCCTGCGGCGTCAGCAGCGGGAACTTGCGGATTTCCTGAAGGTAGCGGGTCAGGTTGTTTTCGGGACCCACTGAAATGACGGCTGGGGATGCCATGATCTTCGACTCCTTTCGCCCGGGGCTTAACCCGCATCCGGATGAGATGGAGACTCATACGGACCGGCGACGGGATAGTTCCGTCTGACCCAGGTGACGCATTGGGAAGGACTTTCACGTCCCCGACCGTCAGCCCCCGGACTGGGCGACCTCTGGTGGTACGATCCATTCCGGCGGCGCGTCAGCTCGTCGGATGAGCTGTTTATGACAGGCTCAGCCAAAAAAGTCAATGGCCTTTGAAGGTTTAGCCGATCAGTCGCTTTTTCAAGGTCTGGAAGTCTTCAGGAGGCGCAGTTTCGAAAGAAAGCTGCTTTTTCGTCCGCGGATGGATGAATCCGAGTCGGGTCGCATGGAGCGCCTGACGGGGGAAATCAAGGGCCGCTTCCTTCGCATCCTGCGACAGACCGCGCGCTGCTGCGGGAATCCGGCGCAGATAGACCGGGTCTCCAATCAGGGGGTGGCCTGCATTTGAAAGGTGAACACGGATCTGATGGGTCCGTCCAGTGGCCAGGCGACATTCGATCAGGGAGACGGCGGCCTGATAGGGTTCGATCAGCTTGAAACGTGTCAGGGCAACCTTGCCGCCACTTCCTACAACCGCCATGCGTTTGCGGTCCCGCTTGTCGCGACCGATATTGCCATCGAACTCGCCTCCGGACGGCAGAAGCCCCCAGACAAGCGCCAGATAGGCACGGTCGATGTCACGGGCGGCAAAGGCTTCGGACAGCGCGTTGTGGACCATCGCCGTCTTGGCCACGACCATCAGCCCGGACGTATCCTTGTCCAGACGATGCACGATTCCCGGACGCTTCTCTCCGCCAATGCCCTCGAATCCTTCCCCGCAATGCCCGAGCAACGCGTTGACCAGCGTGCCGGTCTCGTTGCCCGGGGCAGGGTGGGTGACGAGCCCGGCCTGCTTGTCGAGCACGATCAGGTCGTCGTCCTCGTACAGGATATTAAGCGGGATCTGCTCGGCGACCGGCCGGGCAGGGGTGGGGGCCGGGAATGTCAGCGCCACTTCCATGCCGTCACGCAGCGTTTCCGCGGGCTCGGAGACCGTCTTTCCATTGACGGAAAGGTTGCCGCTTTCAATCAGGGCCTTGACCCGGGAGCGGGAAACCGTGCCGATGGCGTCCGCCAGCGCCCGGTCGGCCCTCTGGCCAGTCGTGGACGCATCGACAACAAGACGGAATGGGGAAACAGGATCAGACATGACACAGGGTGTAGCCGAGGAAATGGCGAACAGCGAGTCGCAGACACCAAAAGCGCTTCTGGCCGCCGTGATTTTGATGGGCGTGCTGATCATCGCGGCCGTCTTCGGGCTGATCGGCGTGATTGCCTACCGTTTTCTGCATCCGCGCCCGAGCGTGACGGCCACCGTCCCGCTGGCTGAGGGCGGCTTTTCCCGTCTCGCCCTTCCGCTTGGCGCGGGCGAGCACATCACGGCAATCACGTCCCGGCCGGATGGTCTGATGGCCGTGACGCTGAGTGGTGCGGGAAGTGACCGCGTCCTGCTGTGGAATCCGGAAGCCGGAAAGATCGCCGCCGAGCTCGATTTCGGAACGCCTGCGCCGTCTACGCCCTGACCTGACGGCGAAACTCTCTGAACCGTGAGCCCTGCTGCCGCGTTAAGGCGGCAGGATTTATGAAGGATCAGGGATTATGGGACGTCTGGTTGATGCGGTCATCGCCGCCGGCACGGTTTTCGGAGTTCAGTACGCTGCCCGGGAAATCAGCCCGGCCGACGATCAGTCCACCCGCCGCTGGTATGAGCATCTGAATAAGCCGCATTTCAATCCGCCCGGCCCGGCCTATGCCGTGATCTGGACGATGCTTGACGGGCTGCTGGCCTGGTCGGGCTATCGGCTCCTGCGGGCCGAGAAGTCCTGTGCCCGCACGACAGCTCTGACATTATGGGCCCTGTGTGTCGCAGGCGTGGCCGGCTTTCCGTTCTTCGTCTTCCGCAAGCGACAGCTCGGGACGGGTCTGGCCATCTGTATCGGCCTGATCATGACGTCGGGCGCCTCGATCCGCACGGCGCACAAGGTGGACTGCAAGGCCGCCGCGATGCAGGTGCCGTTCTTCATCTGGCTGATCTTCGCAACCTGCATCCACGAACAGATCTGGCGCCGGAACTGAAATCCGGCCTCCGCGTCGTTTTTCAGGGGGCGTTGAGGACAGCCGTCAGAAGCCCGGGGAACCGCGTGTCGAGTTCCTCGTGGCGCAGGGAATTGCGATGCTGGACGCCCTCTATGCGCGTCCGCAGGATCCCGCTGTCCCTCAGAACCTGAAAATGATGCGACATGCTGGATTTGGGGCGCGTTCCGATCAGCGTGGCGCAGTTCGCTTCCCCGACCCGCGCCAGATGCCGCACGATCTCCAGACGCGCGGGATCGGCCAGGGCACGCAGCACCAAAGTCAGTTCGAACGTCGCGGGATCAGGATGGTCATAGGCAGCCATGAGGTCTTATCCCTTTCCTGAGATTTTATCGCAACACCTGCTTTGTTCGACTCGCATCAAACAAAAAGCTTGCCTTGTTCGACTGTTATCGAACAATATGAGGGCCTGTCCAGAGGAGACAACTGATGCCAACCCTGTTCGATCCCATTGATTTCGGTCCCATTCACGCGAAAAACCGGATTGTGATGGCTCCGCTGACGCGCGGACGTGCCGACAAGGCGGCCGTTCCGACCCCCATCATGGTGGAATACTATGCCCAGCGCGCCAGTGCCGGGCTGATCATCACGGAAGCCACGGGCATTTCCCGCGAAGGTCTGGGCTGGCCGTTCGCACCGGGAATCTGGTCCGAGGCGCAGGTCGAGGCCTGGAAGCCGATCGTGGCCGGCGTGCACGCAAAGGGCGGAAAGATCGTCTGCCAGCTCTGGCACATGGGCCGCATGGTCCACTCGTCCGTGACCGGTACGCAGCCCGTCTCGTCGTCTGCGACCACGGCCCCGGGCGAGGTCCATACCTATGAAGGCAAAAAGCCGTTCGAGCAGGCCCGCGCAATCGATGCCGCGGATATCAGCCGCATTCTGAACGATTATGAGAACGCCGCCCGCAATGCGATCCGCGCCGGTTTCGACGGGGTGCAGATCCATGCCGCCAATGGCTATCTCATCGACGAGTTCTTGCGAAACGGCACGAATCACCGCACGGATGAGTACGGCGGCGTCCCCGAAAACCGCATCCGCTTCCTGAGGGAAGTCACCGAGCGCGTGATCGCTGCCATCGGTGCCGACCGTACAGGCGTGCGCCTGTCTCCCAACGGCGATACGCAGGGCTGCATCGACAGCGCACCGGAGACGGTTTTCGTCCCGGCGGCAAAGCTGCTTCAGGATCTGGGCGTGGCCTGGCTCGAACTGCGTGAACCCGGCCCGGACGGCACGTTCGGCAAGACGGACCAGCCCAAACTGTCCCCGCAGATCCGCAAGGTATTTACGCGCCCGCTGGTGCTCAATCAGGACTATACATTCGAGACTGCGCAGAAAGCCCTGGCGGAGGGCCACGCCGACGCAATTGCGTTCGGCCGCAAGTTCCTCTCGAACCCCGACCTGCCGGAGCGCTTCGCCCGCGGCATCGCCCTGCAGCCGGATGATATGAAGACCTGGTACAGCCAGGGTCCGGAAGGATACACGGACTACCCGTCCGCCACCTCCGGCCCCAACTGACGGTCAGATTTCCGGGAGCATCCAGTGCTCCCGGAACATGGCTCAGACCGGGCGAACCAGCTCGTAAAGTGCGACGGCCGCGGCATTGGAGACGTTCAGGCTCTCCATGTCGCCCGGCATATAGACGCTGGCGATCTCGTCACACGTCTCTCGCGTCAGACGACGCAGACCCGCCCCCTCGGCTCCCAGAACCAGAGCCACACGACGCCCGGCAAAGCTTTTGCCATCCAGTCGCGTACCTCCGGCATCCAGCCCGACAACCCAGAAATCCTCGGCCTGAAGTGCCTGAAGCGCGCGGGAGAGATTGACCTCGCGCAAGATCGGCACAACGTCCAGCGCGCCCGAAGCCGCCTTCGCCATCGCACCGCTTTCCTGCGGTGCATTGCGGTCCTGCACGAGCAGCGCCGCTGCACCGAACGCCGCAGCAGAGCGCAGAATGGCGCCGATATTGCGCGGATCCGTCACCTGATCCAGCACCAGAACCGGCCCCTTGCGCTCGACGATGTCGGGAATGGCCAGCGTTTCCAGCGGTTCGACCCGCAGGCAGACACCCTGATGCACGGCATCGCGCTCACACAGCCGGTCGAGGCGCTCACGGTCGACGATCTGCGGCTTGCGGGACGCATTCTCAAAAGACGCCGCAGCTTCGCGCGTCGCCAGGAAATCGTGAATCACACGCTCGGGATTGGCGAGAGCGGCCTGCACGGCATGATGACCGTAAATCCAGTAGCCGGGGCCGGAGCTGGCCGCATGGCCACGAACGGAACGGCCGCCCCGTTCCCTGGTGCGACCACCAAGCGGGGAAGAGCCGTGATCGGTAGTGCCGGCGTGAGGAGCGGATCGATCCGTGGAACGATCGGGAGCGGAACGGGAGGGAGATCTTCTGGCCATAAAAAAGCATATAATCGACAACTGGGAATTGACATAGCCGCCAATCCGCCATATCCCAACCGCCGACCCGGAGAGGTGCCCGAGTGGCTAAAGGGGGCGGACTGTAAATCCGCTGGCGTACGCCTACGTTGGTTCGAATCCAACTCTCTCCACCATCTGAAAACCGCAGAAAACTGCGACTTTCAAGGGGTCCACAGAATAAGGGGCAGAAAATGCCTCTTAATTTCTGTGCCAATTTGTGCCAAGGCTGGTCAGTTATCGACTGAGAGACTGGCACAAGGAATGGCACAGAACCCCCCCAAGGGAATCACTTATCGCGGGCCGCTACAGTATCAGTGGCGCGTTCGCGTGCGTGGCATTTATGCAAACGGCGTCAAGGACACGCTTGAAGGGGCCGTAGCAGCCCGCGAGGATGCAAGGCAGCGCATTAACGCCGGGACGTGGGATGACGGGCAGCGGCTCAGGTCGTTCACGCTCGCCAAGGGCCTTGATTACTATGAAGAGCACGTCCTCCCGCACAAAAAGGGGGGCGACAAAGAGCGGTCTCGCCTGAAGACGTGGCGTGAATGGCACGGTGGAGCAAAGGGCCGGGAAGGGGACTGGCTGCAATACCCCATGTCATCCATCATGCCGGACCAGATTCAGGCGTTTATTGACGAGCGACAGCGCGCCGGGTCCGGGTCCGGTGCGTCGACCATCCGGAACTGTGTTGCCGTCCTGTCCTCTGTGTTCAGAAGCTGCCGAACCCGGCTCCATCTCGATATTCCCAATCCCTGCCTTCTGGTCTCTCTGCCTCCACCCCCTCCGCCGCGACACGTCACACTCCCCGCAAGTGATGCAGTGGCTCTCCTTGCTGCGTGCCGAGAGGGACCGGATTACCTGATTCATTGCGTCCTGATTGCGATTGAGACGGCAATGAGGGCTGGGGAGATTCGACGTATCCAGAGGTCACACGTCCACAAGACGCACGTTCACCTCCCGAAGACAAAAAATCCTCGTGGTGGCGTCGTTCGCGCTCGTGACGTGCCGCTGACAGAAGAAGCCGAGGGCGTTATTTCTGATGCCATGAAGGCCCTGCCGCATCGCCCTGATGGCTGGCTGTTCGGCGACCCGGAAAAATGGGGTAAAGACGGTGGTTTCACTGAAAGTATGTTGAGCAATGCGTTCGCCGCCGCTGTGAAGCGTGCGCGTGGGGCAGGGCTGACGAAATCGGTCAGGTTCCATGACCTGCGACACATCGCGATTACTGAACTCGCGAAGGACCACGCGGGGGCAATGGAACTTGCCAAGCTGACAGGACACAGGACGCTCCGTGTCCTGACGGAGACGTACTACAACCCGACCCCGCTAGACCAAGCTGCCGAACTCAGGCGGCGGCGGGCAGAAAGAAAAGCGCGGGAGAAGGCGGCCTAGTGCCGCCGTCTCCGGGCTGGGGCACTAAGCCCCGGCTCTCCCCGTCAGGTCAGGCCAGTCCGGCGCAGGTGCATGAAAATCGTTGTGGGATGGCGTCCGACTGCTTCCGCGATTTCCCGGTAGTTAAAGCCCGCCCGGTGCCATTCTTCGATTTCGTTCCGCTCTGCCTGTGTCATGAGCCGCCGCGCCTTGCGCTTGCGGTCGTTGACGATGAATGCAGTCACCGTGAACCCTCCCACGGTCGGCTCTGGCTCAATCTCAACGTGGACCCCTGCTGTTGTCTGACTAGCCAGAAAATCCCGGCGCAACTCTGTCCTGATGGCCGCAGGCGTTAGGCCAGAAGCTGCCCATTCCTCAAGTGCAGCCTCCATCCGGGGATGACTGAACTCTGTAAATGTCATGCCAGCCGCGCCGGGGTTACAGTGTATTACCTGTGCCGTGTAGCCGTTATCAAGCATTTTTCTACTCTCCGTTCGTTGAATACAGATATACGGTAAGTCCTCACCGAGGCTATGGCAAGTTATCCAAAAGCATAAACCGCACCAGAACATTACAGAACGGAATGATTTCCGGTTTTAGTTTATGAAGAACGTCATAAATGTTCATTACTATTTATGAATGGAATCATGAATACATGAACACGAAAAAAGGGACGCTCATAAATGAACGCCCCCTTTCTGACGAAAGTTTAACCTTCGTAAGGTGGAAAGGTCACTCCGGTGTAACGGAAAGCCCCGTCTCCTGCGTCGGCTTGGCCTTCGGACCTGCCTTGAGCCGGGCGACTTCCAGCGCGTCGGCCTGCGCTTGCTGCTCACGCTGCCAGTCCTGCGCCGCTGCCCTGATGGCCGAAAAATCCCCGGATTTCAGGGCTTCCATCGTGCCCGCGTCCCGGCTGTCTAGTGCAAGCTCAATCAGGTTCGCATCCCTGAGCGCCTGCTCTGCCTGCCGGTATTCCGGCGACCGGGCCTGACGCTCTGATTCAGTCGTCAATGCTTTCCGCTCTGCCTCGGCATCCTTGCGGGCCTGCACCAATGCTGCATGGCGGCCATTTTTCAGGCGGTCGGCCTCGGCTTTCAGCGCCTCCGCCCGCTTTTCTGCGTCCTCTGCGGCTTTGCGGGTGCCCGGTGACAGGAAAGAAGCGTTGCCTCTGGCGGTCTTGGCCTCTTTCGCTGCCCGCGCTGCCGTTCTCTCTGCTGCCCTGATGGCTGCATCTACAGCGGCCTGCCGGGGTTCAAGAAGCGCAGGCAGGGCCAGAACGTCCAGCCGGGCGGCTTCCCGGTCGTATCGTTCCCTGATTTCCGCAAGCGTCTGGCGGATTACCTGTTCGCCAGATGGTGCAGCCGGTGCCGGGCGCAGGCCATCAGGGCGGCTATCCCGAACAGTGTCAGCACCATTACCGGCAGTCCGCTGCGGTCGAACGTCTGCCACGTCTGGGCGAGCAGGTGCGCTGTCTGGGCCGGATGCATGGTCAGAGACAACAGGACTGACAGGCTCATCACGACCGGGAACATGAGTCCCGTGATTCTTCTGTTTCTTCGCATTGTTTGCCTCCTTCTTTGCTGCTGCCCTGCGGGCTTTCCATTCAGCGATGGCCTCGGCCCGTGCGTCTGGGTTTGTGTCCTCTGGATTATAGTGCGGGAAGGTGCCCGAAAGCCTCTTTTCCAGTTGCTCATTTGTCAGTTTTTCCAGCCTGTCGGCCACCTTTGCCAGTTCCGGGCGGCCCCGCATGTCGGCGGCGTCGAGGTCCTGCGACGGGTCGGATGGGTCCGTGATAAAGACGGTGCGGGGTGCTACGTCTGGCAGACTATCGAGCGTACGGCCCGTTTCTGCCTCCCATTCCCTGACTGCCTCGCCTACCTGCCGGGTCCACTCCCGGTCCGCCACGTCCAGCGCATGGTCGAGGTCTTCACCGCCGGACGGGTCGTTTACGAACTCAGAAGCCGTGGGGTTCACCCGCTCCCCGACAAAAAACGGGAAAACAGACGCGATTTCCGCGTGCGACCGGCTCGCAAATGCGTCTCTGTTCGCTTGCAACCACTCCACCGAGACGGCCTCACCCGTTTTCAGGACGACAGCCGGAACGCGGACGGTCGGCGGCGGTCCCTGTTCCAGTTCCGGCGGTAGGTCGTGGAAGATTTCCTGCGCCTGCGCCTGAGCCTCGACCGGGGCCGTGAGGTCGATGGGGTCCGGGGCATAATCATCCGTGTCCGCTGGGCTCCGGTCTTCCGGTTCGTCCAGGGCGACAGCCCTAGACGGACTGTCCGGGACTTCTGGTTCCGTGATTTCCTCGACCGGGGCCGTGATTTCCGGCACTATCTCATTCGCCGGGGCTTCAATGGGCCTGATGGCGTTCGTATTCTCGAATGTCGCCAGACGCTCGGCAAGGGCAGCATCAAGCCGCTCCTGAGCCGCCCGTGAGAGTTTCCAATCGTGAGAAACCGGCGGTTCCAGAAGGCTCAGGGCGATTGCCACCTCGTCGCGATAGGCCGGGGTTCCGGTAAGCTGGACGTTAGACCAGCCGTGCAAAACTGCGGCCTGCGCCAACTGTGCCGCCGTCTCCGGGCTGGGGTCACGGGGGCTGACAATCCTGTCTCCGAAGTCCTCGAAAACGTCGCCCGTGTTCAGTTCAATCGTGGCAACACCACGGTTGCGGTCGATGCGGATTTTCGAGATAGCGGCCACTTGCTCCGGTGTCAGTGACGATTCAGAAATCTTGTAGTGCCCAGCCAGAAGACGAGCGCGGAACCGGCTCTCACGGTCCCAACCGTCACTTTCCGGCATGTCGTCCGGGTCGTCCTGCGGTGCAGGTGTAGGCAGGGCGTCACTGTCAACGATTTCCGGCGTCGGCTCTGGTGCCCTGCGAATAGTGTTCGCCGCATCGTCCGGACGCTCGAACCTCCACCCGCGTTCGTCGTTTCGCCTGCCCTGCACATAGTCAACGTAATCACTCAGGCTGAACACGTCAGCGTCGGCCTTGCCGCCTGCGACCTGCCGGTCTTTCCATTTGTTATATGATTTCCGGGCTGCCGCTTTCAGGTGGTCCGGCAATGCTGCGTATCCGTCCGCGCCTGCCACCCATCCGGTTTTCTTTGTCTTCGCCATCGTGTGCGCTCCTCTCTCTGGGAGCCGCTGGCGGGTCTCTTCTGCAATGAGCGCCTCAAGTCGCACAATCTCGGCAGAAAGCCCGTCAACGGCTCTCTGTGAGTGTCGCGCCTGCTTACGCAAGTGGCGGTGATTATCGAGAGAAATGATTGCAGGGGCCGGGTCATCAGGGTGGCGTCTGGTGCGCTCGATATCCGCTCTGCTGACGGTCGGTTCTGGGGGCAGGGCGTCGGGGCCGTCAAGCTCTTCATTTGACCGCATCCGGACCCGGACGGGATAGCCGTTTTCTTCAAGCCAGCGGTTGCCCCGGTCCTCGAATTGGGCACGCATAATCTTGCCCTTGCCAGCCGTGAAAAGGGCGTTCCACTCCCGCGCCTTTTTCCGCTCAAATGTGCCGTCCGGATTCAGGCGGCGCATAGTCGTCATGATGTGGACGTGTCCGTTTTCGCCACCGTCACGCGCACGGGCATTGTGCATGTCCGCATGACAGGCCATCCCGGCATCAATCAGCGGGGCAAGACAGTACGTCGTGTATTCCTGCCACTTTTCAGGCGGGAGACCACGCGGGATTCCCAACAGGATGCGCCGCGCTGGCTGACCATTTGCCTGCCGCTCCATGGCCTCGGCCTCACGCCAGAAATGCGACGGGTCGTGCATCTCTGGGGAAGGGTTCATGTGGTCCGGAAATAGGGTGAAGCGGCCCACATGCTCACGAGCCTTCCGGGTGTGGTCAAAGACCTGATTTGTCAGCCTGTCCGGGATACGTCCGCACAAATTATATGCCGCGTTGTCGAGCACCGAACCGACATGCGACACGTCGAAATTCAGCGTGACACGGCGTTCATCGATTTCAGGCTCAATCTGTGCGGCGATTTCCGGCATGAGGCATCACCATTAGCCCGGAATCGTCATTCCACGGTCAAGCATGGCCTTCTTTGTGCATGCGACACCGCCATAAATGCCGAGCGGAATAGTCAGAGAACCCAGCATGACCATGCCGTTCGAAAAACCGAGCATCAGGCAAGTCGCAATGAGCGCGGGCGGGAACCATGAGATGCGCTTGAGGATACGAACGCGGCGGGGGTCACGGTAAGCAGACATTCCGAAAGTCTCCAAACGAGTGACAGTCATTTGTGACTGTATAAACGAGCTTGTCAGTGCCGACGGGCACTGAATAGATGACTTTCTTATAGCACATGCGGACCCATACCGTGAAAGATTTCTTCCGAAAATCGTGATTTCTTTCATATGGTTAGCCTACCATTGACCCTGAAAATGCAACATTTCAGGGGGTCAAAATGGCGGACGCAAATTCACTCGAAAACGAACTCAAAAGAGCGCAGGAACGCATCAAGCGGGAGAGGCTGGCAGTCCAAAAAATCAAGCGTGCGATGCTCCGCCGGGAGACTGCGGAAAAACGGAAAATCGAGGCTCAGGCCCTGTGTGCTCTGGGCCGGGGCGTTGTCGCGTTTTGTGAGGAAAACGGGAGCCCGGACGCGAGGACCGCTCTGGTGGATTTCCTGCTCTCGTATGTCAGCCGCCCGTCTGACCAAGATGCCATCACTTCCACACTCGGCGGCAAGCGGATTTCTGCGGCTTTCCGTGCGCCTGAGCCTGCCTTTCCACCTGTCGAAGTTGTGGGCTGAGAAGGAAGGAAAACGACATGCGATTCAATCTCGGATTTCTCACCGGCGCTGATGATATCTCTGCGTCACTCGGAGCACTAAAAAGACAGGTGACAAGCCCCATTTTTCGGTTGCGCACGCTCTGGCGTGGCGACCGCAAGAAAGTGCCTGTTTTCGGCACTATCGCGGACCCTGCGGAACGGTTCCGGGCTGTCGCGGATTTCTATGGCGTCCATGATGCTGAAATAGAGCGCCGGGTGCGTGTGACAGCGGCGTGCTTTTGGCTGGCTTTTTTGCCCTCTCTGGCCCTCGTCGTGGGCGCGGAGACATTCGCGATTTCGTACAATTACAGTGCCGCTCTGCTGTGTGCGTCCTGTGCGCTGGCGTGTGTGTCGCAAGCCATCAAATGCGGGCTTGCAAATTACCAGTTTCGCACGCGCTCCCTGCGGCCATTCAGGGACTACTGGCGCACCAATTTGCTGCCAAGGTTCAGGAGTGACAGGCCATGAAGAAAATCCTCTTCCTTGCTGCGCTCCTGCTCGTCTTCCCGGCGCTGGCTCATGCAACCACGCTTACACCTGATGAAGCGACATGCAGCGCATCAGGTTCTGTAATTACGCAAACTCTCGCCGTGCCCTGCGCTTCCGACTGGTGGCGTCAAAGCCTCGAACTCCTGTTCCCCGGCATCGGCCCGCTTTCGTCGTCCGGCACGTCACAAGCCGCTCAGGGTCTGTTTGCGGCGTCCGGGGCTTTCCTTGCCGTGCTCGCCTCCGTCGCTGTCGGGGCCCTCTCATGGCACGCGATTTCCGGAACTGTGGCAACCGCTCATGAAGGCACGGTCCTCGGCCAGAAATGGCACACAGTCTGGGCACCCCTGCGCCTGTGCTTCGGTTTCGGCCTGCTGGCCCCCACCGCAAAAGGCGTGTGTCTGGCGCAAATTCTGGTCATCTATGTCGCCCTGTATGGCGGAAGTCTGGGAAATCTCGTCTGGACTTCATACGCAACCGGGCTTGTCACGCCGACCCTGAACGCACCGCCCCTGCCTGCGACTGGCGCTCTGGTGCGTGATTTCACCGAGGCCGAATTGTGCCGTCAGGCGCTCACGGAAACAAACACAATGACGGGGCCACTGTTCAACCTGCCCGTGTCGATGCCTTCAGCGACGGTCGGCGGCACGACTGGCGAGAATATCTCCGTGTCTCTCGGCAACCTGTACAACGCAATCAGCGCCCGTTTTACTGGCGGCAACATGACCTCATCAGCGCAGCCGAACAGGCACATCGTAACGTGGGATTATGGCGTGTGCGGGCAGATTTCCGGGACGTTCGCAACCGGCTCCGGCGGCGATGCGAAGGCCACGCAGTTCGATGAAGCCCGGCTTGCGGCCATCGAAGAAGCGCGGGCATCCATCAGCACGGGCGTGACGGATTTCCTTGACTACCGGACGAACGCGGCGGCTCATCAGGGCGATATTGCTGGCGGGATTCCGCAGGTCTCCGGCGCTGCATTTACGAAATCAGTCAGTGACGCAAAATCCGCTCTGGATACCGAATTCACGGCGGCGGCGCAGGTTCTCGTTGATGTGCAGGGCGGGTCTGACAGTGCCGTGGCCTCGTTCCTGAACGACACCAATAAATATGGATGGATGACCGCCGGGGTGTTTTATATGTCCACGGCCCGGCTTCAGTCTGCTGCGTCATCGCTGGCGTCCGATATCCCACAAGTCTCTCTCCCGCCCATGGCCGACACGGACAAGACGGGGCATATCGACCTGAAAACGTGGGGATACGCGGGCGATTACGTCAAAGCTGGTGAAGCTGTCCTTCAGCCGTTGACGGTCCAGTGGAACGCCTCGGATGACACTGCGGACCTGCGGAATGCCGCCCTTGCTGGTAGCACTCAGGGCAGCACGGCAAGCCTGCATGGTGTCCAGAAATGGCTGTTTTCCAAGATTTTCAGCCTCGGCGATAAATATCTCGTCGGCATCAATCCGGCCAACGGGTCGCCAATTCAGCAACTGGCGGACTTCGGGAATGACCTTCTGAACCTGATTTCTCTAGTTGTCCTCGGCGGCGCGGCGGCGGGCACGATGCTGGGCGGGCCTGCTGGTGCTGCGGCTCTGGCTGGCGCTGTCGCATCGGGGCCGTTGTCATGGCTTGGGATTATTGTTGGGATGTTGCTTCTGGTCGGCATTGAGCACGCTTATCTAATCCCGATGCTGCCGTTCATCGAGTTTACTTTCGCTGCTATCGGGATTCTGATTACGGTTGCCGAAGCTTTCGTTGTGCTGCCGGTCTGGGCTTTCCAGCACATCAGGCTGGATGGCGGCGAGTTCGTGAATCAGGAACAGCGCTCTGGTTATCTGCTGCTACTGTCCCTGTTTTTGCGGATTCCGCTCACTATTTTCGGTCTCGTCCTGTCTCTGTCCGTGATGGACGCGGGGGTCTGGCTCGTGTCTCGGACGTTCTCTGTCGCCGCTCTGTCAGGGACTGCGGACAGTGGAGCCGGGCCGATTGGAGCCGTAGTCATGCTCGTCATTGAAGCGTGGATGACATGGAAAATCACGACTGCAAGCCTGCGCCTGATGACGACGACGCCAGAACTGGCGGCGCGGATGCTGGGCTGGACGATGGATTCACTGCGGACTGATGGCCCGTCTCACTTTATCGGCGGTGTCGTATCCAAAACTACGGGCGGCGTCGGGCAGTCCGCTGCGAAAGCAGGCCAGAAGGCTGGCGAGAAAGAGACGAAGGCCCCTGACGCCGGGGGCAGCATGGCGGGACAGGCTGGCGGTGATATCGCGCCGACTACCGAAAAGCCCGCATCCTGACCTGTGCCACGCGGGGCGGTTCGCTGCTCTGCCGGGTGCCCTTGCGAACCGGTCGCCCTGGTCGATTAGACCAAGGCGGGCCGGTGAGCCGATACCGTGATGATGCTGGTATCATCACGGTATCGGCTCCCCCACAAAATGACGATTTCCCATACGGATGCCCGGCCTGCGAGGGTACAATTTCCTTAGGAAAACCAAGGAAAAAAGGGCCGTCATGACCCAAAAATACAAAATGAAGGCCGCACGCGGACGCCCCCTGACATCACGGGTTCGGAAGCCGAAAAATCTGTTCGATGCCGCGACCGGAAGTTATGTCCTCGCGCCGTATGCGCCCCTGACCGCCCGGCGCATTCTGGTCGGGCCTGATGCACTGGCTCGGATTGAGTCCGTCGCTCCCGGTGATTTCTATGCAGAGCAGCCGGGCGACATCTGGTTTGAGTTCCCGTCTGAGAAGACCGCGCTCCTGCTCGTCCAGTGCCGCGCTTCAACAGGTGAAAGCTGGATTGCACCGCGCCTGTTTCACACCACTAGCGCGGGTGACATCGGACTGATGGCCGACCAGATTGCCATCAAGCCGGGCGGTGGGCTGTCGGCTGCAAGCACGGAAGCCACATGGCGGGCGGGAGCATTAGACAGGGCGGCCATGGTGGCGAGAACGCGCCAGCTTCTGCGAGCCATGGCGGACCCGTCACAATTCATGACTGTTCAGCGGCCCGGCGGCTGGGGGGAAATCGTATGCTTGACGCATTGAAAACCGGCCCGCTGCCGCTGCTGTATCCGTGCGCCATGCCCGGCATGGTCGAGGCCGTCCAGAAGGCAGCCCGGATGACATCGGCATCTCGGACATTCGACCGTGAAGCCGTGGGCAGGCTGCGGGCAACGGGTCGGCAGCGGCATGAATGGCGGATTCCCGCCGGGTCCGGGGTGCTGTATCTCGAAATTTGGGCAGACGATGTGATGTGCAGGCCGCACGACATCGGGGTTCTGTTCCATCGCGATTCAGGTGATTGCGCTGTCAGTGTCGGCAAAGGCTGGCCCGGCGATGACCCGGAAGTCCTGCCCTGCCTGTTGTCCCTGTTCCCCGGCGGTCAGGTGGACATGAAGGCACCACGGGCCGTCAGGGCAGCGGTCGAGCGGACAGCCCGCGACCTGATTGCGGACGTGCTGCGGGCTCTGGATGCAGTAGCGCGGGAAGAGGATGGGGAAGACCTGCCGCCGGAAGAAGAGGACTTTCCTGCGGAACTAGACGAACTGGCTGACCTGCTGTCGTAGGCTCAGGCGGTAGCGTTATCCCCGCATTCCAGCCATCGCATGATGGCCGTAGCGAAGCGGAGCGGCATTTCAACAGGTGGAAGGCGGCTTCATGGTCGAGCCAGGGAGCCTGTTGAAATGCTGTGTGTATGCGGGGATAACGTGGTCAGGATTGACTGCCGAATCCTGCTTCCAAAATTCTTTCTACTGTCTGCAAGGGGAGTGGCAGGCCATCACTGGCACTTCTGGCGGGCTCAAACACTTTGTACATTCGAATATAGCGTCCGAGAGAGGTCGATGAGTGACTGTTCACGGAGCGTCCCTTAAACCGGGAAAAGCGGCCTAGCTTATCAACCAAGATTCTAACTACGCCGATATGGTTGTAGTCACTGTTTCCGTCAAAGCCTGTGAACAGTTTTCCGGACTCAATATAGGGGAAGCGCTCTGCCAGCCTCTTCCGGTCCTGCGGCGAAAACTTCTCAATGCTCGACTCAAGAAAGTCGCACATATCAAGGATATTGACCACTTCGGTTACAACCTCGCGCGGGCATGTCTCCTGAGGAAATGGCCCAGAGTAAGCAAAAGGAATGGCCCAGTAGTCGCCGCCAGCCATTGCTTCGATAATATATGCCGGGTCGATTTCAGGCTTTTTCACAACAGACTTCATGACTTCTGCAAGCATGAAGGTGATGAGCTTTTCTCCGTCTGTGAAGCGGGGCGCATCAGAAGCGTGGGCTTTCAACCCGGTTTCGACTAGCGCTCTGATGGCTTCTGCTCTGGATGGCTCACTAGGCTGAGAGAACCGCCAAGCATCCACTTTTGCAAGGAATGCTTCATCAAGACGGAGTTCAAAACGTTCTGATTTTGGGGGCATTTGAAACCTACGGTGTTATTACGTACGTGTACGGTACTCGTACGTAATAATAAGAGTCAAACTTTTTCTGCCTAAAAAACTGTCTGCTCTTTTCCGGCTGTCTGACCGCTCTGGTAATAAAACAGTGCGATATCGTTCATGGCGCGCTCCTGACTATCCAGATAGCGCCGGGTTTCTGCCTGCTCTTGTGTTAGCTCTGGCTCTGCGCTCAAGGACATAAGTTCGTCCAAGCCGATAGGGCGAATGGCATGATTCAGGGCCGCAAGGAACTCGGCATCGTCAAGGTCAAGTTTTTTCATCAGTTCGTCGTGCGCTCTAATTAGATTCACAATCACCCGGACCCGCCCCTCATCGGCCGCGTACTTACGGACAACCGGCGCAAAGTAAACACGTTCTGACCACACGACATAGTGCCTTGCGGCCAATACATCCCTTGCGAACCAATCCGCCGGAACCTCCCCTTTAATAAGCCGGACGCGCCCGATACGTGCATCAAGGTTTGGCTTCACCTGCCTTTTCTGTTCAATCACTTTTTCTACTGGCTTTTCTCCTCTGCGGGCCTCCACTATTTTTTTCATCAGTTCGACCGCGTCCCTGACAGCCCGCTTGAACCCCCTTGTTTCCTCGCCCCTTGAGTTCAGGTCTTCGTAATACTCCTCGTGAATCTCAATGATGTTCCTCCCCCTTGCCGTGACGAATTTTCCGTCTGTCGTTTCGACAACCCGGATGGTTTGCGGCCTTCTCCACCGGCCGCCACCGGATGACGATGTTGATACAACTTGAATGATGTTTCCGTTGTCGAGTTTGCATGTTCCGTAAACCGTCGCCATTGGTGGCCTCCTGTGTTTATGTTTTGTTCCGTGTGATTGCGTCAGGCTGCCTGCCGGGATTCCAGCGCCGCCATCATTACGTTCGCCCTGCGCAGGCGCTCTTTGTCTTCCGGCTTCTTGAAATCGAAATCATCAAGCACCGTCTCCCGCCCCTGTGCGGCCCGCTGTGCCACGCCCCGGCTGACGTTAAAAAGCCGCTGGATTTCCGTGATGGATTTGCCCTCGGCTTTCATCTGGCGTGCGTGCTCCCTCTGGCGGGCTGTCAGGGTCGGCCTGCGTCCTCCACCAACCCCCTGACGGCCTGCTGATGCTCGCTTCTCGCGTGCGTCTTCCAGCCCTGCCGCCTGCCGCTCTGCCCGGAGTTCCGTTTCCAGTTCCGCGACGGCGAGCAATGCTGAGAACAGGAACCGGCCTTCCGTTGTCCGAGTGTCCACACCGCCGGTTATCGTCGTGATGTGCGCGTCATGGTCAGCCCGAAGCCTCGCGGCAATCTGGGCGCACTCAAGAAAGGACCGGCCCAGCCTGTCCACTTTCCAGCACGTCACCGTGTCGCCCGGCTGGATTGCGGACAGGAGCGCATTCAGGCCGGGCCGGTCCACGATGCGTCCGGACGATTTGTCCTGAAAAATCCTGTCTTTCGGGATTCCTGCTGCGCGCAGGGCTTTCACCTGCGGCGCGATATTCTGGCGCGGCGTGGAGACGCGGGCGTATCCGTAGACAGTCATCAGTCAGCCCTCACGAACCCGACATGAAAGCCACTCCCTTCGTCGTCCGTGTAGAGTGCGATTTGCCGCGCCTCTCTCCTCTCCGCCCGGCTCCGCAGTTCCTCCTCTCTCTGCAAAGCCACGAAATCCAGCATGTCCGCGTCAAGGTCGAGATTGAAATCCGCAATGGCGTCGTCTCGAAGTCTCCCGGCAGCTTCCATCCGCTCGGTAATGCCGTCTGCGTTATAAGCCATAAATCCCCCTGAAGTTGCGGTACAGAAAACGATACGCCAGACGACAAATTCCCTCTGACTTGATACCATTATACCAAATTCTATAGAATTTGGTACGATTGCATCAAATTAGCCCCGATATTTATTTTAGGTCTTCATTCATTTTATTGTTGAAACTTGCATCTCTAGTTGTTCTCGCACTTATCCACACCCTGCGGGTCCGGATGTGCTCGAAGGGATGGCCGGGGTCTGCCTGCGGCCTCACCCGTCCATCAGGCTGCACGATTACGGCGGATGGGTGGGAGTCCAAGGTCCGCAAGAGATGGCCGGACTTTTGCCGAGCGAAGGCCCTGCGGTTGCTCTGGGCCGGTGTTTTCGGTCCTAAGGTGGGCAGGTCCATCATTGGGGGCTTTCGCCTGCTCACGGGCTTTCTCGGCCTCCTGAGCGGCAATCCGGGAGGCGTATTCCGCCCTCTGGTCTTCGATTGCCTGTCTCCATGCGGCCTCTTCGTCCACCGGGTCGGCCTGCGGGGCTGGCTTCGGCTCTGGCTCTGGCTTCGGGGCGCGCGGCGTCAAGGTCAGGCGTGCGGACCGGGCGGCCTTGGCGGGTGCTGGCGGATTCAGCGTGTCGGCAAGAAGACGGGCGGCCTGTGCCTGCCAGCCGGCCACCATTTCCGGCGAGATTCCGCCATTGTCGCCGTCCTGCGGGGTGCCCAGACCACGGATGCGGCGGACAGATGACAGGAACCTGTGTGTGCGCCTCGCGCTCTCGATGACCTCCTTCATACTCAATCTGACTGCGGTTGATGTCAGCGGGCGCTCCAGGACGGCTCTGGTGACTCCCGGAAGGTATCCAGCGGCGGTGTTCAGGGCCTCGGCGACACGATGGGGATTTGTCCCCATCAGGTGAATGACGGCAGAGGGATGGATGACAGGAATAGGGTTTACGGAGATACCATAAGACGGTGTAGACGTCAGGCCAGTCAGCCATTCTGCCAGTGCCTGCCGGGTGTCATCGCTCTGGCGGCGCAGGACCACGGCAAGGCCGTCATCGGCAAGATACCGGGCGCGGCGAATATCTTCCGACAGGTCACATGATGCCAACGCATCGGGATTCAGGTCCACGGCGTCCGGATGCGCGATGACAACATTTGTTCTCACCTCGAAACCATCTGAGCGGTGATTCACCAGTGCGCGGGCATGAGGCTGATAGTCACCAGTTCGCGCACCTCTGGTGCCCTTAGCGACCAGTTCGATGCCCTGACCGACGAATTTTGACCTCAAGCCGCCCCGGTTCAGGTCAGCGCGGAACCTGCGGAAATCTCCGCGCGGATTGTAGAAATCGCTTCCAACCGTCTGCCGGTGATATTCAGCCAGTGCCTCCGGGTCCAGTTCGTCCGGCTCGCCGTCCTCGGCTTTCGTTTTCCCTGATGCGTACCATGCGGCCCATTCCGCATCTTCATCATCGTACTGGTCGAGTTCCGGCACATAGATGGTGAAACCACGGGCGCGGAAATGGTTTTCCAGACGTTCCCGGGCGAACTTCCAATCCTCAACCGAAAGCCCGGCCCGGTTGATATCAATGCCAACGTGATAATGACGTTTCACAATCCACCCGCCATCGGCGAACACGTCATGAGTGCCGATATACAACGGAAGGATAATGCCGCGCAGGATTCTGATTCTGTGCTCTGCGTCGTACAGTGCCGCCGCCAGAGCGCTGTAGACGCGCCCGCCATCCTCCCGCAAATCGCCGACATCGTGCACGCCTGACGGGTGCGTCCGGTGGCCCACTGCTGTCAGCCTGAGCAGGACATGCTTGTGATTCCGGCGCTCTGCCCGGCGCTCGGTCATGTACGTTTTGAACTCTTTGCGCCAGAACTGCGCGTCAGTGTTCCTGACGGTCTGGAACAGCCGGGAACGTCTGAGTAATGCCGCCGCCGGGATGCGTGATGGGCACATCGTGACGGATGCGATGTCATGCAGGCTGGCCGGATTTCCGAACAAGTCGAGGTCTGTGGCCCGAAGAATCTTTGCGGCAAGCCCCACGTCCTGCTGTAATACCTCATCCCGGCCTGCCACAGCATCGGCGTCGGGCATGGGCAGACGGAGCCGTTCCCGGTCCTCTACGTCCTCCCAAAACTGCCGCCTGTCGCCAACCATAAAAAAAACACCCACCGTCTGCGCGATGAGTGTTGAAATCCGGGGCTGTGACCGGGTAACTTAACTCATCGCGTGTCGTTGCGAACTAAGCCCGTTTCCCGGTCACTGCCTCTGCAAAAGGCTATCGGGGGCGGGCTTTTCTATATTGAACAGTTTCAGGGTGGCGGATTTCAACGTTCCTGAACTGTTCCGCTGCTTTTTCCATGATTTCCGGGGTAGCAGGTCAGCCAGGGCGATTAGCCCTAGCCTGACCCTGCGGGCCAACATTGGACTGCACTTGGTAGTCCCGGCTTGCCTGTAGCCGCTCGACTACCTCAAAAACGAGAGTTTCCCGCAATTCAAGTGCCGCTTCCGGTCTCCAGTAAAAATGGGCCAGACTGACCGGTACCCATTCGGCTTCTTCAATCGGACCGGCTCCGACAAGAGGCGCCTCAATATGCCGACCATCGAGCACCCCGGCCCACGAACCTTCAAGCAGTGCAAACCCGTTGTGGGTCGCTAGCATCTTTCCGGCTATCGTGATTTCGTTAGTCTCCACTGAAAACGAAAACTCTTCTTCGTGTCCTTCACCAATGGGGAACGGGTCCGATAGATTGAGAGGCGTGCCGTCTTGGCGGACAATGCCCCAGATTCTGGACTTGCCTGTCCCGCTTGTCGGGCGGTCATAGATATCGTCGTACTGGTTGGTGGGTGTGCTCATGATACATCTCTCCCATTGCCCGCCATGACAACACGGCGGGATTGCTTGTTGCTCTGGTGTTTGGGTGGTTGCGCCAGTCAGGCGGCCCGCTTGCGTGCGGCCTGCTCAACCTTCGTTGGGCGACCACGGCGGCGGGAGACGCGGGCAAACCCGGACGCCATGTCATCAAGCCATTTTTCGAGGTCGGCAGGGCGATAGACGACGCGGCGTCCGATGCGCAGGAATGCCGGGCCGGGAGGAATGGGCATGTCCTTGGAAGACCGGCGGCGGGGGCCGTTGGTGCGCAGGCGATACAGGTAATCAGCGCTCAACCCGAGGCGGGCGGCGGCTTGCTTCTCATCAATGAGGATGGGGGGCGTAATTGATGCGGTGGCGGTCATGATGACGCACGTCTCCCGTTAACCGGGCCTGTGCAGGGCGGGCTTGGTTGGCCGTCGCACTGTCGGGCTGTCAGTGGCAGAGGTACTTCCTCCGCCGCCCTAAGCGCCTCTCTCACCCCGCTGCCGCTCATGGGGCACGTATGGGCATCCTTGATGCCGCTGAGTGAGTACCGGTCTCCTAGTGTATCTAGTCCTTGCACAGGCTCGGCGGGATGCGTTTAACATCAGCCGCGTTCGATACCCTCTTTCGTTGGCACAATTCGGCACAGGCTGTCAAGTCGGGTGAATACCCCCCTCTATCTGTGCCATTCCTTGTGCCATTTTGTGCCAATCGAAGTCCGATTTGTGCCAATTCCAGCCGATTCATGCCACCATGTGCCGACAATAAGTCATTGATAATAAAAGAAATGGCAGTTTTCTGCGGGTAAAATCACGGACTGTAAATCCGCTGGCGTACGCCTACGTTGGTTCGAATCCAACTCTCTCCACCAGGTCAGCTCATTCTTTAAAATCAGTGTCCTTTAGCTGCCTTTCCGGACATCCCGGACAGGAACGGCTTGTCGGGCACCTGTCTGACGTGACAGATGCCCGAAGTGGCTTATCCGATCCGGACAAGCTTGCGGTTGATGAATTCCTCGATGCCGAGGAAGGACAGTTCCCGTCCGAAGCCGGAGTTCTTGATCCCGCCGAAGGGGAGTTCCGGTGCGGCGGCAGTGGCCGTGTTGATGAAGACCATGCCGGTCTCGACCTGCTCGGCGACCTTTTCCGCGCGCGCGATATCCCGTGAGAAAACCGCACCCCCAAGCCCGTAAGGCGAATCATTGGCCAGGTCGATCGCGGCCTGCTCGGAGGCGACCTTGTGGACAACCGCCACCGGGCCGAAGATCTCCTGATAAAAGACTGGATTGTCCTTTGACACATCCGTCAGGATGGTCGGCTCCATGAAGAACCCCTTGCGGTCCATCCGCTTGCCGCCGGCCACAAGCGTCGCGCCGCCCTTGACCGCTTCCGCCGTCTGATCGAGCGCCAGTTCCATTGCCCGCAGACTGCTCATCGGACCATGAGTCGTCCCTTCGTCGAGCGGGTTCCCGATCCGGAAACGGGTGATGGCGGCTTTGAGCCCATCGAGAAAGGCATCGTAAACCTTCTCATGCACGATCATGCGCTTGGCCGCAGTGCAGACCTGTCCGTTATTGGCAAACCGTCCCCAGACGGCCCATTTTATGGCCAGCTCAAGATCGGCATCATCAAGCACAATGAACGCATCGCTGCCGCCCAGTTCCATCGTGTCCTTCTTGAGCGCAGCCCCCGCCTGAGCCGCCACGGCCTGACCGGCGCGTTCACTTCCCGTCAGTGCCACGCCATGGATCCGCTCATCTTTGATGAGTTCTGCGGACTGGTCATTATCCAGAAAAATATTGGCATAGGCCCCGACGGGCGCGCCTGCGTCGTGAAACAGTTTCTCAAACGCCAGGGCGCATTGCGGCACGTTGGGGGCATGTTTGGCAATGACGACATTGCCCGCCATGAGATTGGGGCCCGCGACACGCGCCAGCTGGTAATACGGGAAATTCCAGGGCTCGATACAGTAAATGATCCCGAGCGGCTGGTTGATGATTTTCGCCTGGCCGGTCTTCACCTTGAGAGGCGTGGGAGCAAGAAACTCTTCCGCGCCGTTTGCATAGAACGACAGGATATCAGCCGTAACGTCGATTTCCTCAAGCGCGTCGGGCAGGGCCTTGCCCATTTCCGTGGCGATCAGGCTGGCATGATGCTGCCGGTCCCGGCGCAGTAGATCAGCGGCTCTGGACACGATCTCCTTGCGTTGGGCAATGCTCCGCAGCTTCCAGTCCGTCTTCCAGACATGCTCGGCACGGTCCGTGATGTCCTTCATCTGCGCCGGCGTGTGCAGGTCAAAGCTGCGTTCGACGGTTTCCGTCGTTGGATTAAGAGTCTGATAGACGATCATGTCGGCTTTTCCTTTCCATGAAATAACTGGAACTGTAGCCAGGCGCTTCTTCACTAATACGTGTGGTCAGGGCAAAGAAAGCAGGTGATCAGGCCGGGTTTAAAACAGGAAAATGTTCTCTGTCCTGTCATTCAGGATTGTCCCGTTGACTTTGCCGCGCAAGAACGCACATAAACCGCCATTAGTGTCAGGAATGATACCATGCCGCGAACACGTCACACGACCCTCAACTGTAGTCCGGGCTGCACAGTCGAAGCCACGCTCGAACTGTTCGGCGGGAAGTGGAAAGCCCTGATCCTGTATCATCTGTTCGAAGAACCGGTGCTGCGTTTCGGAGAATTCCGCCACCGCCTGCCCAATGTCACGCAGCGCATGCTGACCAACCAGCTTCGTGAACTGGAAGCGGATGGTCTCGTTTCCCGGACCGTGTTCCCGGTCGTCCCCCCGCATGTCGAATACCGGCTGACGGATCTGGGAAAGACCCTGAAACCCGTCATCCAGGCCCTCAAGACATGGGGGGACCAGTATGCCCATTCCGCCGAAAGAGAAAAAAGACTGAAACAGGATCAGTCTGCGCAAATCACGGCATGAACCGGTAGATTTCTGCGGCAACTGCCGGATGTAGTTCCCAAATAATCTTACCTGGGACGATCAGGATGAATTTACTTCCTGCCCACGCAGATGCGCCGTCATTCTGGATTCCGGTTTTTATTGCCTGAAGACAGGAGACACCCTATGCCACTCATCCGCTTTGACCTGCTGGAAGGCCGTTCCGAAACGGAACTGGCCGCAATCCTCGATACGGCCCATCAGGCCGTCCTCGACGCGTTTCATGTGCCACCCCGTGACCGCTACCAGATTGTTTACGAACACAGGAAAAGCCGGGTGCGGATCGAGGATACGGGGCTGGGCATCCCCCGCACCGATGACGTCATGATCCTCTCGATTACGACGCGCCCGCGCAGCGTGGAGGAAAAGACCGCCTTCTTCCGTATCCTGACCGAATCACTGTCCGAAAAATGCGGCATCGCCCCCAGCGACGTGATGGTGAATTACGTCGAAAACACCGATGCCGACTGGTCCTTCGGCAATGGAGAAGCCCAGTTCCTGAACGGAAAGCTGGGCACGCCCAAAGCGTCCTGACCGGAACGCTATGATCCGTAATCCGGACGGAAAAACCCGTCCGGATCTGCCGGATTCAGACGGCTTCCCGAAGCGCAGCCCTGTCGCTGAGGGCCAGTTCGAGCGCCGTGGTAACAGCCCGGCTGGAGTAGCCTTCGTCTGCAAAGGCCTGACCGGCTTCGACCAGTCCGGACAGGTCCGGGCTGTTGTGCAGGGCCACAATCTGCGCGGCCAGAGCCGCCGCATCCCCCTGCACGAGGTCCTCAAGCGCACCCGGAAGGGCGAGCCCTTCTGCCGCGACCGGCGTCATGACGCAGGGCAGGCCGGAGGCGAGGCTTTCAATCACCTTGCCCTTGATGCCCGCCCCGAAACGCAGCGGAGCGACGCTCAGGCGATGAGCCGCCAGAACCGCGCCGAGATCCTGCGTATGTCCGAGAACCCGGATGCGGTCATCCGTGAGCGCATGGAGGCTCTCGGGCATGTCCGCTCCGACCAGCGTGCAGCAGATGGTCGGATCAGCCGCCCAGACGGCCGGCATGATCTCGTCCACCAGCCAGCGGGCCGCATCGGCGTTCGGCGCATGGGCATAATTGCCAACGAACACCACGCCATCGCGACGGACGGAAGAACCGTTCTGCGCAGGAATGGCCCAGGGCACGACATGCACATTCGCCTGCGGCAGATCCTTGCGAAGCCGGGCTGCCTCGGCTTCGGAATGCGTCAGGACAGCATCCGCCTGAAGGGCCGCCCTGTATTCGGCAACACGGATCTGATTGGCCTGCGCCATCAGTTCGGGCCGTCCCTGAACGGCGGCCTGACGGGCAAGACGCAGGAAGTGCAGATCCGCGACGCTGTACAGCACGCGGGCCCTGCGCTGGTTGCGGCGGACCAGCGCCATGTAGCGCGTCGCGATGTCCTCGCGATGCAGATACACGACGTCGAAGCTGTTGGCCTGACGCCGCAGCACGTCTTCCACCGACGCAAAGAACGGCTGCCCGAGGACGGTGACGCCGGGCAGCGTGTCCAGTGGGAACACCCGGTCCATCTGGTCTGCGGCGACGAAGCAGACGTCGTAGCCGAGTGCTTCAAGAGCCGCCATATGCGACAGGATGGCCTGTGATCCGGCATCGCGTTTCGCGTCCGGATGCTGCCCATCGATGACCAGCGCCCGTTTACGCGTGACAGAGCCTTTCGCGGACAGCCCACGGCGACGCAGGGCCGCATTGAACGTGGCCGTCGCCGTGCCACTCGCGGCATCCGAGCGCCCCTGACGGAGCTTTTCCACCTGTGCCAGCAGGAAGGACAGGACCTGATCGCCGTCCTGATCCTCCGCAGCAGCAGCCACGGCGCGCGCGACACTGCGGGTCATGTCGGCGTCGAAAGCGTTTGCCGGTTCGATGACCTGCGGCTCGCCAAGAAGCGCACCGTCAGAACTGCGCCGGATCTCCAGAACATGCCGCGTCATGGGCGACAGGCCACCAGGCAGCAGGACATCGAAGCCGCACAGTACCGGACGACCGGTGCGTGCCACGTCCGGACGGCGCCCGTTGGCGACGACCGAAGCGAGAACGGCACCGTTATCAACGATCTGCAGCGTCACGGCCTCATCGGGCGTGGCCGGGTTGCAGACCCAGCCTGCGATGCGGTTGCGCGTTGCAATATCGATGCAGCCGTCCAGCGGTGCGGTGGGGACGGTCGCGACAATGGCCTGGCGCGGCTGCTGCGCGGCCTGATCCATCATCCAGGGGCAATGGCCAAGCACGGCATGATCATCGGCCCGGCGGATTTCCAGAACATGACGCTCTACAGCGGACAGGCCACCCGGAATGTCGAAATGAAAACCGCAGGCACTGCCGACATCGTCCCGCATGCGATCGGCGAGAACCTCGCCCAGAACCACACCGTTATCGACGATCTGCAGCCGCACGGGCCGGTCACTGCCGGGCACGCGGGCCCAGCCCCCGACATGGCTGTGGGTGGCGACGTCCAGATACCCTTCAAGCGGCGCCAATGCCGTGCTTTTCCGGGCCGCAGGGTTCAAGCGACGGCGGATGGCCTCAAGCTGTGCCCCTTCCTCGACGCGCGGCGCACAGTAGCGGGCCGCCACCGTAGCGGCATCCGGATAGAGGACGTCATATTCGCCGGCATTGTGGAACATGCCGCGCGAATGATCGTCCACGAAAGTTTCGGACTGCGTGCCGTTGGCGATGATGATGTCGTGCTGTTCCAGTTCGACATGGAAATAGGCCACTTCATCCATGCGCTCGGCCTGCACGATGGTGCTGCCATTGACCAGCAGGACAGCCGAAACCAGAACACCATCCAGATGCATCGCATGCAGCGGCGACACCGACAGATCCTGATGCGGCAGATCATGCCCGAGCGATCCGCGACGGAACACGACCGGCAGGATATCGCGGTTGCCATTGGCGAACGTGCCGGAATAGCTGCGGCGGCCAATCCAGTGGATCGGGCGCAGACCATTGGTGGCCGTCTGGACCAGATCGCCGATCTGCAGCGTCTCGACAGGCACTTCGCCACGATCCGTGAGGATCAGCGTTCCCCGGCAATAGCAGGGCGTGCCTTCCGCCAGCAGCATCGTACCACCGGCCCCATCAGCGGCCAGGCTGAAGAAATCGGCGTCATACGAACCGTCGAGGCTGATCGCATAGGTGCTGCTTCCGCTCGTGACGGTGAGTGTTGACGCATCCGTCAGGGTCGCGGTGGCATCGCTGGACCAGGCCATCTCCGGCAGATCGATCTTTGCTCCGCTGGCAAGGCTGATGCCGCTGGCAGTGCTGCCCGCATACAGGGCAAGACGGCTGCCATCCCCGACCGTGATCCCGGAGGCCGCGCTGCCGCTGTGAACGGCGGCAGTCTGCCCGGAAGTCAGGCTGACATTCGACAGGGCCGCACCGTTCGTTGCGCTGTAATCCGTCATTTCCAGCAGGGTAACGGACGGATCATGATCGGACTCGCCCGTCAGCGATCCCGTGTTGACGTGGATCGTCTCGAACTTCCCGGCGCTGGCAAAAGCCGAACTGCCGATCGTGTGATCCAGCGATTCCGCATTGCCCTCAAAGATATAGGTGTAGCGGTTGGACGGATCTTCCGTGGTGCTCATGTCCGTCAGGCCGGCATTGGCATAGACCTGCTGGGCATCGCTCCATTCGGTGTCGTTGAAATCGCCGAGGATGCCCACCTTGGCGGTCGGGTCACTGGTCAGCAGTCCGTTGACGTAGTTCGTGATGTACTGCGCCTGGGCGATGCGGTTGTTGACCGTATCCGTCGTGCCGCCATGGTTCACGGGCGGCTGCGTCGAACCATAAAGCTCGCTGCTGCCGGCCTGCGAGGACAGATGCACGTTGACGAGCGTGACCGACTGACCATTGAACTCGAACGTGCCGACCAGCGGCAGGCGGGTGTTCTTGAAAGTGCCGCTGGCCAGTTCCTCGTCACCAATGGTCGTGACGGGCGCGGCAAGGGTGACGCGCTCGGGATTGTACAGAAAGACGCTGCGGATATTGCCGCCCGAAACACCGCCCGAGGCATTGTTGGTCGGGTCCACCTCGGCCCAGGAATAGGTCGGCCCGCCCGCATCCGCGATGGCCTTGACGATGGCCGCCAGGTTCTGTTCCGCGCTGACGGTCCCGTCATTGGTCGTGCCGCTGTCGTCCTGGATTTCCTGAAGCGCCAGCACGTCCGGGCTGTCGAGATTGTTGACGATGATCTGCGCGACCTGCTTCAGACGGTCGGCATTCGCAGGGTCCAGCGCGTTGAAGTTCTCGATGTTGTAGTCGCTGACCAGCAGGTTCTGGTCGTCCTTGTGCAGGGACGTGACCGGCGCGGGCGTGTCGGTATGCACAACCGTGACCTGCGTGGTCGGGACCAGCTCATAAACGCCATTATAATAGGTCAGCACACCCGTAATGTCGCCGAGCTTGTCCCCGACTTCCGCACTGATGGCAGACCCCGGCGTGACACCGCTGTCATAATAAAGCTCGATCCGCTGCGTATTGACGCTGTCGGCCGTTTCCTGAAGCGCACCGGTCGGCGTTAGCAGACCATCGCCACCATCGGGCACGACCCAGGTCGCGTTCGATGCCGTGGCGCCAACAGCCACGGCATCATGGATCGTAATGACCTGCCCGATCAGGTTGCGGTAGAAATCGAGCGCATTGGTGTCGGGGCTGAGAGAGGCCGTGCTCTTGTTCAGATCGATCGCCTGCGTCAGATCGCCCAGATAGGACGCCGCCGGCACCGTCAGACCGCCCTGGCCAACAACCGTCGGCGTGACGTTCACATAGGCCGCGCCGGTGTCGGTGTAAGAGACAAGGTTGATTTCCGGCAGGGTGAGGGACTTGCTCCACGACGTGCCGGAATAGTTCGTGACCGTCCCCGTGACGGACACGGTCTCACCTACCGTCGGCAGCGTCGCCGTCTTGCCCGCATAGATGAAGATGCCCGCACTGCCGACCGTGTTCTTGTCGGCATTCGTCTGCTGGATCCAGAAACCGATGCTGCCATTCGTGTCCACAGCCGTCACAACGCCCGTGGTCATGACGGAGGTGTTGGCATACGGGCTGTAATAGCCGGTGCCATTGATCTGCTGGATCGTCAGGTCCTGCGGCGTCGTCGTATCACTGCCCGATCCGGACCCGCTTCCCCCAGTGTCGCTGCCGCCAGACCCGCTGCCCCCCGTATCCGAACCGCCCGATCCACCGGTGCTGCCCCCCGAAGAGGTTCCGTCATTCGCCGCACCGGGCGTGACCAGAACCTTGCCTGCCGCGGCAACGGTGCCATAGCCGTCGATCCCGGCGAGGGACGGATCATCCGCAACCCAGTCCGAGGTGCTGTCCGTATCCGTCCCGTCGGGGATGCGCGAGGCGCCGTTGATGATCGAACCCGTCAGGACCGGCGCGCCGGCATAGGTCGGATCGCCCTTGCCGCCATCGGACACGGCGATCGTGTCCCCGATTTCGGACCAGGGGGTGGATGTGAACGTCCCCGCATTGGCCGTATCGAGGTCATCGCCGACCTTGCCGGTGAAATCCTTGACGAGAAGAACAGTCTGCGTGCCGTTCTGCAGCGTGTTCGTCTGGAAAGGCGTAACCCAGTAACCGTCGCTGTTCGTGGTTCCCAGTGTAAAGACATTGTCGATCTTGCCAGCCGCAGTGCCGTCGCCATCGACGACAATCAGGGACCAGGCGCTGTAATCCGTGCTGGCATCGCCCTTTACTTCAATAAATTCGTCAGGATCACCGGCTACACTTGGGTTGAACATGAACTCATTTATGAGAAGCTTTGACGCCATTGCACATCATCCTGACGAAAGGGGTTTTCCGTAAGTGTTACTAAACGGTAAACGCCTATTCGGAGGAATGTGAAGTAAAGAGTCGATATGTTTCATTTAAAATACGAAAGGAATCACATAACCTTCATTATGTTACTTTGTATTTCAAATATATGATCCTGTGTGTCACGTTCCGGCATGGTTTCTGATGCCGGGAGATCTGTTGCCGTAAATCTGTGTCATTGTTCGTTGCTGTGCCAACGGTTCATGTCGGTTATGACAGACGCCCCGTATCAGCCCCGGTCCGGGAAGGAGCAGCGTGTGACACAGCGGATTTTTGTCGTGATGATTCTGGCTGGACTGGCGGGATGTTCCCATCCGCGCCCGCAACCGGCCGACAGCCGCTCGGCGCTGCTGCGCCCCCTCGCGACCAGCGGTTCGGACAACCAGAAAGACACCACCAGGTCGGACCACAAGATCCATGGCGCCGTCAGTGTCGGAACAGGTTTTGGCGGCGGGGGGAATTACGGCCTTGGCCCCCAGTCCGGCTTGCAGTCCGGTCTGGGGACCATGACCGGAACCGGTACGGGCGGGATGGGGCTGACGCCGGAAGGCTGGTGAAGCCCCCGGCGTTGCGCGCCCTCAGTCCAGAGGGGCGATTTTCACAACGATATACGGCATGACTTCAAGGTCCTTGCCGCCATGGAAAACCGGCAGCCGCGCCCACTGCCCGATCGTGCCGTACAGCGCGCCATTGGCGTAGGTCAGGCCATCAGGCTCGGTCATGCGCGGATCATGGGCCACAACGGACATTTCGCCATCCGGCTTGCGGCGCAGGATGGCATGACGCTCATCATCCGTGATGTAGAGCGACCCGTCCGGCCCGGTCGCCATGCCATCGCCCATACCGGTTTCGCCCTCATCCTTCACGGCCCGCTCGAGCGTCGCCTCGCTGGCTTTCGGATCGGACAGCACGGCGGTCGGCGCGGAATAGAGACGGCGGCTGGTCTGCGGCTGCCAGTAAAGCGTCTGCTGGTCCGGGCTGATGGCAACGCCGTTCACACCACCCTGCGGCACCACGGCATGGTTCGGATCATAACGCCCCGCAACACCGTCCATCACGGCAACAAAACCCTGAACCGGCATGACGGAAACCGTATCGGCCAGAATACGCCGCTGATGCCCCGTCGCCAGATCAACGACGATCAGCGCCGGATGCACATCCGTGGACGTATCGGTGATGAACGCCGCCCCCGCCGCACCATGCGTCAGATCGATCCGCACGTCATTGACGTGGCTGTCCGGCAGCAGGGCCGGCGCCCCCAGCGGAATGACCTGCGCGATCTTCCCGCTGGCGGGATCGATCCGGAAGAGCTTCTGTGCGCCCGCAACAGTCCCCGTTCCCGCGACCATGCCTTCATCCAGAACCCAGAGCTGCCCCTTCGCATCAACCGTCATGCCAAGCGGGGAGACAAACTGCTCCTGCGCGGCCGCATCGGGGAAGGGCGTCAGCCTGCCATTGGCATAGAGCGCCAGACGCGGCCCGGAATGTTCATGCGCACTGCGCGGAAAGCCCAGCACCAGGCGCCCGTCTGGCAGGACCGCAATGCCGGACGGCTGGGCGTTGGAAAACCGCCCGATGATCTGCACATTGCCCGAAGGGAGCGTGCCCTTATCCACCGTCTGGGCGGCGAGGGCAGAGGACGCAGCCGACAGTGCTGCGAGACCGGCGCTGAAAGTAAGGGCCAGAAGTGTCTGACGGGGCATGGTTGAAATCTCCTTTGCCGCACAGGACCAGAGCGGCTGCATGATGACAACTCACGCAAACGCGAGTGCAGAGGTCAGGTTCGCAGCAGGCGCTCACGCAGGGCGGGATCATGGGCATACAGGAACAGCCCGTGGATGCCGCGTGTGAGAATGACATTCAGCGCATTGAGCATGACGCGCTTCTTCGCCTCTTCCGGCGTCGCAATCCCGTCGCGTCCCTGAAACGCCGCGCTGTCCTCATAACGCTCCGGCCGCACCCCGATCCGGTCATTCTTTGCATCATAGAACAGCGACGGCCCGAGAATGACGCCCGCATAATTCAGATCGAACCCCTGGATCGTATAGACGGACCCCACCTCGTCGATCGTATCCGGACGCTCGGCCCAGGGCAGTTTTTCGCTCGGCAGGGAACGGTCCCAGCGCAGGCGAAAATCGCCTTCGGTGATGAAATGATCCTCACCGTTGAGCGTGTAGGGATAATCATAGGTCGAAAGCAGGCGGCACAGACCGTATTTCGCATTGCATGCGCACAGATCCGCATAGAGCTTTGCGCAGTCGTCATAAATCCGCAGCTCAAAAGACGGATCTTTCGGACGCGGCAGGATCTCGCCCTGGCCCAGCGCATCAATCCATGAACATGTCGCGGGACTGGCCGAAACGCGGAACTGCGTGTCGAGATGGAACGTCTCCGAAGGACGGCCCTTGCGGAAACTCTCCAGAAGATCGGTGGACCAGTGGCTCTTGAACTTCAGGACCTGCAACGGATCGAACACCACCACCACGATCCGCGCCCAGCGCAGGATTTCTTCCAGATGGTTCTGCTGCGCGAAATGGTTGTAACGGTCCGGCCGCGTCAGCAGCAGATGCGCCTCGTCCACCAGAACGATATCCGCGTGCTTCCCGGTTTTGGCGGATTTGTTGATGAACGTTGTCGGGCGTTCGTAATCGCTCTTGCGCAGGTTGGGCATGGTGGCCGCGATATTGCGATAGAGCTTGAGCATCTCCGGATGGTTGACGATCACCATGTTCCGCAGACCACGCAGCGGATCATCCGCCGCGCCACTCCGCGCCCGGGTCTGGAGCGTATTGAAGATCGCGTTCAGGACAACGCTTTTCCCCGTGCCCGCCGCACCCTCGATGACGAAAAGCGCGCTGTTATCCGACTGATGCCGCTCGCAGAACGACACCACCCGATGCAGCAGCTCCGTCTGCGGCCCGGACAGCGCAAGCTCGGGGGAGAGCTTGTGCGTCGCGGCATTGTCCAGTGCCATGGGGGAAGCGGTCACGCGGCTCAGTCCGCGGCAATATCAGCCACTTTGGCATCCGTGGCGCGCTGGGCATCCGCCGGCGTGATCCGCACGACAAAACCCTGACCACCCGCATTGATATAGACATGCTCGCGCGGCATGGCGTCCTGCGAGATCACCACGGGGATCGGCGTTTTCGAGCCGAACGGGCTGGTCCCGCCGGACTGGAACCCTGTCAGTTCCTGCGCCTTCTCGGGGTTCATCATCCGCGCATTGCGCCCGTCAAACAGCGCCGCGACCTTCTTCAGGTTCATCCGCTGATGAGCCGGGGCCACCACGCAGACCGGCTGCTTCTTGTCCACTTCGACCACCAGCGTCTTGAGCACGTCTTCGGGCGCCACGCCGATGGCCTCGGCCGCCTGCATCCCGATCAGCCCGCCATTGGGGGCATATTCGTAATCATGGACGCTGAAGGGGATGTTTTTCCCTGCCAGAAAGGCCGTTGCAGCTGTTTCGCGGGTCATGTGAGCGCTCCGTTGCCAGAAACAGGTCTCCACAGGCCGGGCGGCTGAAACCGGTCAGGATCCGTCCCGGCAGGACCTGCAATATTCTGACATCTATATGGAGGCCTGGAACCGGATTGGCAACACGACGCTTTACTCAGGGAGCATCCCCGCCCCGGGCCCTGTTTCAGGGGCGGAGAGATGTATCGTTATTCATGGGACGGGTGCCATTTTTTCTGTTATGGTTTAGCGTTAAAGATATTCCGGAGAAGTCGGGATCCGGGAGAATCGGCATGAGTGCCCGGCCAGTTGAAACCCTGTCGTGAGGTTAACCGTGGATCAGAAGACCGTCTGGATCGGGACGAACTGGAAAATGAACAAGGGCCCCGCCGAAGCCGTTGCGGCGGCCCGGGCCCTTGCGGCCTTTCGTCCCCCCGAGGGCGTTCGGACCTTCGTGAATCCGCCCTTTACGTCCCTGAAAGACGTGAGCGCAGTCCTTCAGAACAGCCCGATGATCGTGGGTGCGCAGAACATGTTCTGGGAAGACAGTGGCGCCTGGACCGGGGAGATTTCCGCGCCGATGATTGCCGAATGCGGCGCGTCCATGGTGGTGCTCGGCCATTCCGAGCGTCGTCAGCATTTCGGCGAGACGGACTGGACGGTGAACCGCAAGGTTCGTGCGGCTTTGCGGCATGGTCTGACGCCCCTGGTCTGCATCGGCGATACGCTGGACGAGTTCGAGTTCGGGGTCTCGCAGGAAACGCTGGCGCGGCAGGCGAAAATCGCGCTGCACGGCGTGTCTGCGGAGGATTTCGCACGGGTTCTGATCGCCTATGAGCCGGTCTGGGCCATTGGTGCGGCGGGCCGCCCGGCAGAAGCCCCGTTCGTGTCGCAGATCCATATGAAACTGCGCGCCGTGATGCAGGACATCACCGGCCCCGACAGCACCGTGCGGATCCCGCTGCTCTATGGCGGCAGCGTGTCGCAGGCCAATATCCGCGACTATGTCGCCCTGCCGGATGTGGACGGAGTGCTGATCGGCCGCGCAGGCTGGGAGCCTGCGGATTTCATGAAACTGATCGACAGCGTCAGCACGCTGGTCTCTGCCAGGGTGGATGCCTGATGAATGCCGTGCTCGTGGAAGGGCAGGTTCTGTCTGGCCGCCGGCGCGGGATCCTTGACTATGTCACGGAGCGGGGCGTGGTGCCGGTCGGGGACCTGCTGGAGCGGTTTTCGCTAAGCCGGGCCTCGATCAACCGGGACCTTCTGGCCCTGTCCGCGCAGGGCTTGCTCCGCCGGATCGGGCCGGACATCACGGCCCTGCCGAGCGCAAGCTCATCGGGGAGCGTGGTGTACCGCGCGCGGCAGGCCGTTGCGCAGAAACAGGCCATCGCCGCGCTCGCGGCCTCCCTGATCAGCCCGGGCGATACGGTGGCGCTCGATGATTCCACAACGGTGCGGGCGATGGCAGACAGCCTCTCCGCCATCGCGCCGCTGACGGTCGTGACCAACAGCCTGGGGCTCGGCACGCGTCTGGGAGCCTGCGAGACGCTCGGCCTGATCGGCCTGGGCGGACGATACAGCCCCACATTCGAAGCCTTCGTGGGAATGGTCTGCGAACAGAGCGTAATGTCCATGCGCATCGACCTGGCCTTCGTCTCCGCTGCCGCCATCCACGGCCTGACGGCCTATCATCAGGTCGAGGAAGTCATCCGCGCCAAGCAGGCCCTGATGGCGGTGGCGGACGCCCGCGTGCTTCTGGTGGACAGCGGAAAGTTCGGCAACTCGGCCATGAGCCGGCTGGCGTTACTTTCCGAGTTCGACGTGGTCATCACCGATGACGGCATCGATCCCGCTTACGCCGCAATGCTGCGCGACGCGGGCGTAACGCTGAAGATCGCGGCCGTGTCCCCGCCCGTGGAGAATGCCCTTACTGCGGGGTGAGCGTCTCCTCGCGCGTCATGACCGGGGCCGCGGGCCAGAATGTGACCGAGACTTCCGCCTGCAGGGCCGCAAGCTGGTCCTGGATATAGGTCATGTATTCATGCAGCCCGCGGGAAATGATGTCCTCGGCCGTCTGGTCCTCAAGCGTTGCGCGCAGATTGATGATGCGCTCCTGAAGCGGGCTGCACTGATGGCGCAGGTTGTAATGGGTGGACAGCGCGTTGAGCGTGTTGTCCACCTGCCGCAGATTGAGCATCAGGGAGCGCGGAAAACCCTCATTCTTGAGCAGGAATCCCACCACATTGGCAGGCGTCGTCGTAACGGGCTGCAGACGCCGGAACGCGTGATACGCCGCTGCGGAGCGCAGGACAGACCCCCACTGCGTGATATCCATCTGCGACCCCGAGGTTTCACCGCCGGGCAGAAGCGTATGGTAGCGGATGTCGATCAGACGGGTAATCTGGTCGGAACGCTCGAGATATTTCCCCAGCAGATAGAACAGCCAGGCCTGATCGCGGTACAGCGTGCCTTCCGTGACGCCGAAATGCGTCTGACAGTCCTGTTTGAGGCGGTTGCACAGCCCGGACAACCCGTTGCGCCGGATGTCGGGGGTGGAGAGCTCCATCATGCTCCGGGTGAAGACATTGAGCTGCATCCACATCTCGGTGGAAATCAGCGGCCTCGCCGAGCGTGCATTCTCGCGGACCATGTGCGCCATGGCGCGGATGGAGGTCGGGTTCGCACTTTCCGTAATGTAGAAAGCGAGGATGTTCTCTTCCGTCGCGGGCAGGGGATAGATCGCGGCGTAGCGTTCCTCGTCCGAATTGATCTGGAGAATGGAATCCCAGCCAGGGCTGCCATCGGGGTTGCGGACGAAGGCTTCCGTGACTTCCAGAAGACGGGCGAGATTCTCGATCCGCTCCATGTAGCGGGCAAGCCACATCATGCTCTCGCCATAGCGCGACAGCAGCATGTTCAGATTGGCGAGCATGGCGGGAAAACGTGTGCCGGTCTGTGTCATCGGGCCATCACCCATGTATCTTTCGAGCCGCCGCCCTGAGAGGAATTGACGACCAGCGAGCCCTTGCGCAGGGCTACGCGGGACAGTCCGCCGGGGAGAACCCATGTGTTGTGTCCGGTCAGGGCGAACGGCCGGAGATCCACATGCCGCGCCTCGACCCCGCTGGGGCACAGCGTCGGGGAGACGGACAGATCAATGACAGGCTGGCTGATATAGTTGGACGGGTCCTCCAGCAGCTTGGTGCGGAACTCGTCCAGTTCGGTCTGCGTGGCCTGCGAGCCGATCAGCAGACCATAACCGCCGGACTCGCCAACCGGCTTGATGACCAGCTTGTCCATATTGGCCAGCGTGTAAGCGAGACCTTCCTCTTCGGCGCAGATATTGGTCTGCACGCTGTCGAGAATGGGATCTTCGCCCAGATAGTAACGGATAAGACGCGGCATATAGGCATAAACGGCCTTGTCATCCGCTACACCTGTTCCCAGCGCATTGGCCAGCGTGACATTCCCGCGCCGATAGGCTTCCACAAGACCCGGCACGCCGAGCATGCTGTCGGGGTTGAAGGCCAGCGGGTCCAGGAACTCGTCGTTGAGGCGGCGGTAGATCGAATGGACCGGGCGAAGTCCTGCGACGGTCCGCATATAGACGCGGTGGTTCTCAACGATCAGATCCCGCCCTTCAACAAGCGGCACCCCCATCTCGCGCGCCAGAAAAACATGCTCGAAATAGGCAGAATTATAAATGCCTGGCGAGAACAGCACGACCTGCGGATCGCTCACGCCCTCTGGTGCGACCTCGCACAGCGTCTGGTGCAGCCTCAGCCCATATTCCTCCACCGACCGCAGAGGCATGCCCGACGCCAGATCCGGCATCAGCCGCAGCATCATGTGCCGGTTTTCAATGACATAAGACACACCCGATGGCGTGCGGGCATTGTCTTCGAGCACCATGAAACGCCCGCTGCGGTCGCGGATCAGATCGGTCCCGTTGATATGGACATAGACGTCGCCGGGCACGCGCACGCCGACCATCGCTTCGCAGTAATTCGGATTGTTGAGCACCAGATCGGCAGGGATGATGCCGTCCCGCAGGACATGGCGCTCATGATAGATGTCCCGCAGGAACAGATTGAGCGCCTTGACGCGCTGCTGCACGCCACGATCAATATGATCCCATTCCGCAGCCGTAAGGACACGCGGGATCATGTCGAAAGGCAGGATGCGGTCGATCGCTTCGCGGTCGGAATAGACGGTGAAAGTAATGCCCAGACGATAGAGCTGCGCTTCCGCCGTATTGGTGCGGTGGCGCAGTTCGGCAAGATCGAACCCCGCGAGACGGTCACGAACGGTCTGAAGGCTCGGAGGGAGCACATCCGTCCGGTTCATGAGTTCGCAGAAGAAATCCGGCGTGTCATAGGCGGCGAACATCCCGGCCGCACTTTTGGCAGAAGCGCCGGAAGCCGGGGCAGCACTGGCTGGAGGAGCACTGACGGGGGCGGGACTGGGAGACTGCAAAACCGGCCTGTTCATTCTCTGCCTCACAACCCTGTTCATCGCCGACCCTGTGCCGATGGAAAACCCGATCAGCCGTGCCGGTTCATTACGATATTTTATTAACGGAGCAAGATTCCAGCGCTTTGCCAAGCGTGAAATTTTCCATTTGGACGGATCGGGAAAAGTCCGGCGGAAATTGTTGCGGTTCCCGGGAAGACTGATAGGGTAATGTTTCGACTGCTGTCAGACCCAATGGTTGCCGGAACGGGATGGCCCGAAAATCACGTGTCTGAATACGAGTATCTGAAACCGTTTCCACAGGGCCTCCTGAGCATGAATTCCCGCGTCATACTGCGCCACCAGACCCGATATCAGTATGACCGGCCCGTCTTCCTGGGGCGTCAGACCGTGCGTCTGTGCCCCGTACCGCAGGTGCGATCCGCGATCCGCGATTATGCGCTGGAGGTCTCCCCGGAGAACGCGGATGTAACCTGGCGGCAGGACGCCTATGGCAACCGGGTAGCGGAAGTGCGGGTTCCGGAGCGTGTGACGGGCTTCGACGTTTCGGTCCGCATGGATGTGGATCTGGGCGCCCGGCCAACCCTGTCCGCGCTTGCGGAAGCGCCGGTCTGTACCGCCTATCGCGATGTGGACGCGGCCGGCGCGCAGATGTCGCGCTTCGTCGAATCCTGGCGGATGGCGGGAGCGGAAAAGACCTCGGAAGCAGTGGCGGATCTCAACCGCGCCGTGGCGGAGCGCCTGACCTATCAGCGCCGGCTTGAGCCGGGGGTCTGGACGCCCGAAGAGACGCTGCAGCGGCAAAGCGGGTCCTGCCGGGACAGTGCGTGGCTGCTGGTGACGGTCCTGCGGCATCTGGGATTTTCGGCGCGCTTCGTGTCCGGCTATCTGATCCAGTCGGACACGGCGGATGGCCTGAGCTGCGATCTTCATGCCTGGGCGGAAGCCTGGATCCCCGGAGACGGCTGGGTTGGCTTTGATACGACATCGGGGCTGGTGGTGGCGCAGCATCACATTCCGCTGGCGGTGACCGGCCGGCCCGAGGAAGCCGCGCCCATTTCCGGAATGCTGGACCGCTGTCGCGCCACGTTCGACGTGACGATGCACGCGGAGCCCCTTCTGTCCGGGCGCGAGGCCCCGGAACTGGCCCCGGAACTGGCGATGATCGGGCAACCCGGTGTAATGCGATCCCATGAAGCTCTTTGAGTGCCAGTCCTGCGGCCAGATTCTCTTTTTTGAAAATACGGTCTGCGAGCATTGCCGCCACGCCGTCGGCTATTTGCCCGAACAGTCGCTGCTGACGGCGCTGGACCCGGCCGGGGACCGGCTGTGGCACCCGCTGGCGCCATTGGTGAAGCACGAGCAGGTCCTGTACTGTTCCAATCATGACGATGACGTCTGCAACTGGCTGACGACACCGGGTGCGACAGGGGGCAGGTCGTTCTGTCTGGCCTGCCGGTTCAACCGGACGATCCCGAACCTCGACATCCCCGGAAATCTTGAGCGCTGGCGGAAGATCGAGGTCGCCAAGCACCGCCTGTTCTACACGCTGCTGCGGCTGAAACTCCCGCTGAAGGACCGGCGTCAGGACCCCGAAAACGGACTGGTGTTCGATTTCCTCGACGACGCGCCGGACGGCTCATCCTCCGTCATGACCGGACATGCCAACGGCGTCATCACCATCGCCATGCGCGAAGCCGATGATGCGTCGCGTGAGCGCATGCGCGTCGAGATGGGGGAATATTACCGCACCCTTCTGGGGCATTTCCGGCACGAGATCGGACATTATTACTGGAACGTTCTGGTGCGCGACGCCGGGCGGCTCGATGAGTGCCGGGCAGTGTTCGGGGATGACCGCGCGGATTACCAGAAGGCGCTCCAGGTCTATTACGACAGCCCCACACCGCCTGACTGGCAGGACAGCCATGTCAGCGTCTACGCCACGTCCCATCCCTGGGAGGACTTTGCCGAGACCTGGGCGCATTACCTGCATATCGTCTCCACGCTGGAGACGGCCTGTGCGTTCGGCGTGAGCGTGGACCCGCGCGTGCAGGGGATCGGTCACGCCTCGGGCCGCACACTGGGCGACCCGTACACGCAAGCGTCCTTCGAGGACATCATGCAGGCCTGGCTGCCGCTGACCTATGCGGTGAACAGTCTGAACCGCTCCATGGGGCTGGCGGATTTCTACCCGTTCGTGCTGACGGCCGGGATCATGCACAAGCTGGCCTTCATCCACCGCCTGATCCGTGAGAGCCAGCCGGCCTGAAGGCCGGGTTTATTCAGGGCGCGTGCCGTCCGGTTGCGCAGCGCATATCGTGCCGCCTCCGGGATCGGGCCCAGTGTTGTCCCGGAACGATCAACTTCCGACTTCCGATACTGATCCGAACCCGTTTCCGCGCCATTCCTGCTAGGTCACGTTGACAAAAGACCTAGTCAGGAAACAGGAACATCCGCAGCAGGTGGTCCTTTTCGGGATGTAAGGACATCTCGTGAATATCAATACCTGATACCGGCGTCAGGGAAAGTGCATTGACCAGCCATGCCCCTGTTATGGCAGGGAGGTCCTCTGGTGATATGCTTCGTTCGTGGCACAGGCCTTTTTCCAGAAGACGTGCACGGGATGTGCCGGGCAACGCCCCGTCATGTAAAGGCGGTGTATAAAGACTGTCCTCATTCAGGAAGAGAATATTTGCTGCACTGGCTTCGGCGATGGCGCCTGTTGTTCCTAGCAGAAGAGCATCATCCAGACCCGCCGCAACAGCTTCCATTCGGCTCAAAATGGAGGGCAGGAAGGCTAGAGATTTGACGCGCGATAATGGGGACGTGCCATCCCTCTGGTAACGGCCAATCCCCAGACTCACGGCCGACGGGATGTTCGGGGGAGGTGCGGCAGCCTGTATCAGGATTGTCGGGTGCGGGACGTGGGGCGGTAAGACGCCACGGGGTCCGGTGCCGCGCGTGACCGTCAGGCGAAGTGATCCGTCCACAAGAGCCGTGGCTTCAAGAAGATCAGCCACGGCTTTGTGGAGCAAAGCCGGCGCCGGTGCCGGAAGCCCGAGAACTGCACACCCTTCTGCAAGCCGCTTCAGATGTCGTGTCAAGTGAGGCGCTTTACGGTTGGAAATGCGTATGGTTTCAAACAGTCCGTCGGAAAGGAGAAACCCCCGATCTGTCGGGGCTATACGGGCATTCCTTGTGTCCAGAATTCGTCCGTCGAGCCATACGAGATCGTTCATTCCTCGAAGGCCTTCAGGATCGGGGCCACTTTCAGAAGCATTTCCTCGTATTCCCGTAACGGATCCGATAGCACGGTAATGCCTCCACCGGAGCCGATGGCGAGCAGATTGTCTACTCTGGACATGCTGCGGATGATAACGGAACTGTCCATTCCACCGTCATGTCCAATGCGGAAAAGGCTGCCACAATAAGCCCCGCGGGGAGACGTTTCCAGCAGATCGATGATTTCCATGGCGCGTTTTTTCGGTGCGCCCGTAACGGAGCCGGGCGGAAGTGTGGCCTTCAACAGGTCGACGGCCTCCAATTCCGGGCGTAACTGCCCTTGGATCGCTGACACCAGATGCAGCACATGCGGGAATTGTTCGACCTGTGACAACTGGGGGACACAGACAGAACCAATCCTTGAGACACGACCGATATCATTACGCATCAGGTCCGTAATCATCAGGTTTTCAGCCAGTTCCTTTTCGTCCGATGCCAGGAGCCGCATATTGTGGGTTGTTTCCGCTGCAGTCATCCCTAGAGAAATAGTCCCTTTGATGGGACGTGTCTCGATCAGTCCTTTCGTCGAGAGCGAAAGGAAACGTTCAACTGACGCGCTGAGCAGGGAAAAAGCGGGGGTCTTCAGATATGCTCCGAATGGGGCGGGTGAAGTGTCTCGCAGCGCCTGGTAAGCAGCCAGTTCATCGAAATCATCTGTACGTTCTGCAAACCATCGCATGGTCAGATTGGCCTGAAAGATGTCCCCTGCCTTGATGAACGCAATGACTTTCCGAACAGCGTCCGTCCATGTCTCGCGGGACTGTTCCGGTCGAAAACGGATGGAGGGCGTTTTGCAGGAAAGTCGGGCCTGGGACAGGTCCGGTGCGGGATGTCCTGCCTGGCTGCTCCACCAGCAACGCTTTTCATGCCGATCGAAAGCCAGCACATCGTTGAAGGATGCCGCTATGAACGTGGGTGTCAGAGAGCTGTGTCGGGAAGAAACATTCTCCAGATTCAGACCGGCTTCATAGGCAATCATGCCGACAATCCCTCCAGTGAAGGGAACTGGATTCCCTTCTGCCAGTCGGGAAGCCGAGCCGGTCGAAGTCATGTTCCGCAAATGGTCCCAGACATTGCCATGGGCTGACGCGCCATTCCTGCGAAGATCACCGGCATGATATTCAAGGGTCTCGGTAGGAGAAAGGCAGAGAAAGGACCATCGGGCTCGGCCATTCGTTTCCGCTCCCCCACTATCGAGATACGCGGCCCAACGGTGGGTCGACATGGTCGATAGAGCTGAATCGGGAGATATCCAGGGGATTTCGATGGTGGGCAGGGGAAATATCCTGATTCTATGTCATGCTGGTGCCTGAAAAGAGGCCAGACATCAGAACGGGCCGTCGGAACCTCCAGTCATCTGTCCAGATGAGGACACTCTCTTCAGCATATTGCCGTAAGGGGTCAAGAAAAGATCAAAAAGGGGTAGCCACGATGGCCAGCTATATATTGAGGTCGAGCTACCTAGGTTCTGTTGACAAAAGATGGTAGCCACAACTTGGCTGCGGCGAGGTTGAGAAAGGCGCGGAACGATTTTCTCGTCTTGTCATAGCGGGTTGCGATACGGCGAAACTGCTTCAGCGTGTTGAACATCCGCTCGATACGGTTGCGATCCCGATAGCGACGGAAGTCGCAGGGGATATCCTCTGTGCGGTTTGAACGCGGCGGGATAACAGGAAGAATACCTCGAAAAAGCGGGTTCTCCCGTATCCTGTCACTGTCATATCCCCTATCGGCCAGAAGTCGGCGCGGTGTCACGACCGACAGGTCCAGCAGGGCATCAGTGCCGGAGTAGTCAGAAATTTCACCGCCCGTCAGTTCAAAGCCAAGAGGGCGTCCCAGACACCCTGCTCGGCCCATCGACGGAACCGCACATGGACCGGGTTCCATTTTCCGTAGCGCTCATGCATATCCCGCCATGGGCAACCCACACGCAGGACATAAAGCATTCCGTTGAGAAACAGACGGTTATCCTGTGCCGGGCGTGACCAACGGCCACGTTCAGGCGGCAGCAGGCCGCCAATGATCGCCCATTCCTCGTCCGTCAGGTCACCACGCATCTACAGGTCTCCGCAAAGACCAGCTTTGAATCACGTCCAAGCCAGTCTGGGAAGACCTTTTGTCAACAGAACCTA